>CAZPOS010000233.1:0-8454 GCA_964588065.1 uncultured Reyranella sp.
GAAGCTGTGCTCCAGCACGTCGTAGCGGTGGTGATCCGGACGCTGCGCCATGCCCCGCGCCAGATCGAATTCCGGCACAAGAAACGCCCAAATATCCAACTCGTCGAGTAGCCACAGCCCGCGCATGGGCGAGCGGCGCCGCGATGCGGGTGCCCGCCAGCAAGCCCAGGTGGGCGCTGGCCGTGTGCACGGGCTGCTGCACCCAGCCCCAGAACGGGTTGACGGCGATCGACTGGTCGAGGACGGAAAGGCGGAAGGGACGCGACATCGGCTGGAGATGGGTCCTGCGGCCTATTCCGGCAAGGTTGCGATCATGTAGAGCGTCTGCAGTTGCTGCGTCGGCCGTGCGTTCTTGCCGAACACGTCGCCGAAGATCGTGGCGATCTGGCCCGACCGGTAGATGTGGCTGAGCGCCCGGTCGACGGCGAGGCGAAACGGGCCTTCGCCGAGCTTCATGGCCAGGGCGAAAGGCTCGAGGCTGAGATAGGTGTTCGCCAGCAGAATCTTGGCCGCATCCTTGTGGTCTTTGATCATCGCCGTGAGCATCGCGCCGCCGGCGAAGTAGGCGGCGATCTCGCCCTTCTCCAGAGCCGCCATTGCCGCCGTGAACTCGGTGAAGGGAACGATGGTGGCGCTGACCTGCAGGGAGGCCAGCGCCTTGCGAAGCTCCTCTTCGGTCAGCGTGCCTGCGACCGCGCCGACCTTCTTGCCGGCGAGCCCCTGCATGTCGCGCGGGCCGTCGTTGCGGATGGCGAAGCTGGTGCCGTCGACGAAGGTGGTGATGGAGAAGTCGACGACCGCGCGCCGGTCGAGCGTCTCGGTGAGGGAATCGCAGAGCAGGTCGATCTTGCCCTGCTTGATCATGTCGAGGCGGTTCTCGGTCGTGACGGGCACGAACTCGACCTTGAGGCCCGGCAGCTTGAGTTGCTGGGCGATGTCCCGGGCCACGGCTTCGCAGAGCTGGACCATGAAGCCGGCGGGCTGGCCGTTGGCCCCCTTGTAGGCGAAGGGATGGGCGTTCTCTCGGAAGCCGCCGCGCAGCACGCCGCTCTTGGCGACGTCGTCCAACGTCCCGGCCCACGCGCCGCCGGCCGCCAGGAACCCCATCGTCAACGCAAGACCGCTCAGGAATCGCTTCATCTCGTTCCTCTTCGAATAACGGCGAAACAATCCGATATTCGGCCCGTTGCCGCCACCGGAAATCCGGAGGACCTCATGGCGCGTTCGAAGAAGCCGGCTCCCGCATCCCGCGTCACGGGCATAGACCACATCTCGATTCGGGTCAGTGACTATGAAAGGTCGAGGGCTTTCTACGGCGGGCTGTTCGCGTTCCTGGGTTTCGAGGTCTCGGACGAATATCCCTCGACCATCGGCTGGACCAATGGCAGCACGCGGTTCTGGATCGCCCCCGCCGAGGGCCGCAGGACGCACCGGATCGGCGATGTCGGTCTGCACCACTATGCCTTCCAGCTGCGCAGCCGGAAGGACGTCGACGCGCTGCAGGCCTATCTCGAAGGTCAGGGCGTGCGCATCGTCGATCCCGCCGGGGAATATTACGAGGATTACTACGCCGTCTTTTTCCTCGATCCCGACGGGCTGAAGCTGGAAGGCATGAGATACGGCGAACTGACCGCAAAGCGGAAGCGAAAGTCCCAGAAGAAGAAGGGCTAGGAGCGGTCGTTGCGCTTGTGGCGCGCCGCCCTGCGGGCCAAACTCCGGCCCGTTTTTCTGGACCCCGGAGGACCGCCAATGTCGACCGCCACCGCCGAAATGAAGACCCAGGCCCAGCCGGCCAATACCTACAAGCCCAAGGGCATGTTGATCGGCGGCAAGTGGGTCGAGAGCGCGTCCGGCGCCCGCATCACCATCGAGAATCCCGGCAAGCGTACCGCCGTCGCGGAAGTGCCGCGCGCCGCCGAAGCCGACGTCTACGCCGCCGTCGAGGCGGCCGAGAAGGCCTTCCCCGCCTGGAAGAACGTGGTGCCGCGCGAGCGCGGAAAGATCCTGCTCAAGATCGCCGAGGTGCTCGAGGCGCGCAGCGAAGAGATGGCCCGCACCATCGCGCTCGAAACCGGCAACGCGCTGCGCACCCAGGCGCGCGGCGAGGCCAAGCTGGCCGCCGACATCTTCCGCTACTTCGGGGGGCTCGGTTCGGAGCTCAAGGGCGAGACGGTGCCGCTCGGCGAGCACGTGCTCTCCTACACGCGGCGCGAGCCGATCGGCATCGTCGGCGCCATCATCCCGTGGAACGCGCCGGTCATGCTGGGGGCGCTCAAGATCGCGCCCGCGCTCTGTGCCGGCAACGTGCTGGTGATGAAGGCGGCCGAGGACGCGCCGATGGCGGTGCTGCTGATGGCCGACATCTGCCAGGAGTTCCTGCCGCCGGGCGTGCTTAACGTGCTGACCGGCTACGGTCAGGAGTGCGGCGGCCCGCTGGCCAACCATCCGAAGATCCGCAAGCTCTCCTTCACTGGCTCGACCGAGGTCGGCAAGGTGATCATGCGCGCTGCGGCCGAGCGCATCGTGCCGGTCTCGCTCGAGCTGGGTGGCAAGAGCCCCTCGATCGTCTATCCCGACGCCGACGAGGATTGGGCGGTCGACGGCATCATCAATGCCATGCGCTTCACCCGCCAGAGCCAGAGCTGCACCGCGGGCTCGCGCATGTTTCTGCACGAGGACATTTTCGACAGCTTCCTCGCGAAGCTGGAGAAGAAGACCACGGCGCTGAAAATCGGCGATCCGCTCGACGAGGCGAGCGACATCGGCACCATCATCAACAACAAGCAGTACAGCAAGGTCTGCAAGTACGTCGAAGACGGGCTCGCCCGCGCTGACGCGAAGCTGGTGTTCGGCGGTCTGCCGCCCAAGACCGGTCCGCTGAGCGAAGGCTACTTCACCATGCCGACCGTGTTCGCCGACCGCTCAAACGACTGGCGTCTCGCCCGCGAAGAGATCTTCGGGCCGGTGCTGGTGGCGATTCGCTGGAGCGACGAGGCCGAGGCGATCCGCATGGCCAACGACAGCCATTACGGTCTCGCGGCCTATGTCTGGACGCACGATATCGGCAAGGGCCTGCGCGCCGCGCACGCGATCGAATCGGGCTGGGTGCAGGTGAACCAGGGCGGCGGCCAGACGCCGGGCATGTCCTACGGCGGCTACAAGCAGAGCGGCCTCGGCCGCGAGTTCTCGCTCGAAGGCATGCTCGACAGCTTTACGCAGCGAAAGAGCGTGACGGTGAATCTGGCGGTCTGACGCCAGGGGCCTACACCGGCACCTTCAGGTGATGATCGGTCGCGCCCTGATAGGCGTGACCGATCCGGTAGAGCATCGCTTCGTCGAACGGCCGGCCGACGAGCTGCATCCCGATCGGCGCACCGTTCGCGTCGAACCCGCAGGGCACCGAGAGCGCCGGGATGCCCAGCGTGTTGAACGGCCGGGTGAGGCCGGTGAAGCCCGCCACCATCTTCAGCACCGCCGGCCCGCCTTTGGTTTCCGTGTCGGTTTCCTCGATGGTAGGGAGCGGGAAGGGGATGGCCGGCAGCAGCACGGCATCGACGACGTCCATCGCCGTCGACAGGAACTCCTTCACGAAGTGGGCGCGCAATCGCAGGGCATCGATGTATTGCGTCGCCGGAATGAAGAACCCGGCCTCCATGCGCGTGCGCACCTGGTTGGCGTATAGCTCCGGCGTCTTCTCCATCCAGGGCCGGTGCATGGCCGCGGCCTCGCATTTCACCATCACCTCGGCGGCGCGATAGAGCGCGGTGAAGTCGGGCAGGGTGACGGTCGAGACCGTCGCACCGAGCCGGCCCAGCGTGTCGGCGGCGGCCTGCACCGCCGCGCCGATCCCGGCGTCGAGCGGCGCCAGTCCTTCCTTCGGCAGGGCGAGGCCGATGCGTAGCCCGGCCACGCCGCCGTCGAGCAGGGCTTCGTAGTCCGGCACAGGCTTCTCGCTGGTCGTCGAATCCTCGGGATCGTGGCCGGCGATGAGCGCAAGCATGCGGGCATTGTCGCGCACGGTGCGGGTCAGCGGGCCGACATGATCGAGACTCCACGAGCGCGCGACGGCGCCGGCCCGGCTCACGCGACCATAGGTCGCCTTCATGCCGACGACTCCGCACGCGGCAGCGGGCAGACGGATCGAACCGCCGGTGTCGGAGCCCAGCGCACCATAGACCATGCGCGCGCCCACCGCGGCGCCGGAACCGCTCGAACTGCCGCCGGTCACGCGGCTCTGGTCCCAGGGGTTGCGGCAATGGCCATGATGGACGTTGTGGCCGGTCGGGCCGGCGGCGAACTCCGCCATGTTGAGGAAGCCCAGTTCGACCACGCCGGCCGCATCGAGTTTGCCCAGCACCGTGGCCGTCACCGGTGCCGTCCAGTCGCGGCGGATCGCGCTGCCGCCGGTCGAGACCTCGCCCTTGCGGTAGTACATGTCCTTGTGCGCCATCGGCACGCCATGCAGGGGCCCGCGGCGCTTGCCGGCCGCCAGTTCGGCGTCCATTGCCCGGGCCTGCTCCAGCGCCTTCTCCTTGTAGACGCGCAGGAAGGCGTTGGTGCGTGGTTGCCAGGCCTCGATGCGGGCGAGACAGGCTTCGGTCGCTGCGACCGATGTCGTGCGGCCGGCGGCGATCGCATCGGCGATGGAGGTGAGATCGTCGAGCGCGAGGTCTTCGTTCTTCACGAGCGCGCCTCCTTCGACATCACGCTGGCAAAGGCCGCCGGATCGTCGTCGAAGGTGAGACGGGCGGCGGCCGCCTTGCGCACCGCGTCGTTCAGGACCTCGACCTCGGCGGCCAGCTCGGCCAGCCGTTTGTCGTCGTAGCGCATGCCCTGCAAGCCGGCGGCAATGCCGGCCGCCGTCTTCGTCTTCTCGTCCATCGCTTCCCTCTCAGAGCTTGAGACGTCGCGCCTCCAGCCGGGCGCGATCCTCGGGCGTGAAGGTCATGATCTTGCGGACCTTCTGATCGAACTTCATGCCCACCGCCTCGGCACAAGCAGCAAGCGTGCCGCTCTCGGCCTCGAACAGGAAGTGCGTGAAGACCACGACCTTGTCGGAGAAGCTCGCGAGCCCGCTCATCACCACCGCGAGGTCTCCGGCCTGCAGCGGTCGACGATAGCGGTTCAGCATCTCGACGACGACCGAGCCTTCCTGGCGCTCCTGCATGGCGGCGCGGTCGAAGCCCAGATGGTTCCAGAGGACCGGCGCGCCGTCGGAATAGCGACCGAACTGGTGCCGCGGCAGGAACTCACCGCGCTCGTCGCATTCGTCCGGCGTGATCTGGGTACGGCCGACTTCGATCAAGCCCACCGAAGGCGCTTCGGCAAGGGTGAGGTCGGGCAGCGAGAGCTTGCCGACGCTGCGCGGGCTCGCAGCGTCCGGCAGGGCGATGCACGCCGCCTCTGCACGCACACGGAAGTCGGCGGGCCAGGGACGGTCGCAGACGATGCTGCGGCGGATGGTGGCGGCGACCTCGGCCTTCGCAGGATTGCGCACCTCGTGATAGACGACGATCTCGCGCTCGCCGACCTCGACCGGTGCGGAATGGACCTCGACCGGTTCGACGACACGGAACTCGCGCAGGTAGCGGACGTGGTCGTCGGCTGCGCGAGTGACGGCGCCGGATGCACGCTGGGCGCGTGGTCCGAAGGCCAGCTTTGCCAGCAGGTTGGCCGAGGCCTCATGGGCGAACTCGGTGTAGAATTGGACGTTCAGATGGTCGTTTTCGTCGCACTGCCACGTGTTCACGGCGGTGCTGAAAGTCGGGATCAGGGCGGGGCTCGACACGCTATACGCTCTCTGCAATCTGTGGATGACTGCCTCTGATGGCCCAAAAAGCCCCAAAAATCGACATTTTCCGTGCATTCCGCACTTGCGGGGGATCGATTCGTGGATAACCTTGGCGCCGTCAACGGGACCCTGGGGCGTCAGGAGACGTTGGCGAAACCAAAAAATGTAAGGACCCCCTCAACATGGCTACCAAACCCACCACCGTCCCCACCATTCCGCTGTCCAAGGTCGCCGCCGAGCTGGCCGAGAAGACCGGCATGACGAAGAAGGATGCGAGCGGCGCTCTCGACGAGTTCGTCGGCCTGGTCGTTCGTCACCTCAAGAAGGGCGCCAAGGTCCGCATCACCGGTCTTGGTATCCTGCAGGTTCGCGCCCGTCCGGCGCGCATGGGCCGCAACCCGGCCACCGGCGAGGCGATCAAGATCAAGGCATCGAAGAAGGTCGCCTTCCGGGTCGCGAAGGACCTCAAGGACGCGATCTAACGCTTCCTGCTTTTTCAAGATTGGGCGGGTTCCGGCGCTGGCCGGGCCCGCCCTTCTTTTTGCGCCGATACAGCTGCGTCATCGCAGGGCGATCAGGGCGCTCGTTTGAACGAGCCTGCTGCGTTCCATTCTAGTATAGCCGGAGCGCGATCCGATCCGGCATGACCACATTCATCCTCCTGAAGATCCTTGCCACCCTGATGGCGCCGCCCGCGTCGTTGGCCGTCGGAGTCGTGCTGTGGCTCGCGATGCGCGCGATGGGTTGGCGCCGGCTCGCCGGCACGGTCCTCGGACTTGCGATCTTCCAGACACTGATCCTGTCGTTTCCGCCCATGTCGGGCATGCTGGTCGCCCGGCTCGAAGCGAAGGCCCGCAGTCTCACCGCCGGCAACCCCGCCTGCTGCTATGAGGCGATCGTCGTGCTGGGCGGAGGCATCGCACCCGCCGCGCCGCCGCACACCACCCAGCCCGAGCTGACGGAAGGATCCGATCGCATCTGGCAGGCCGCGCGCCTGTATCATGCCGGTGCGGCGCCCAAGATC
This sequence comes from uncultured Reyranella sp., assembly GCA_964588065.1. GTDB lineage: Bacteria > Pseudomonadota > Alphaproteobacteria > Reyranellales > Reyranellaceae > Reyranella. The sequence goes on from CAZPOS010000233.1 coordinate 6,816, forward strand.
ATCGTCAGCGGCGGTTCGTTCATCGAACGGCAGGGCGGTCCGGCCACGACCGAGGCCGAAGCCATGCGGCGCTTCCTGCTCGACCTCGGCGTTCCCGACGACGCGATCGTTTCCGAAGGCAAGGCGCTCAACACGATCGAGAACATCGCCAACGTGCGGGACATGGTGAAAGGCGGGCGCGTTGCCATCGTCACCTCGGCCTACCACGTGCCGAGGGCGGCGAAACTCGCGGCGAAGGGTGGCCTCGATTTCGCGATGTTCGGCGTAGACTGGAGTCCGCCCGACGCAGCGACGCCGTGGTGGGAGCGCTGGCTGCCCTCCGTGCTGGCGCTGAATTATTCGAACCGGGCGCTGAGGGAACTGATCGCGCTCGCGTTCGACCGCCGTGGGGAGAGCCTCGCTCGATGACTGCCTATCGCCTCGATCGCCGGACCGCACTCGGCCTCGCCGCCGGTAGCCTGATGGCGCCGCTCGCCCGGGCCGCCCGCGCTCAGTCGCTCGACAGGCTGGTCTTCCAGACCGACTGGCGCGCGCAGGCGGAGCATGGCGGCTACTACCAGGCGCTCGCCGCCGGCCTCTATCGAAAGGCCGGCATCGACTGCGAGATCCGCCAGGGCGGACCAAGTCTGAACATAGGTCAATTGCTGCTGACGGGCCGGGTCGACATGACCATGTCGAACAGCTTCGAGGCCTTCACCTATGTGCGCGAATCCGCGCCCTTCTTCACCATCGCCTCGATCTTCCAGAAGGATCCGCAGGTCCTGATCGGCCATCCCGACACCGGCTTCGACGGCTTCGAGGACCTGAAGGGACGCACCCTGCTGATCGGGAGCGGCGGGCGCGTCACCTACTGGCCGTACCTTCGCAAGAAGTTCGGACTGCGCGACGACCAGCTCAGACCCTACACGTTCAACATGGCGCCCTACCTTGCCGACCGGAACGTGGTGCAGCAGGGCTTCGTCTCGTCGGAGCCCTATTCGATCTCGAAGGCGATCGGGCGCATGCCGCCGTACCTGCTGCTCGCCGACGCGGGCTTCAGCGCTTACCAGACCACCATCGCCATCTCGCGCAAGCTGGCGGCGGAGAAGCGGGACCTGATCCAGCGCTTCGTCGATGCGACGCTGGAAGGCTGGGCACAGTATCTCAAGGGCGGGCCGGCGATCGAGGCTGCCAACGCCCTCATAAAGAAAGCCAATCCGGAACAGACCGATGATCGTATCGAGTATGCGATCAAGGTGATGAACGAGCGTGGCATCGTGATGTCGGGAGATGCGTTGCAGGGCGGAATAGGCGCCATGACGGATGCGCGCTGGCGGGGATTCTATCAATCGATGGTCGATGTCGACGTGTTGCCGCGGGGATTGGACGTCTCCCGGGCCTATACGCTCGACTTCGTGAACAAGGGTATCGGAAAGCCGGCTTAGGCCAATCAGGAGGAGCTGCCATGTACCAGGTCAACGAAGAACATCAGATGCTGCGCGATCTCGTGAAGAAGTTCGTGCGCAATGAGCTGATGCCGCTCGAGAAGAACGTGCTGGAGCGCTTCGCTTCGGGACAGCCGGCGTCGCTGTCCGACGACGAGAACGCCAAGCTCTTCAAGCAGTGCAAGGATCTCGGCCTCTGGGCGCTGGACGTGCCC
>CAZPOS010000233.1:8464-8674 GCA_964588065.1 uncultured Reyranella sp.
TCAATGAGGAGCTGGGCTACACCTGCGTGCCCTTCACCTTCCCGCCGGATTCGCCCAACCTGCACATGCTGCTGGCAACCGCGAACCCCGAGCAGCGCAAGAAGTATCTCGAACCCTATGCCGCCGGCGAGACCAGCTCGGCGATCGCCATCTCCGAGCCCGGCGCGGGCGGAGATCCGGCCGGCATGAAGACGCGGGCGGTGAAGGACG
>CAZPOS010000234.1:0-6880 GCA_964588065.1 uncultured Reyranella sp.
GTTGCGATAGTCCTGAGGGATGTTCCGCACGCCCACCGACGTGTTGATGATGATCGGCCAGATCGAGGTGATGAAGATCACGAACAGCTCCGACGGATCGGCATGGCGGAAGCCGGCGAGCGACAGCGGCAGCCAGGCGAGCGGCGGCACGGTGCGCAGCACCTGGAAGATCGGGTCGAGGCCGCGCATCGCCCAGGTGCTCTGGCCGACCAGCACGCCGAGAGCGATGCCGACGACCGCCGCGAGGCTGAAGCCGATGGCCACGCGTCCCAGGCTCTTGGAGATCTGCCAGAAGGCACCCTTGTCGATGCCGCCATTGTCGTAGAACGGATCGGCGATGAAGTCCCAGGCATCGGCCACCACCTTGGTCGGCGGCGGCAGGCGCGCCCCCGGTTCCGAACACAGGAGCTGCCAGACGAAGAGCGTGATCGAGATCACGATGAGCGGCGGCAGAACGACGCTCACGAGATGGCGCGCCGCCTCGGTCAGGCGTTCCACCACCGGCCGCACGGGCGGCCGGAAGGTGACGATCTCCGCAGAAGTTTCCGGGACGGGGACGGCGGTCGCCACCGAGACGGCGGCTTTGGCGGCTGCCTGCATCACGCCACCTTCTTGATCTGAAGCGCGGCGAGATAGGCCTTCGGGTCGGCCGGATCGAAGACCTTGCCGTCGAAGAAGGTTTCCTTGCCGCGCGACGTCCCGGCCGGCATGTCGGCCGCCGCGACACCGATCGCCTTGGCCGCCTCGCGCCACAGATCCTCGCGATTGACCTTGCCGATGATCGCCTTGGTGTCGAGATCGGGCGCCATCATGCCCCAGCGCTGGTTCTCGGTCAGGAACCACAGCTCGTGGCTCTGGTAGGGATAGGAGGCGTGGTCGCGCCAGAACTTCATCGACAGGTCGCGATTGTCGATCTTGCGGCCATCGCCGTAGTTCACCTTGCCCTCGATGCGGTTGATGATGTCGGCCGGCGGGCAGTTGAACCACTGCCGCTTGCCGACGATCTCCGACAGCTCCTTGGCATTCTCGAGCTTGTCGCACCATTGCGCGGCCTCGAGCACGGCCTGCAGCACGGCCTTCGCCGCCTTCGGATTCTTGTCGACCCAGTCGGCGCGCATGCCGAGGCTCTTCTCCGGATGGTTCTTCCAGAGGTCACCCGTCGTGCAGGCGGAATAGCCGATGCCCTGGTTGACCAGCTGCTCGTTCCACGGCTCGCCGACGCAGAAGGCCTCCATGCTGCCGACCTTCATGTTGGCCACCATCTGCGGCGGCGGCACGACAATGGTCGAGACGTCCTTCTCCGGGTCGATGCCGCCCGCAGCCAGCCAGTAGCGAATCCACAGATCGTGGGTGCCGCCGCGGAAGGTCATGGCGCATTTCACTTCCTTGCCACCCGCCTTCATCTTGGCGAACGCGGCCTTGAGCGGCTCCGCATTCACCGTCGCGCCGGTCGGCATCAGTTCCTTCGCAACCGAGATCGCCTGTCCGTTGGTGTTGAGGCGCGACAGGATGTACATTGGCACCGGCTTGTTCTCCGGCGTCGTGAGGCCCAGCGAGATCTGGTAGGGCTTGGGCGTGAGGATGTGGGCGCCGTCGATGCCGCCCGAGCCGGACCCCAGCACGATGTTGTCGCGGGTGGTGCCCCAGGAGGCCTGCTTGGCGACGTTGGCATCGGTGATGCCGTACTTGTCGAACAGCTTCTTCTCCTTGGCCACGATCAGCGGCGAGGAGTCGGTGAGCGCGATGAAGCCCAGCGTGACCTTGTTGGTCTCGGGTCCGGCGGCCTGCGCGAAGGCACCGCCTGGAAACGAAGCTCGCACGGCGCTCATCAGCGCGGCCGTTGCCGTCACGGCACCGGCATTGCGGAGGATCTGGCGCCGACCCAGGCCTTTGCGGCCGCTCTTATTTTCCATGAACGCTCTCCTGCTGTTTGAATGTCGTCGATGTCTTTTTGCTGGGGTCGAACACCGACCCGTCGAGGAAGCTGTCGGGTCCCATCGCCACCGGCGCGCCGTTGGTCGCGATGATCCAGGGATCGGGATGGGCGCCCTCGATCTTGCGATCCGAGAGCGGGCACGGCAGGCCGAGCTCGCTGGCGGCGGCGCGGTAGATGTCGCTGCGGAACACGCGATCGGCCACGGCGCGCATGTCGGCCCGCGGCGCCACCTGACCCCAGCGCACCATCTGCGACAGGAACCAGTCGGCATGGCTGCGCCACGGGAAGTTGGCGAGCTGGCGATGGAAGATGTGGAAGTCGGGCAGGCTCAGCGACCGCGCGATGACCTCGGCCGGCACGTTGAGGAACCGCGGCGTCGCCAGGATGCGGGCCGCTTCCGGCCGGTTGGCCGGCTCGTCGAGCCAGGCGCCGGCCTCGGTGATGGCCTTCACCAGGGCGATCAGCGTCTTCGGATTGTGCTGTGCCCAGGCCTCGGTCGTGCCCAGCATCTTCTCCGGCATCGAGTCCCAGATCTGCCGGCTGGACGCCGCGATGCGGCCGATGCCGAGCGAGGCGGACTGCTGGTTCCACGGTTCGCCCACGCAGTAGCCGTCGATCGTGCCGCCCGAGAGATGAGCCACCATGTGCGGCGGCGGCACGACGGTGAGGCGCACGTCGCGATCGGGGTCCATGCCACCCGACGCCAGCCACAGGCGCAGCAGATGATTGTGCGAGGAATAGGTGAAGACCGACGCCAGCGTGACCGGCGGCCGGCCCTCGCGGGCGCGGCGCGCGACGACGGCAGCCAGGGCGCGGACGTCGAGCGGCCCACCGGCCGGCAGATTGGCGCCGACGAATTCGGGCGCCGCCTCCTCGATCTCGCGCCACAGCGCGTTGGAGAGCGTGATCGAGTTGCCGTTGAGATGCAGCGTCATGGCCGCGATCATCGGGACGTTCACGCTGTCGATGCCGAGCGTGGTGGCGAGCGGCATGGGCGAGAGCATGTGGGCAGCGTCGAGCAGCCCGACCGCGAGCTTGTCGCGGATGTTCGACCAAGAGACTTCGCGGCGCAGTTCCACGTCGAGCCCGTGACGCTCGTAGAGGCCGAGCACCTCCGCGAACAGCACCGGCGCGCAGTCGATGAGGGGGATGAACCCCACCTTGACCCTCGGTCGCTCTATGTCTCCCACGCCTCGCGACTCCAAAAAAAAAGACGCCCCATGCGGCCGCCGAAGGCGACCGTGTGGGACGTCGTTGTCCGATGAAGGCAGACCGCCATTGGCCTGCCGGTGAATTTCAGGAGCCGCCCATCATTGGGCGCCTCGCCGATAAGGCAGCAGAAAGCGTGCCAATCGCCCGAAGAGCCGCCACGCTTCGACAAGTGGCTGATTCGACTATGAAAGTTCCGGAGGCCTCGCGATCGCCGTCAGAGGGTTGATTTCCGGGCTGCCCACTTGCGCGCCAGTGTCGCCAAAGAGGCAGGCAGTCGGGTCGCTCAGAACTTGAGCGCCTTGGCGTAGGTCAGGAGATCCTGCGCGACTTCGCCGATGCGCTTGTTCTGGTCCATCGCGAGCTTGCGCAGAAGCTTGTAGGCGGCTTCCTCGCCGATGCCCTTCTGCTCCATCAGCAGCCCCTTGGCGCGATCGACGGTCTTGCGCTCGACCAGCGACAGGCGCGCGCGCTCGAGCTCCTCGCGCATCGAGTGATAGCGGTTGAAGTGGGCGACCGCGACGTCGACCACCGGCTGCACACGATCCTGCGTCAGCCCCTTCACGACATAGGCCGAGACACCGGCCTCCATCCCGGCCGCAATGGTCGCCGGATCGGAGCGATCGGCGAACAGCGCGATCGGCCGCGGCTGCTGCTCGGTCGTGCGCCGCAGATCCTCGATCGCGTCGCGGCCGGGACTGTCGATGCTGATCACGATGACGTCGGGTTGCAGCACGCTGACGCGCGTCGCCAGATCGTAGGTGCCGTCCAGTCGCGCCAGCAACACGTAGCCGGCATCGCGCAAGCCCGACTCCACGATCTCGGCGCGGGCGGGATTGTCATCGATAAGCACGACGGACAACGGTTTAGACACGGGCGGCGGCTACAACTCTCTTCGAGCCGCAGGGCGCAACTTCCGTGCCACCGATGTTACGGCGCCGATTCGACGCGCTTCCCGTCCACCCAGCGCCCCGAGCTCGTCTTGCCGTCGGCATCGGTCACCTGACCGTAGCCGTTGCGCTGTCCGCCGCGAAAGCCGCCCTCGTAGCGCTCGCGCTCGCCGATCCGCTCGACGCCCGGCCCATCGAGGACGTCGCCGTGAAATTCGCCGGCCTGCAGGACGTTCGGATCGGTCAGGGTGCGGCGCAGGGCGAGGCCCTCGAGCCGGCCGCCGACGAAGTTGCCTTCCGACCGTTCGACACCCGGCTTCTCGCGAAGGCCGAGTCCCGTGGACTTTCCTTCCTTCCATTGGCCGGCATAGCGCGTATCGTCGGCGAGCCGCACCGTCCCGAGACCGCTCATGAGGTCTTCGCGCCAATCGCCGGCCTGGCGTTCGCCATTGCCCAGTTCAGCGACGCCCAGCCCCTGCCGCTTGCCGTCGACGACCTGGCCGACATAGCTCGCGCCCCCGCTGTAGCTGAGCCGCTCGCTGTTCTCGAGATCGGGGCGCGCAGCCCGTGCGGCGACGATGCGCGCCTCGCCCGCCATGGCGCGGGCGGCACGAGCCGCTTCCTCGGCGCGCTCCAACGCGGCGCGAGCCTCGGTCGCCGCGCGAGCCGCCTGATCGGCCAGCGCCTTCTGAGGCGATGTATCGGCAGCCGCGACCGGTGGCTTGGCAGGCGCCGGGGTCGTGGAGGCTGGAGGAACGGGCGCTGGTGTCGCCGCGGCCTGCGAGGGTTCCGCGGGTCCACCAATCGGGACCGGCGATGGCAGGGTTGCCTGCGTCTCGACCATGGGCGCACCGAGGAAGCGTTCGCGAATCTGCGGCGCATACTTCCACGTCGCGACGGCGGCCAGCACCAGGAGCACGATCGGCAGGCGCCGGCGGGCAAAGCCCTTGCGCCGCGGAGACGGAGGCTCGGAGTTGCTCTCCTCAGTCGGCGGCCGGCTGGCCCCGCCGAGCCGCGGTCCCGACGAGAGCTGCGGAGAGGGAGGCTCGGGCGTGATGCGCTGCGTCGGCGCGTCCTCGACGCGTGGCAGCGAGCCGCCGAACAGGGGGCGCCATTCGGCGATCGATTGCGGCCGCTGGTCGGGCGCGAAGGCGAGGCCCCGGTCGATCGCCGACAGCATCGCGTGATCGAAGCGATCGGCGTGGGTTGCCGCGAGAGGGCGGTAGGGGTCGTTACCGACCCGGCTCACCGCCTCGGGCGGCGCAAAGCCCGCGATGGCATGATGCAGCACCGCCGCCGTCGCATAGATGTCGGTCCACGGCCCCTGCTTGCCGTCCATCGCATACTGCTCGATCGGCGCATATTGCGGCGTCAGGATGCTGGTCAGGGTGCGCGTGCGGCCGCCCATCGCCTGCCGTGCCGCGCCGAAATCGATCAGGATGGGCACGCCGTCGCGCCGCACGATCACGTTCGACGGCTTGATGTCGCGATGCAGGAACCCTTGTGCATGCACGGCGCCGAGGCCGCTCAGCAGGCCCTCGGTCAGCCGGCGGATCTCGTCGGGCTGCAGCCGCCGGCCGGGCTGCCGCAGGAGCTGCGCCACGCTGGGGCCGTCCTCGAACTCCATGACCGTATAGGCGGTACCGTTGGCCTCGAAGTAGCGAAGCACCGGGACGATATGGACATGGCGGAACCGCGCCAGCGCCCGCGCCTCGTCGAGGAAACGCTCGCGGCCCCAGGTGAAATCGTCGGCGAAGCGCGAGCCGCGCGGCGCCACCTGGCCATCGGCCCGACGCGTCGCGAACTCGACGGGCATGTATTCCTTGATGGCGACGAACTTGGCGAGCTGGGTGTCGAACGCCCGGTAGGTGATGCCGAAGCCGCCATGGCCGATCAGCGCGTCGAGGCGATAATCGCCCAGTCGCGTGCCGACCGGCAAAGCTTGATCGTGTTCTGCTGTCATGGGCACGCGCAACCTCGGCCCCTAGATGCGCGCTCTCGGGCAGCCGCACAAGCGGCCGAAGCAGATTAGCGGCTTGCGTCCGAGGCGACGAACGACCGGAGCGGGCCGGCGTCGCGCATTTCGGGCATGAGCTGCATGATCATCAGGAGGACGCAGAGGCCGATCGCCGTCAGCATCGTGGCAGGACCCGTGCGCAGATAAGGGGTGGGCGTCGAGGCCCGTCGCTCGTCCGTCATGTCGGACAACTCCAAAAAAATCGACTTGGTCAAAAATAACGGCGGTCCAAGCGACCCTGAAAATGGGCCAGACCTGACGCGAGGATAGATCAAATCGCCTTAAAAATCCAACAAACCCATGGAATCACAACGGTTTAATAGATGATGCGAAGAACAAAAGCGAACCCTACAAGGCGTGGCGTAGGACTTGCGTCATAATCCGCATTCAAGATCGTCCGCGAACTCCGGCGCCGGCCGGGTTAGGATCATTCCATGAATACAGCCCCACGCGACAATGTCAGGACCCTCGTCCTGACCGGCGCCAGCCGCGGCATCGGCCATGCGACCGTCAAGAAATTCAGCGCCAATGGCTGGCGGGTCATCACGATCTCGCGCCAGCCTTTCAGCGCGCTCTGCCCGTGGCCGAGCGGCGGCGAGAATCACGTGCAGCTCGATCTCGCCGATCCGGTCGACATCGGCCGTGGGATCGAGCAGATCCGCTCGCGCCTCGCCGGCGGCCGGCTCGATGCGCTGGTCAACAACGCGGCCATCTCGCCCAAGGGCAAGGGCGGCGCGCGACTGGGCGCGATGGACACGCCGTTCGATCTCTGGCGACAGGTGTTCAACGTGAACTTCTTCGCCCCCGTGGCGCTCGCGCGCGGCCTGG
>CAZPOS010000234.1:6890-8629 GCA_964588065.1 uncultured Reyranella sp.
ACGAGCTGTCGAAGGCGCAGGGCTGCGTCGTCAACGTGACGTCGATCGCCGGCAGCCGCGTCCATCCGTTCGCCGGGTCGGCCTACGCGACCTCGAAGGCGGCCCTCGCGGCGCTGACCCGCGAGATGAGCCACGATTTCGGACCGCGCGGCATTCGCGTCAATGCGATCGCGCCCGGCGAGATCGACACCGCGATCCTGTCGCCCGGCACCGAGAAGATCGTCGAGGAGCAGATCCCGATGCGACGGCTCGGCACGCCGGACGAGGTGGCGGACGTGATCCACTTCCTTTGCGAGAAGGGATCGAGCTACGTTTCCGGGGCCGAGATCCAGATCAACGGCGGCCAGCACGTCTAGGAGTTCGCGATGGACAGCACGATCACCAACTTCAAGGGCGAGACCGGCCGCGATGCGCGGCGGCGCATTCGTGCAGGCGCCGCCCGCCTGCCCACCTCCGGCATGGCGCCGGGCTATGTCCAGGGCAACCTCGCGATTCTGCCCAAGGCGCTCGCTGCCGACTTCGCCCGCTTCTGCATGCTGAACCCCAAGCCCTGCCCGCTGCTCGGCCAGTCCGAGCCGGGCGACTGGCGCCTGCCGACGCTGGGTGAGGATCTCGACATCCGCACCGACATCCCGCTCTACCGCATCTGGAAGAACGGCGAGCTGGTCGAGGAAGTCACCGACCTCAAGGGCGTGTGGCGCGACGACCTCGTCTCCTTCGTGCTGGGCTGCTCCTTCTCCTTCGAGGAAGCGCTGATCGAGAACGGCCTCGAGCTGCGGCACCAGACCTGCAACAGCAACGTGCCGATGTTCCGCACCAACATCGAATGCACGCCGGCCGGGCCGTTCCATGGCCCGATGGTCGTGTCGATGCGCCCCTTCAAGCCGGCCGACGCGATCCGCGCGGTGCAGGTCACGACGCGCTTCCCCTCGGTACACGGCGCGCCGGTGCATCTCGGCAAGCCCGAGATGATCGGCATCAAGGACATTTCCAAACCCGACTATGGCGACGGCGTGCCGGTGCGCGACGACGAGCTGCCCGTGTTCTGGGCCTGCGGCGTCACTCCGCAATCGGTCGTGGCGACGGTGAAGCCCGAGTTCTGCATCACCCACGCGCCGGGCTACATGCTGGTCACAGATCTGCTGAACTCCCGCCTGGCCGTCCTCTGACGATGGCGCACCTGGAATTCGAGGGCCATGCCAAGGGCGCGGTCGAGAAGGTCGCGGTCGAGATCAAGGACCTGGTCATCGCCGGCTGGACCGGCCGCGACGTCACGGCGCTCAACCACCACATCGAGGAACTGAAGGCGATCGGCGTTCAGCCGCCGTCGCGGGTGCCGATCTATTATCGCGCGGCCGCGCAGATGCTGACCCAGGCCGATCGCATCCAGGTGCTGGGCGAAGACAGTTCGGGCGAGGTCGAGCCGGTGCTGGTCGGTGCCGCCGACCGGCTGTGGGTCACGGTCGGCGCAGACCATACCGACCGCAAGGTCGAGAGCTACGGCATCGCCGTCTCCAAGCAGATGTGCGCCAAGCCGATCGGCCGCACCGCCTGGCGCTTCGAGGAAGTCGAGGCGCACTGGGATCGACTGGTGCTGCGCAGCTTCGTGCAGGAAGGCGGCAGGAAGGTCCTGTACCAGGAGGGGCCCCTGTCGAAGATCCGCGATCCCCGCGAGTTGATCTTCGCCTGGAAGGACAACAAGCGACTGCCCATGGGCACCGTGATGTTCTGCGGCACCA
>CAZPOS010000235.1:0-8579 GCA_964588065.1 uncultured Reyranella sp.
CTTGTCCTCTCGCTTGCGGCGACCGCCGCTACTCCGTCGGCCTTCGCCCAGGCGTGGCCGGCCAAGCCGATCCGCATCATCGTCCCCTTCCCGGCCGGCCAGGCGACCGACATCTTGGCGCGCATGATGGCGGAGCAGCTGACCAGGGCGCTGGGCCAGCAGGTGATCGCGGAGAACCGGCCCGGCGCCGGCGGCCAGATCGGCGCCGATGTCGCCGCCAAGGCAGCCCCCGACGGCTACACCCTGCTGATGGTGACGATCTCGACCCACGGCATCAGCCCGGCCCTCTATCCCAAGCTGCCCTACGATCCGCAGAAGGACTTCGCGCCGATCGCCAATATCGGGCTGACGCCCCAGGTGCTGATGACCAGCCTGAAGAGTGGCATCGGCTCGGTTGCCGATCTCGTGGCCAAGGCCAAGGCCGGTGCGGATCTCAACTACGGCTCCTCGGGCAACGGTTCGGCCAGCCACCTTGCCGTCGAGATGCTGAAGAGCGCGGCCGGCATCAAGCTCACGCACGTGCCATTCAAGGGTAATGCCGAGGCCCAGCTCGCGCTGCAGAGCGGCGACATACAGCTCCTGTCCGACGCCGTTCCCGGCGCCGTCGGGCCGGTGCGCGCCGGCAAGGTGAAGGCCATCGGCATCGCCGACGAACGCCGCTCGCCCTTCCTGCCCGACGTGCCGACCTTCGCCGAACAGGGACTCTACGGCGTCGTCGCCGTCGGCTGGATCGGACTCTCGGCCCCCGCGAGGACACCCGAGCCGATCCTCGACAAGGTCAGCGCGGAGGTCATGCGCATCCTCAGGGATCCCGAGGTTCTGGAGAAGATGAAGAACCTCTCGTTCGTCCCGGCCAAGGAATCGCGCCAGGAATTCGAGGCCTATATCGCCATCGAGAACACCAAGTGGCGCAAGATCATCCAGGATGCGGGCGTTAAGATCGAGTAGCGCCCCGCACTACTCCAGCACCGCGTGGCCCGCGCCGCCCTGCCCCTTCGCCTTGCGCAGCAGCAGGATCAGCGGCAGCGCCAACAGGGCGACCAGCATCATCAGCTTGAAGTCGTTGGCATAGGCGATGATTGCGGCCTGCTTGGTCACCTCGGCATTGAGCGCCGCGCGGCCGGCGGTGGTCGCCATGTTCCAGAACTGCGCCGGGCCGCTCAGGGCGAGCGCATCGTTGAACGGCGTCACCTGCCCCGCCAGCTCTGCATGGACGAGCTGCGTGTTGCGCGTCAGCAGGAAGATCACCAGCGAGATGCCGATGCTGGAGCCGATGTTTCGCATCAGGCTGTAGAGCGCCGTGCCCTGGGTGCGCAGGTGCCCGGGCAGGGTCGCAAAGGTGATGGTCGAGAGCGGCACGAACATGAAGCCGAGCCCCATGCCTTGAAGCACGCCGGTGCGGATCAGGGTCCACTCGGACACGTTCGGCGTGAAGCCCGTCATCTCCCACAGCACCGCCGCGGTGATCAGCAGGCCGGCGGCAAGCAGCAGGCGGGGATCGACCCGGTTGATCATGCGACCCACGATCATCATCGCGAGCATCGTGCCCATGCCGCGCGGGGCCAGGATCAAGCCGGCCGTCACCACCGGATAGCCCATCAGGTTCTGCAGATAGGGCGTGATCAGCGCCAGCGAGGCCAGCAGGATGATGCCGACCACGAAGATGAAGCAGAGCCCGACCGAGAAGTTGCGATCCTTGAAGATGCTGGGGTCGATGAAGGGCTGCTTCACCGTGAAGGTCTGCACGAGGAACAGGTAGAAGGCGAGCGCAGCCAGCACCGCCTCGACCACGATCTCGGTCGAGGAGAACCAGTCGATCTGCTCGCCGCGGTCGAGCATCATCTGGAACGAACCGATGGCTAGGCTAAGCATCAGGAAGCCGAACCAGTCGAATGAATCGCGGCGGGTCTTGGTCTCCTCGAGATAGGCCGAGAGGCCCAGGAAGGTCACGAGTCCGATCGGGACGTTGATGTAAAACACCCAGCGCCAGTTGTAGGCCTCGGTCAGCCAGCCGCCCAGGGTCGGCCCGAGGATCGGCCCCACCATGACGCCCATGCCCCAGATCGCCATCGCCGAGCCGTGCTTTTCCTTCGGATAGGAATCGAGCAGCACCGCCTGCGACAGCGGCACCAGCGAGGCGCCGAACAGGCCCTGCAGTAGCCGGAACAGCACCATCTCGGGCAGCGAGGTGGCGATGCCGCAGAGGACGGAGGCGCCGGTGAATCCGGCGACCGCGATCTGGAACAGCCGCTTGCGGCCGAGCCGGGCCTCAAGGAAGCCGGTCACCGGCGTCGCAATGGCCGCCGCCACGATGTACGAGGTCAGCACCCAGTTGATCTGGTCGGTCGTCGCCGACAGCGAGCCCTGCATGTAGGGAAGCGCCACGTTGGCGATCGTCGTGTCGAGCGCCTGCATGATCGTCGCCAGCATGACGCAGAGCGTCAGCGGGACGATGTGGTGCGGGAGGGCTTTGGTCGATGGGGTCATTGCTGGGGGGGGGGCGCCGCTGCGAGGGGAGTAACCTCCGACCTTAAATGGCGCGTCTGATCAGAAACCGCTGAACAGATCGGCCAGCTGGCGGTGATGGCCGGTGTCGATCTCGACATAGGCGCTCATGCCGGTCCGCAGCGGCGGCGCGCCCTCCGGCATCTCGACATTGAGGCGGATCGGCACCCGCTGCACGACCTTGACCCAGTTGCCGGTGGCGTTCTGGGCGGGCAGCACGGAGAATTCCGCGCCGGTGGCCGGCGCCAAGCTGGTGACGGTCGCCTTCCACTCCCGCCCGGGATAGGCGTCTATCGCCACGGTGGCCTTGTCTCCCGGCTTGAGGTTCGCGAGGTCGGACTCCTTCGGATTGGCTTCGACCCAGACGTCCTGAGTGGAGACGAGGCTGAAGGCCGGCTGGGCCGCCGGGAGGTATTCGCCGGGCAGCAGCGCGTCGACGTTCGTGACGACGCCGGGCATCGGCGCGACCACGACCGTATGGTTGAGGTCGCGACGTGCCTTGTCGACCTGGGCCTGGGCCGCGAGATAGTTGGCGTTCTGCTCGATCGGCGCGTCGGCGCGGCCGCCGAGTTGTGCCAGGGCGGCCTCGGCGTCGTGCTGCGCCACCAGCAGCCGCTCGCGCGCCGTGTCGAGGTCGCGCTTCGCCTGGTCGTAGGTCGCCTGGGCGGAGACGCCGCGCTTCAGTAGATCCTGCTGGCGCTGGGCGGCAGTCTCATAGAAGCCGATGTCGGTCTTGGCCTGTTCGATCTGCGCCAGTTTCTGCCGGTAGGTGGCCTGCTGCGTCACGATCTGGTTGCGCACCGTGCCGAGATTGGCCTCGGCGCCCGCCAGCGCGATCCTGAACGGCTCCTGGTCCAGGGTGAACAGGACCTGCCCCTTCTCGACCTTCCGGCTCTCGCGCACGTCGACCTTGGCGACGATCCCAGACACGTCTGTCGCCACGGTGAGCTTGCCGGCATGGACGTAGGCGTTGTCGGTGGAGACGTAGCGGCCGCCGGTCATGTAGGCGAACAGGCTGCCGGCGAGGACCACGGCGGGGCCCAACACGAGCAGGATACGGCGCAGGTTGCGCGGTTTGCGCCGCCTGGCGTCTTCTGCGGGCTTCGCGGTCGTGTCGAACCGCTGCAGCAACTTCTCGGCCGCCTGCTGGTCGGCGTCGTTGGCCGCCGAAGCGGGCGCAGTGACGTCGTCGGCAACGTCGCGGCGGCGGAAAGAACTCCTGTTAGCCATTGCTCCTACTCCTCTCGCCGGCCGGCGCGGACGCCCTGGTCAGCAAATTCGATTTCATGCGGCTCAGCAGCGCGAAGAGCTGGTCACGCTCGGCTTCCGCGACGCCCTCCAACGCCTCGGCGCGGGTTGCGGCTCCGATGGCGAAGATTTCGGCCAGCAGCGGATGGGCCTTGTCGGTCAGGAAAAGCAGGCGGACGCGCCGGTCGGTCGCATGCGCCCGCCGCTCTACGAGACCCGCCTCCTCGAGCCGGTCGAGCAGTCGCGTCAGCGTGATCGGCTCGACTTCTAAAATGTCGGCGAGGCCGCTCTGCTGGATGCCTTCGTTGCGCGCGAGATGCGCCAACACCTGACACTGGGAGCGCGTCAGTCCGAGGGCGCGGGCGTTCTGCTCGAACCGTTTGCGCATCAGGCGCGCCACGTCGTGAAGCAGAAAACCAAGGTTTCGTTCGGGCAGTTCCATAAAGCCCTCTCTTGAGGACCCTTAATATAAGCTTGCTTATCAAATTGCCAAGGAGATCTGCCTCGGAAGTTCGAAAAAGAAAAATCAATCTATATTCAGGGCCTTAGCGCTCACTCTTCACGTCCCGCACGACGCTAGGGCGCGACGCCGAACCCTGCCCGCTGGATCGCCTTGGTGATGGCCGGCACGTCGGCGCCTTCAGGAAGACGCATCTCCCCGCTCTTGAGATCGACGGAAAGAGGCGCGGTGCCGGCGCCGGTGGCGGCACGGGTGACGGCCTTGACGCAGCCGTCGCAATCCATGCCGGTGACCTTGAGGATGAGTTCTTGAGCCATGTGTTATAGCTTCGCGCCGGCCGGTCGAGCCGGCAAGAGGCAAAAGCGCGGGGTTCTGGGTGAGCGGCGACATCGACGATTTTCGCGGCCTTCTGGCCAAGGTGGGCAACGGCGAGACTCTGGGCATCGACGAGGCCGAACGCGCCTTCGACATCATGACCTCCGGCGACGCCACCCCGGCCCAAATGGGCGCCTTCCTGATGGGCCTCAAGGTGCGCGGCGAGACGGCCGAGGAACTGGCGGGCGGCTCGCGGGCGCTGCGGGCCAAGGTGCTGCGCGTCAAGGCGCCGGAGAGCACGATCGACATCGTGGGCACCGGCGGCGACCATCACGGAACCTACAACGTCTCCTCCTGCTCGGCCTTCGTCGTGGCGGGCGCGGGCGTTCCCGTGGCAAAGCACGGCAACCGGGCCTTCACCTCGAAATCGGGTGCGGCCGACGTGCTCTCGGCATTGGGCATCGGCCTCGAAGTGCCGATCGAGAAGCTCGAGCAGGCGCTGGTCGAGGCCAAGGTCTGTTTCCTGATGGCGCCGCGCCACCACAGCGCCATGCGCAATGTCGCGGGTCCGCGGGTCGAACTGGCGCCGTCGCGCACGATCTTCAACCTGCTGGGGCCGATGTCGAACCCTGCCCTGGTGACGCGCCAGTTGGTGGGCGTGTTCGACCGCCGCTGGCTGAAACCGGTCGCGCAGGCGCTGGGCCAGCTCGGGCTGGAGCGCGCGCTCGTGGTGCACGGCCAGGACGGGATGGACGAACTCACCACCACGACGGCGAGCTGGGCCGCCTCGCTCGAGAACGGCAAGGTGACCGAGATCGAGATTGCACCGGAGGAGATCGGTGTGAAGCGCGCCACGCTCGACGAACTCAAGGGCGGTGACGCGGCGCACAATGCGGAGGCGATCCACGCGCTGCTGGGCGGCGCAAAGAACGCCTTCCGCGACATCGTGCTGTTGAACAGCGCCGCCGCCCTGATGGTCGCGGGCAAGGCCAAGGATCTGAAGGAAGGTGCGGCCCTGGCTGCCCAGTCGATCGACAGCGGCAAGGCCCGCGAGGCGCTCGCGACGTTGAAGAGGATTTGCGCATGAGCGACACGCTCGACAGGATCGTCGCCGACAAGAAGGTGCATGTGGCCGCCTGCAAGGCGCGGCGCCCGCTGGCCGAGGTCGAGGCGCTCGCCCGCGCCGCCGACGAGCCGCGTGGTTTCGCGAAGGCGCTGAAAGCCACGATCGCCGACGGACGCTACGGGCTGATCGCCGAGATCAAGAAGGCCTCGCCCAGCAAGGGGCTGATCCGGCCCGACTTCGACCCGCCCTCCCTCGCCCGCGCCTATGAACGCGGCGGCGCGACCTGTCTCTCGATCCTGACCGACGAGCCCTACTTCCAGGGCAAGGACGAGTTCCTGACGCAGGCCCGCTCGGCGGTGAAGCTGCCGGCGCTGCGCAAGGATTTCATGATCGATCCCTACCAGGTACCGGAAGCCCGGGCCCTGGGGGCAGACTGCATCCTGCTGATCATGGCCTGCCTCGATGATGCGCTGGCGGCCGAACTGGCGCGCCTCGCCCATCACTGGGGCATGGACGTGCTGGTCGAGGTGCACGACGCCGAGGAACTGCAGCGTGCCCTCAGGATCGAGGCCGACCTGTTCGGCGTGAACAATCGCAACCTCAAGACGCTAGCCGTCGATCTCGCCACGACCGAGACGCTGGCGCCCATGGTGCCGAAGGACCGCGTCCTGGTGGCCGAGAGCGGCCTGGGTTCCCCGGCCGACCTCGCACGCATGGCCCGGGTCGGCGCCTCGGCCTTCCTGATCGGCGAGAGCTTCATGCGCAAACCCGACGTCGAGGCGGCGGTGCGCGAGATCCTGGTCAAGCAGGCGGCATGAGCGACCTCACCCACTTCGATGACTCCGGCAACGCCCACATGGTCGATGTCGGCGGCAAGGACGTGACCGAGCGGGTCGCGACGGCGCGGGCGACCATCGTCATGGAGCCGGCCACCCTGAAGCTGATCCGCGACAAGAAGGCCGCCAAGGGCGACGTCCTCACGGTGGCGCAGCTTGCCGGCATCATGGCGGCCAAGAAGACCCCCGACCTCATTCCCCTCTGTCATCCGCTCGCGCTGTCGTCGGTCGCCGTGATCCTGACGCTCGACGAAGCGCGCAACGCCGTCGACATCGAGGCGACCTGCAAGCTGAAGGGCCGGACCGGCGTGGAGATGGAAGCGCTGACCGCGGCCTCGGTGGCCGCGCTCACCGTCTACGACATGTGCAAGGCGGTCGACCGCGGCATGGTGATCTCCGAGGTGAGGCTCCTCCACAAGTCCGGCGGCAAGTCGGGAACATGGGACGCACGATGAAGCCCGGCATGCTCTCCGTTCGCGAAGCCCATGCGCGGGTGATCGCGGCCTTCTCTGCGCTGCCGTCGGAAACCGTGTCGGTGGCCGACGCCGCCGGCCGCGTGCTGGCCGTTCCGCCCAAGGCCCGGCTTATGCAGCCGCCGGCCGATCTTTCCGCGATGGACGGCTATGCCGTTCGTGCCGCCGACGTGCCGGCGGCGCCGGCGACGCTCACCCTCGTCGGCCAAGCGCCGGCCGGCGGCTCCTACGATCGGGCGCTGCAGCCGGGAGAGGCCGTGCGCATCTTCACCGGCGGCCCGCTGCCGATGGGCGCCGATTCGATCGTGATCCAGGAAGACACGAAGGCCGACGGCACGAAGATCACCATCCTCGAAGCGCCGCGCCTGGGCCGACACGTGCGCAAGGCCGGGCTCGATTTCTCCACGGGCGACATGCCGCTGCAGACGGGTCGCACGCTGACGACGCGCGACCTCGCCCTGGCGGCCGCGATGAACCACCCCTGGCTCTCCGTCCACCGCAAGCCGCGCGTCGCCATCCTCTCGACCGGCGATGAGCTGGTGATGCCGGGCGAGCCGGTCGGCCGCAACCAGATCGTCTCCTCTTCCGGCATTGCCGTGGCGGCGCTGGTGCGCGGCTGGGGCGGCGAGCCCACCCTGTTCGACATCGCGCGCGACGACGCGCGGCTGATCGAAAGCTGCATCGAAGCCGGCGCGCAGCACGACCTGCTGATCACGCTGGGCGGCGCCTCGGTCGGCGACCACGATCTCGTCCAGGCGGCGCTGAAGGCGCAGGGCTTCGAGATCGGCTTCTGGAAAATCGCCATGCGCCCCGGCAAGCCGCTGATGTTCGCCGCACGCGACCGCGCGCGCGTGCTCGGCCTGCCGGGCAATCCGGTTTCCACCATGGTCTGCGCGCTCCTGTTCCTGAAGCCCGCCCTGGAGCGCATGCTCGGCCTGCCGGGCAACCTCGTGCGGACCCACCCCGCCCGCCTCGCGGTCGACGTGAAGCAGAACGACCAGCGCGAGGACTATGTCCGCGCCCGTCTCGCCCGGTCCGACGACGGCAGCCTCACCGTCGAGCCGCACTCCGTGCAGGACAGTTCGATGCTGTCGGTGCTGGCCGCCTGTGACGGTCTGATGATCCGCCCGCCGCACGATCCCGCCCGCAAGGCAGGCGACACGGTGCAGGTCGTCGATCTCCAAGGCCTGCCAGGCGGGTACTAGCCGTTCCGGGGGCGGCCTATTCGGCCGGTATGAATTTTCTCGCTGAACTGGGAGGCAGGTCTCCCATCTGCATGCTGGCGTTCGCGTCCAAGCCAATCTTGCCGTCCCTCATGACGACGGTGAGGCTGCAGCTGTCATGGGGAGAATTGTGGGAAAAGAGCCTATCGCCGAGCCCGGCCGACACGGCTCCGATGGGTGTTTCATTGCCGTACAGCTGCACGCGGACGGCATTGGAGGGATAGGCCAGATATGTTTCGGGTTTCCCGCCGGTCCGGATCACATTGACGTTTCGGACGTCCGAAAAATACACATCGACGCCTTGCTTGGTCCGTTCTACGCGCTCGATCCAGCAAATATCACGCGCCATCACGCCCGTTGATTGCACAGAAAGCAGTACCGAAACGCTTGTTAGATAGACCCAGCGCAGCATTCAGTTCTCCGGCCATTCGCAGAACAGAATGCTGCGCTGGG
>CAZPOS010000236.1:0-2287 GCA_964588065.1 uncultured Reyranella sp.
TGCGGAGCGCTCCTCAGGGTGAGGTCGATTTCGTTGATACGTTTTAGAAAACGTGCCGCACGCCGACGATCTGGCCGAGCGAGCGGCCGACATGTTCGGCGGTGGCGGGCTCCAGACCTTCGACCTCGATCTCGACGTTGAGGCCGTCGCCGTCGGCCTGGGCGAAGACGCGGGCCGGGACGAGGCCGCGCTTGGCGATCAGTTCGAGCGCGCGCGGCAGCACGCCGGGCTCGGCGTCGGCTTCGAAACAATAGCGGACGGCGGAATTGCTACGCTTGAGGGAGAGAACGGCGGACATCGGACGATTCCTTGGACGAAAGACGGGCGAACGCGGCAACGCAACGGTTTGCAGTGCAAACCGTGGTGCTAATTCGCCGTCCAAGGTGGAGGTCCGTGCGGGCCATGCCATCAGTGTAGCGCGGCAGGCCGCGGGCGCGCTAGGGTCCCGGCAACGATAAGCCGGGAAGGAAACAAAGATGCGTTCGACGCCCATCTACGAGGTGCATGCGGTCAAGTATGCCCATCTGCCGCGCAAGGCATGGGAAGTACAGATCAACCCCGACCCGCACGATGCCGACTTCCCGATGGACTATTTCGTGTGGGCGGCCCTCCCGCTCGACGAGAACGGCAACCGCGCGATCGGCGGCAAGCCGATCGTCATCGACACCGGCTTCAACGCCACGGTGGGCAGGCAGCGCGGCCGCGAGGTGAAGAAGAACCCGGCCGACCTTCTGGCCGAGATCGGCGTCGATGCGAAGGAGGTCGAGGACGTCATCGTCACCCACCTTCACTACGACCATATCGGCAACTGGGACCGCTTCCCCAAGGCGCGCTTCCATCTCCAGGACAAGGAGATGAACTTCGCGACCGGCCGGCACATGTGCAAGGGACCGTTCCGCCACGCCTACGAGTGCGAGGACATCGTCGGCATGGTGCGCGCGCTCTACGGCGGCCGGCTGGCCTTCCACGACGGCGACGAGGAGCTGCAGCCCGGCATCTCGCTGCACCTGATCGGCGGCCACACCGCCGGCATCCAGTCGGTGCGCATCAACACGCGCAACGGCTGGCTCGTGCTGGCCTCCGACGCCAGCCACTATTTCTGGGGCGTCAACAACGACAAGCTGTTCTCGATCGTCTACTCGGTGGCCGACATGCTGGCGGGCTACGACAAGCTCAAGAAGCTGGCCGAGGGCCGGGTCGAGATGGTGATCCCCGGCCACGATGCCGAGGTGATGAAGCGCTACCCCGCCTCGGCCAAGGGGCTGGAGGGCGTGAGCGTCCGGCTCGACTGATCGCCCGGGAAGGAAGACCGCGGTGGCCAGACTCGTCTTCGGCATGAACCAGTCGCTCGACGGCTACGTCGATCACCTGTCGTTCGGCCCCAGCCCCGCGCTGTTCCGCCACTTCATCCAGGAGGCGCAGGCGCAGGCCGGCAGCGTGTACGGCCGCCACGTGTACGAGCTGATGCGCTACTGGGACGACGACCAGCCCGACTGGGACGCGGACCGCCATGCCTTTGCGGCGGCGTGGCGCCGGCAGCCTAAGTGGGTGGTCTCGCGCTCGCTCGACTCGGTCGGGCCCAACGCCACGCTCATCCGGGGCGACCTGAACCGCACGATCCGGGAACTGAAGACCACGCACGACGGCGAGATCGAGGTCGCCGGTCCGACCCTGGCGAAGAGCCTCACCGAGCTCGGCCTGATCGACGAGTACCGGATCTACCTGCACCCCGTGGTGCTGGGCCACGGCACCCCCTACTTCGCCGGCCCGCGCCCGCCGCTGCGCCTCGCGAGCCACGACCGGATCGGCGGGGACGTGGTGCGGTTGAGCTACGTCCCCACCTGAATTCCCGGCTGGGCCCTACGCCGCGAGCGCGGCGCGCGACTTGCCGATCATCAGCGCCGCACGCGCGGCTTCGCGTCCCTTCTCGACGAAGTGCGCGCGGAAGATCGCGTTGTGGTGTTCGGTCTCCTGATAATGATGTGGCGTCAGCGACACCGAGAGGACCGGCACGCCGGTGTCCAGGCCGGCGCGCATCAGCCCGTCCACGACCGCCTGGGCCACGAAGTCGTGTCGGTAGATGCCGCCATCGACCACGAAGGCGGCGGCGGCCACCGCGGCATACCTGCCGGTCGCGGCGAGGTCGCGCGAGAACAGCGGCAGCTCGAAGGCGCCCGGCACGTCGAACACGTCGACCTGCGCGGCGGGAATCAGTTCGAGGAATCCCTCGAGCGCACGGTCGACGATGTCGAACAGGGGCTGCTTGTCGTACCGCAGGTAGAACGCC
>CAZPOS010000236.1:2297-8513 GCA_964588065.1 uncultured Reyranella sp.
CGGTCGACGATGTCGGCGTGCCATCTGGCTTTGACGAAGGCGTAGCGGGCTTGTGTGGGGTGGGCTTGTGTCACGGCAATCTCCTTTGGCGAACAGACACGTCACCCAAGGCGATCACGCGCGGACCCGCTGCTCTGCGAAAGCAGCGGGACACACGTTCTCTTTCATCCGGACTATGACCGTCGGCTCAGGCCTCGCACCTGATCTGCTTGACCCTTCCTCGCGGAAGGCGCTCGCGGGCTCGCGGCTCGCGCCGCATACCGCCGGTAGGGAGTTTCACCCTGCCCTGAGAACATAAAAACCATAAGGGCAGGGTGTGGAGCTTGCAAACGATCCCGACCGCTACGCGGTCACTTCTTCTCCAGGCCCCACATCGCGAGCGTCGGGGCATAGACCATGCCGCTCACGTTCGACCGCACGGCGGTCGGCGAGGTGAACTGGCCGAGCGGCGCATGCGTCGGATATTCGAGCACGCGCAGCTGGACCTTCTCGGCGATCTCCTTCTGCTTGGCCGGATCGGACTCGGCGGCATAGGCATCGCGCAGCTTCTCCATCTCGGCATCGCACGGCCAGCCGAAGGTGGCCTTCTCGCACGAGGCGTTGAGGAAGGCGGCGGCGGCCGGGTTGATCACGTCGACCGCGCCCCACGAGGTGAAGAAGACGTTCCAGCCGCCGGCGCTCGGCGCATCCTTCTTGGCGCGGCGCGCGACCAGCGTCTGCCAGTCCATCGGCTGCAGGTCGACCTTGAAGCCGGCCTTCTCGAGCTGCGGCTTGGCGACGGTCGCCAGGTTGTTGTGGCCGGCCACGTCGGTCTGGTGGAGCATCACCACCGGCGTGCCGTCATAGCCCGCCTCGGCCAGGAGCTGCTTCGCCTTGGCGGCGTTGCCCGAGAGCTTGTCCTCCCAGCCCTTGGTCGACTCGAGCGGCGAGCCGCAGGGGAACAGCGACTGGCAGACCTTGTAGTATTCCGGGTCGCCGACATTGGCGTCGAGGAACGCCTTCTGGTCGAGCGCGTAGAGCGCGGCGAGCCGGACCTTGGCGTTGTCGAACGGCTTGTGCAGCACGTTGAAGCGCATCGTGTACTGGCGGCCGGCCTTGTTGCCGACATAGACGACGACGTTCTTGTCCGACTTCAGCAGCGGCAGCAGGTCGGCCGGCACGATTTCCACCAGGTCGATCTCGCCGCCCAGCAGCGCGTTGACCTGGGTCTGCGTGTCGGGGATCCACAGCCACTCGACCCGGTCGACTTTCGGAACCTTGCCGCCGGCGAAGCCCGACGCCGGCTCGGACCGCGGCTTGTACTTCGGGTTCTTGACGTAGACCGCCTTCTCGCCGGGCTTCCACTCGTCCTTCTTGAAGATGAAGGGGCCGGAGCCGGTGGCGTCGGTGATCTGGCTGTTGGGATCGGTCGCAGCAACCGATTTCGGCATCATGAAGGGCACGTTCGAGCCCGGCTTGCCCAGCGAATAGAGCAGCAGGCCATAGGGCTGCTTCAGCACGAACTTGATGGTCTTGTCGTCCGGCGCCGAAAGCTCCGACGTCACCGCCATCAGCTTCTGGCCCATCGCGTCGCGCGCGCCCCAGCGCTTGATCGAAGCGACGCAATCCTCGGCCGTGACCGGCTTGCCGTCGTGCCATTCCAGCCCGTCGCGCAGGGTCAGCGTGTAGGTCAGCTTGTCGGGCGAGACCTCCCACTTGTCGACCATCTGCGGCTTGACCTCGAGCTTGTCGTCGACCGCGAACAGCGTGTCGTAGACCATGTAGCCGTGGTTGGTGGTGATCAACGCCGAGGTCCATACCGGATCGATGATCTTGAGGTCCGAATGCAGCGCCGCCTTGAGCGTGGTTTGCGCCGAGGCGGTGGCAGGCACGGCCAGCGGCACCACCGCCGCGGCGACGGCGAGCGCGCCGATGAAACGACGACCGAACTTCATCATGGAAACTCCTTGAACTCTTGGCCTTCCCCGTAGGGGGCAAGGTATAGAGGCGCAGAGCCCCGCGCGCGACAGGCGAAATGCCCGCGCCCCGCGCGAACGCTCAGTCGCCCTGCGCGATGTCGAGCAGCGCCTGCCAGTCGACGAACTTCACCCGCGGCCGGCCCTGGGCGGCGCCGGCCGCGACCTCGGCCTTGTCGATGCGGCGCCAGCCCTCGGCGTCGACGCAGAGCGGCAGGATGTCGGGACCGCTCTTGAGCTCGCGATCCTCCAGGAAGTCGATCACTTCCTTCGCCACGGCATGACTGTCGGCGCGATTGGTCGGGATGGTGCCGCTGGGGCCGCGGCGCGCCCAGCCGACCGGGAACACGTTCTCGGCCTGCGGGAAGGGCTCGCCGGTATAGCCGATGCAGGTCACGACCAGGTCGGCGGCCAGGGTGCCGTTCGACAGCTCGATCGTGCCGGGGCGGATCGACTTCGGCGTCTGGTGGAAGCGGAAATGCACCGTCACCGGCTTGTCGCCCGGCGTCTGCGCGGCGTAGCGCTTCAGCGTCTCGATGTTCTTGGCCTTGCGCAGCCGCTCCGGCGTCGGGTCCGAGGCCGGCGCCTCGGCGGTCAGCGCGCTCGCATCGGCGACCGCGACGGCGCGCGCCAGGCGGCCCATCTCGGCCAGCTCGTTGGTGGTGAAGGAGGCCTGTTCGGCGCCGCGCCGGCCGATGACATGGATGTCCGTGAGGGGCGCCGCCGCGATCGCCGCGCCGGCCTCGGGCACGATGTCGGACTTGGTCATTTCCTCGGGCGTCTTGGCCAGCAGGCGCGCCACGTCGAGCGCCACGTTGCCGTTGCCGATCACCGCGACGGACTTCACGCCCGACAGGTCGGGACCGCTGCGGAAATCGGGATGGCCGTTCAGCCAGGCGACGAAGCGCCACGAGCCCCACACATGCGGCAGATCCTCGCCCGGAATGCCGAGCCTGCGGTCGACCACCATGCCGGTGGCGATGATCACGGCGTCGTAGGACTGCACGACCTCGTCCCACGACAGGTCGCGGCCGATCTCGATGTTGCCGGCGAAGCGCAGGTCGGGCTGCGCCAGCAGCCGGTCGAACTGGCGGACCACGGCCTTGGTGCCCTGATGATCGGGCGCGACGCCCGCCCGCACCAGGCCGAACGGCGTCGGCAGGCGGTCGATGACGTCGATACGGAGGTCGGGACGGCCGCGCAGCAGCCCGTCCGCGGCGTAGAAGCCGGACGGTCCGGCGCCGACGATGGCAACCCTGTGAGTCATGGCGGCCCGCTTAGCATATGATGGGGGCATGGCTAAATACGCAAAACTCAAACAGCTCGGGCATGAGACGCCCCTCCCCGCCTCGCCCGCCGAGGCTGTCCTCGAGACGGTGCCCAATCCGCATCCGGGGACGCTCTACCTCGCCCGCTTCACGCAGCCGGAATTCACCTCGCTCTGCCCGGTGACCGGCCAGCCCGATTTCGCGCATCTGGTGATCGACTACGTGCCGCACGCAAAACTGGTCGAGAGCAAGTCGCTGAAGCTCTACCTCAACAGCTTCCGCAACGAGGCCGCCTTCCACGAGGATTGCACCGTGGGCATCGGCAAGCGCCTGGTGAAGGAACTGGCGCCGCGCTGGCTCAGGATCGCTGGCTACTGGTATCCACGCGGCGGCATGCCGATCGACGTGTTCTGGCAGACCGCCGCCCCGCCCAAGGGCCTGTGGCTTCCCGAGACCGGCGTGGCGCCCTATCGCGGCCGGGGTTGATGGCGAAGCTGCCGCCCCGTCCCAAGCGGCCCCCGAAACCGGCAACGCCGCGCGCGCTGCGCGATGCGATTGCCGCCAAGGCGCTGGAGCTAGGCTTCGACGCCGTGGCCTTCGCGCCGGCGCAGCTCTCGCCCGAGGCGCTTCAGCTGCGGCGGGAGCGCATGGAAGCGTTCCTGGCGCGCGGCTTCCAGGGCGACATGGGCTGGCTGGTCGACCGCGCCGAGCAGCGCATAGATCCGGCCGGCCTGTGGCCCGAGGCGCGCACGGTCGTGTCCGTTGCGCTCAACTACGGGCCCGCCGGCGATCCGCGTTTCGTGCAGGAAGAGCGCGAGCGCGGCGCCGTCTCGGTCTATGCGCAGGGCCGCGACTATCACGACGTGATGAAGAGCCGGCTGAAACAGCTCGGCCGCTTCATCTGGGACACCTATCACGAGAGCCTCAAGGTCTTCGTCGACACCGCGCCGCTGATGGAGAAGCTCGCGGCGCAGCAGGCGGGCCATGGCTGGCAGGGCAAGCACACCAACCTGGTGTCTCGCCGCTTCGGCTCCTGGCTGTTCCTGGGCGAGCTGCTGCTGTCGATCGAGCTGCCGCCCGACGCGCCCGAGACCGACCATTGCGGCCAGTGCCGCGCCTGCCTCGATGCCTGCCCGACCGACGCCTTTCCCGCGCCCTATCAACTCGATGCGCGGCGCTGCATCTCCTATCTGACCATCGAACATGCCGGTCCGATCGATCGCGCGTTCCGGAGCGCGCTGGGCAACCGCATCTACGGCTGCGACGACTGCCTCGCCGCCTGCCCGTGGAACAAGTTCGCCCGCCAGTCGCGCGAAGCCGCCTTCACGCCGCGCGCCGAACTGCAGGCACCTCTCCTGTCGGAACTGGCGACTCTCGACGACGCGACTTTCCGCACGCGCTTCTCCGGCACGGCGGTGAAGCGCATCGGCCGCAACCGCTTCCTGCGCAACGTCGCCTATGCGCTGGGCAACAGCGCCACGCCCGCCACCGCCCTGCCCGCCGTCGAGCGCCTGCTGCAGGATGACTCGCCGCTGGTGCGCGGCGCCGCGGTCTGGGCGCTGTCACAACTCGCGCCGGACGAGGTTGCGCGTCGGGGCCAGAGCGTCGATGAGGCCGACGCCGACGTCCGCAGCGAATGGCAGGAAGCGCTGAGAGCTAACGCCGCTCCCTGAAGAAGGCCCGCAGCAGCTCGCCCGCCTCACGCTCGCCGACGCCGGGATAGAGCTCGGGCCGGTGGTGGCAGGTCGGCTGGTCGAAGATGCGCGGGCCCTGTTCGATGCCGCCGCCCTTTGGATCGGCAGCGCCCCAGTAGACCCGCCGCAGGCGGGCGAAGGAGATCGCCTGGGCGCACATCGGGCAAGGCTCCAGGGTGACGTAGAGGTCGCAGCCGACCAGGCGCGGCGAGCCCAGCGCGGCCCCGGCGGCGCGGATCGCCAGCAGCTCGGCATGGGCGGTCGGGTCCTTCAGCTCCTCGGTGCGGTTGCCGGCCTCGGCCAGCACCGCACCGTCCGGTCCGACGATCACGCAGCCGATGGGCACCTCGCCCCGCGCGCCGGCGGCGCGAGCGGCGGCAAGAGCCCGATCCATCGGCGTCGATCTGCTTGAGTCGGTCATGGCGCACGCACTGTAGCGCAGGGCGGCGCGCGCGCGTATCTTGGCGCGCATGCCCCGTCCCCTGATCGGAGTCACCCTGGATGCTGAAAAGCCAGGTGGATACTCCAAGTTTCCCTGGTATGCGCTGCGCTCGAATTTTTGCATTTTAAGTTTGAGCTCAATCATCTTTGGGAGCGTTTTGGCTTGGGCGGCCGACGCCAAGGCCCAGAATGGCGATTGGAATATTTTCTCGCCTCCTTGGGAGCAGGCAAAGCAGATGGTGTGTACGGAGGTACGTCGCGACGTATGCACACTTCAGGAGAAATGCCGGCCAAGTGGAGGGAACGCCAAGCTCACATTCGACTTCGGATCCAATCGAATCGACTTCGGCGGACTTGATCTCCGAGGAAAGATACCGGAAGTACGAATTACCGGTCGGACCTTCTACGTGCTCTCAAAGATTGATCCGACTATGGCCCTCCTCGTAGGTGACGGCCGATTGTTCAAACTTCAGTACAGGCTGAATGATCCAAATCGTGGGTGGGCAACGATGGATTCAAAAGGCCAGTTGATCGTAAGGCGTTCGAAGGATGAGTCGATGGTGATCGAGCCAAAGGCCCAGCTGACGGGCTTCATGATCGGGCACTCAAGCCGGGACCTGGTTGGAAAAGAAGACGACATTGAAGTAATCAAGTTCGAGTGCTCGAAGAAAGATCCTGGTCTGCTCGATTTTCTGAAGCGGTAACTGTCCCCAGGGCCATGGCGTTCGCCAGCCTAGGCGCGTATCTTGACAGACATGCCCCGCCCCCTGATCGGAGTCACCCTGGATGCTGAAAAGCCAGGCGGATACTCCAAGTTTCCCTGGTATGCGCTGCGCTCGAATTTTTGCATTTTAAGTT
>CAZPOS010000237.1:0-8477 GCA_964588065.1 uncultured Reyranella sp.
CAGAGGTTCGAGTGGGCGCCGTAGCTCAGGCCGACGGCCGCCGAGGCGCGGCTGATCTCTTCTACCGCAATGACATGCTCAAGATAGCCGAGGCCCGATCCGCCGAACTCCTCCTCGACGGTGATGCCGTGCAGGCCGAGCTCGCCCATCTTGGGCCACAGCTCGCGCGGAAACCGGTCGGACTTGTCGATTTCGGCGGCGATCGGCGCAACCTCGCTGGAGGCAAAGCGCTGGACCTGGTCGCGCAGCGCATCGGCGGTCTCGCCCAGGCCGAAGTCGAACGGCGGCATCGCATTCGGGATCATGATCTGTCTTACCTATCGAGGGACATCAGGATTTCGGGTCAACCTTGACGTAGATTCGGATCAGCTTCCACTCGCCGTCCGAGGGGATGTATTCCAGCTCGAAGCGCAGGCGCTGCGGTTCGGTGGGGAAAGTGCCCTTCACCACCAGTTTCCCGTCCTCGTCGACGGCCGGTGCCGGATCGTAAGCTGGCGGCATGGCTGCGATGATGTCGAAGTCGGCCCCGTTGGTCTGGAACTCCTTGAACGTCGCCTTCAGCCGCTCCGGCGGGAACTGCTCCCGGAACGGCTTCGACAGTTTGGCGTGCAGCACGGCGTAGTTGCCGGTCACGTTGGCGTCGTTGAGGCTGAGCAGCGAACTCTTGACCAGCGCTTCCAGCACGCGGTCGGGCGGCACCTTGTTCTGCGCCTGGACCGCCGGCGTGCACAGGACGAGGACCAGGGCGGCCACGAGACGAAGGACTGTCGACACGGTTACCTCCGCCGCCGACGATAGCTCAAAGCAGGAAGATCGTCGCCAGCCCGAGGAAGGTCAGGAAGCCGGTCACGTCGGTGACCATGGTGAGGAACACCGTCGACGAGACGGCGGGATCGACCCCGAACTTCTGCAGGCCGAGCGGGATCAGCGAGCCGGCCAGCGCCGCGGCCATCAGGTTGCAGACCATCGAGGCGGCGATGACGGCCCCCAGCCGCCAGTCGTGGAAGATCAGGATCACGCCCATCGCCAGCAGAAACGCAAACAACAGGCCGTTGAGACTGCCGACGACCGCTTCCTTGGCGATGAAGCGCATCCCGTTGGCGGCGGTTAGCTCGCCCATCGCCAGGGCGCGCACCGTGACGGTGACGGTCTGGATGCCGGCATTGCCGCCCATCGACGCGACGATCGGCATGAGCGCGGCCAGGATCACGATCTTCTCGATCGTGTCTTCGAACCGGCTGATGACGAAGGACGCGACGAGGGCCGTCGCGACGTTGACCAGCAGCCACGGCGCCCGCATCCGGGCCGTCGACACCGTGTCGGCATGCATGTCGTCGGAGCCCACGCCGCCCATCTTGAGCAGGTCTTCCTCCGCCTCTTCGTCGATCACGTCGACCACGTCGTCGACCATGATCACGCCCAGCAGCCGGCCATCATCGTCGACCACCGGGCACGAGACCAGGTTCTTGTCGCGGAAGACATGCGCCACCTCGGCCTGGTCGGCCATCACCGGCAGCGACGGGATGTCGGGATCGACGATTTCGAGGATCGGCACCGGCCGCTTGGTGCGCAGCATGCGGCCGAGCGGCACGGAGCCGCGCAGATGCCCATCCGCGTTCACGACGAAGATGTCGTAGACGTCGTCGGGCAGGTCGGTGGCCTCGCGGCAATGGTCGATGACCTCGCCCACGGTCCAGGTGTCGGCCACCTTGACCAGCGAGCGCTGCATGAGGCGGCCGGCCGCATCCTCGGGATAGGCCAGCGCGCGCTCGATGTCGGCGCGTTCGTCGGCGGGAAGCTCCGCCAGCACTTCCTGCCGCTCGTCCTCGCTCAGGTCCTCGAGGATGGTGGCCGCGTCGTCGGTCTCGAGCTCGCGGGCCGCGGCCGCGATTTCCTTGCTGTCGAGATGTTCGAGGACGTCTTCGAGAACTTCCTCGTCGAGTTCGGTCAGGGCCTCGGGATCGAGGTCATCCTTGAGGATGCCGACCAGCTTCTCGCGTTGTTCCTCGGAGACCTGCTCGAGGATGGAGGCCTGGCCCGTGGCGCTGAGATTGCTCAGCAGCCCCCGCGCATCCTCCGGCCTGTCTTCGGTGAGCGCCGCCTCGACCCGCCGGACGAGATCCGGCGTCACTTCGTCGAGATGGTCGATCTCCCCGATCATCCACGCGCCTCTGCGAGACGCTGCGCTTCGACCACGGCCAGCGCGGTCATGTTGAGGATGCCGCGCGCGGTCACCGAGGGGGTGAGCACGTGCGCCGGCAGGTCGGTGCCCAGCAGGATCGGGCCGATATGCAGACCGTCCGCGGCTTCCTTCAGGAGATTGAAGGAGATGTTGGCGGCATCGAGCGACGGGCAGACGACGAGGTTCGCCGCCTCCTTGAGCCGCGATCGCGGAAACACGCTGTTGCGGATCTCGACGTTGAGCGCGGCATCGCCGTGCATCTCGCCGTCGACCTCCAGGGTCGGCGCCCGCTGGTGGAGGATCTTCACCGCAGCCGCCATCTTCTTGGCCGAGGGATGCTCCGAGCCCCCGAAGCTCGAATGCGAGATCAGCGCGACCTTGGGCTGCAGGCCGAAGCGGAGAACCTCGTCGGCGGCCAGCAGGGTGATCTCGGCCAGCGTCTCGGGATCCGGATCGTAGTTCACGTAGGTGTCGGCGATGAACAGCGCGCGGGTCGGCATGACCAGCAGGCTGAGCGCCGCCATGTTCTTCGCGCCCTCGCGCAGGCCGATGACGTCGCGCACATGGGCTAGGTGGGTGCGGAAGCGGCCATAGGCGCCGGCGATCATCGCGTCGGCGTCGCCGAGCTTCACCGCCAGGGCGGCGATCAGGGTCGGACTCGAGCGCACGAGGTTGCGGGCCGTCGGCTCGGTGACGCCCTTGCGCTCCATCAGTTCGAGATAGGTGCCCCAGTACTTGTCGTAGCGCGGGTCGCTGGAGGGATCGACCAGCTCGACATCGACACCGGGCTGGAAGCGCAGGCCGAGCCGCTCGGCGCGGCGGCGCACGACCTCCGGCCGGCCGATCAGGATCGGCTTGGCGATGCCCTCGTCGAGGATGATCTGGGCGGCCCGCAGGACGCGATCGTCCTCGCCGGCGCTGAAGATCACACGCTTCGGAGCGGAACGCGCCTGGGCGAAGACCGGCCGCATGACGAGGCCGGACTTGAACACGAACTGGCTGAGCTGCTGGCGATAGGCGTCGAAGTCGGTGATCGGCCGCGTCGCCACGCCGCTGTCCATGGCCGCCTTGGCGACGGCCGGCGCGAGTTCGACGATCAGCCGCGGATCGAACGGTTTGGGAATGATCTGGCTGGGCCCGAAGCCGCCGGCCTGCTCGCCGAAGGCGCGCGCCACGACTTCGGAGGGCTCCTTGCGCGCCAGCGCCGCCAGCGCCCGCACGCAGGCGATCTTCATCTCGTCGTTGACGGTCGTGGCGCCGACGTCGAGGGCGCCGCGGAAGATGTAGGGGAAGCACAGGACGTTGTTGACCTGGTTGGGATAGTCGCTGCGCCCCGTCGCCATGATGGCGTCGTCGCGCACGCCCGCTACGTCTTCCGGCGTGATCTCGGGATTGGGATTGGCCAGCGCGAAGATCAGCGGCCGGGCGGCCATCCGCGACACCATCTCGGGCTTCAGCACGCCGGCGGCCGACAGGCCGAGGAACACGTCGGCGCCGCCGATCACCTCGCCCAGCGTGCGGGCCTGGGTGTCGCGGGCGTAGCGCTCCTTCCACGGGTCCATCTGCTCGTTGCGGCCCTTCCAGACCACGCCGGCGATGTCGGTCACCCACATGTTCTCGCGCGGCAGGCCGAGCTTCTCCAGCACGCCGAGGCACGACAGCGCGGCGGCGCCGGCACCGGACACGACCAGCTTCACCTTGGCGATGTCCTTGCCGACCAGCGACAGTGCATTGAGCAACGCCGCGCCCACGATGATGGCGGTGCCGTGCTGGTCGTCGTGGAACACCGGGATCTTCATGCGCTCGCGCAGCTTCTGCTCGACGTAGAAGCATTCCGGCGCCTTGATGTCCTCGAGGTTGATGCCGCCGAAGGTCGGCTCAAGGGCGGCGACGATGTCGACCAGCCTGTCCTGGTCGAGTTCGGCCAGTTCGAGGTCGAAGACGTCGATACCGGCGAATTTCTTGAAGAGGACGCCCTTGCCTTCCATCACCGGCTTGGCGGCCAGCGGCCCGATCGCGCCCAGCCCCAGCACCGCGGTGCCGTTGGTGACGACGGCGACCAGGTTGGCGCGCGCGGTGAGCTCGGCGGCGGTCGCGGGATCGCGCACGATCTCGTTGCAGGCCGCGGCCACGCCGGGCGAGTAGGCCAGCGAGAGGTCGCGCTGGGTGGCCAGCGGCTTGGTCGGAACGACCTCGATCTTTCCGGGTCGCGACAGGCGATGGTAACGGAGAGCGCTTTCGCTGAGTTCGTCCGCCAAAGCTCGTCTCCTCGCCTGAAAAACAAAAGGGCCGCCGGTTGGGTTTTACCAACAGGCGGCGACCTCTCGTCTACCTTTTCATCGAACCGGCGATGGTGCGGCCAAGAAGACTCGAACTTCCACGCCTCGCGGCACTAGCACCTCAAGCTAGCGCGTCTACCAATTCCGCCATGGCCGCGCCGGTCGATGGCGCGGGGGATACCAAATCGCCCCCCCAGTGGCAAGGCGGGCTTGCACGAAGACCGTGAAGTGCCGATTTTGCCACAATGAACAGGCTCGAATGGCGCATCTCCGACGGCCTCGTCCCCTACGACGAGGCGCTCGCCACCATGGAAACGAGGGTCGCCGACATCCGCGCCGGCCGGGCGGGCGAAATGGTCTGGCTGCTGGAACATCCGCCGCTCTACACCGCCGGCACCAGCGCCCGCACGCAGGACCTGCTGCAGCCGGCGCGCTTTCCGGTCCATGTCGCCGGTCGCGGCGGCCAGTACACCTATCACGGCCCCGGCCAGCGGGTGGCCTACGTGATGCTCGACCTCAGGGCGCGCCGCCAGGACGTTCGCCGCTACGTTTCCGACCTCGAGGAATGGACCATCCGCACGCTCGGCCGCTTCAACGTCAAGGCGGAGCGGCGCGAAGGCCGCGTCGGCGTCTGGGTCGTGCGTCCCGACAAGCCGCCCCTGCCCGACGGCACCCCGCGCGAGGACAAGATCGCGGCCATCGGCGTGCGCATCCGCCATTGGGTGGCATTCCACGGCATCTCGATCAATGTCGAGCCCGACCTGTCGCACTATGCGGGAATCGTTCCCTGCGGCATCGCCGACCACGGAGTGACCTCGCTGGTCGATCTCGGCCTGCCGGTGACCCTGGCCGATCTCGACGCGGCGCTGACCGAGACCTTCCAGGAAGTGTTCGGCGAACTCAGGCCGTCGGCCGCCGCGTAAAGCCCGAGGGCAGGACGTCGAGGTCGACCGGCTCGACGTCGACCGCGTCGACCCGCGCGAGGGTTGGGCCATGGCCGCAGGCCTCGATCATCCGGCCCACCGCCTCGTCCGGGCCGACCACCAGCGCCTCGACTGAACCGTCGGTGCGGTTGCGGACCCAGCCGCTGAGGCCGAGCCGCTGCCCCGTGGCCACCGCCCAGTCGCGGTAGCCGACGCCCTGCACCCGGCCGGTGATGCTGAGACGCGCCTGCAAGGCCATCGGGCTCAGGCGAACTCGATGATCTTCTGGTCGACCCTCAGGCTGTCGCCGGCCTTGGCGTGGAGCGTCTTCACCGTGCCGTCGCGCGTGGCACGCAGCACGTTCTCCATCTTCATCGCCTCGACCACGGCCAGCGCCTCGCCCGCCTTGATCTCCTGGCCCTCGCTCACCGCCACGGAGGCCAGGAGGCCCGGCATCGGCGACAGCAGGAACTTCGAGGTGTCGGGCGCCGCCTTGACCGGCATCAGCGCGTAGAGCTCGGCCTGGCGCGGCGTCAGCACCAGCACGTCCGCCTGACCGCCTTCATGCGTCAGGCGCCAGCCGGAGCCCAGCGGATCGATCTGCACCACCACCGGATGCTGGTCGACCTTGGCGCGCATCAGCGGCTCGCCCGGGGCCCAGTCGGACTCGATCTCGACCCGGCGGGCGTCGATGTCGACGGCGAATTCGAGGCCGCCGCCGCTCACGGAGACCGGCATCGCGGACCGATTGAGCATGACGACCCGCTCGGACTGCGGCGCGCCGGCGCGATGAGCATGGATGCGATCGACCACCGCCGCGACCGCCGCCAGCACCGCCGGGTCCTTGGGCGGCAAATGCTCGGCCGTGAAGCCGCCCTTGAACTCCTCGGCGATGAAGTTGGTCGTGAGCTTGCCGGCGCGGAAGCGCGGATGGGCCATCAGGGCGGCGAGGAACGGCACGTTGTGCGAGACGCCGCGGACATAGAACTCGTCCAGCGCGCGGCGCATGCGATCGATCGCCTCGTCGCGCGTGTGCCCATGCGTGCAGAGCTTGGCGATCATCGGATCGTAGAACATCGAGATCTCGCCGCCCTCGTAGACGCCGGTATCGACGCGCACGTCGGGTCCCGCCTCGGGCTCGCGATACTTCACAAGGCGCCCCGTGGACGGCAGGAAGTTGCGGAACGGGTCCTCGGCGTAGAGACGCGCCTCGACGGCCCAGCCCTGCAGCTTCACGTCCTTCTGCTGGAACGGCAGCTTGCCGCCAGCCGCCACGCGTATCATCAGCTCGACCAGGTCGAGGCCGGTGATCAGCTCGGTCACCGGATGCTCGACCTGCAGGCGCGTGTTCATCTCGAGGAAGTAGAACTTGCGGTGCTTGTCGACGATGAATTCGACGGTGCCGGCGCTCTTGTACTTGACGGCTTTGGCAAGCGCGACCGCCTGCTCGCCCATCGCCTTGCGCGTCTTGGCGTCGAGGAACGGGCTCGGCGCCTCCTCGATCACCTTCTGGTGGCGGCGCTGGATGGAGCACTCGCGCTCCCAGAGATAGACGCAGTTGCCGTGGCCATCGGCGATCAGCTGGATCTCGATATGGCGCGGCTCCTCGACATATTTCTCGATGAACACGCGATCGTCGGCGAACGAGGCCTTGGCCTCGTTGGTGGCCGAGCCGAAACCCTCATGCGCCTCGGCATCGTTCCAGGCGATGCGCATGCCCTTGCCGCCGCCGCCGGCCGAGGCCTTGATCATGACCGGGTAGCCGATCTTGCGCGCGATCTTCACCGCCTCGTCGGCATTGGGGATCGCTGCGAGATAGCCGGGCACGGTGCTGACGCCAGCCGCCTGCGCCAGCTTCTTGGACTCGATCTTGTCGCCCATGGCGTAGATGGCGTGGGCGTCGGGACCGATGAAGGCGATGCCGGCCTCGGCCAGCGCCTTCTGGAAGGCTTCCTTCTCGGAGAGGAAGCCGTAACCCGGGTGCACCGCCTGGGCGCCGGTCGCCTTGCAGGCCTCGACGATCTTGTCGATCAGCAGGTAGGACTGGGCCGAGGGCGGCGGCCCGATCAGCACCGCCTCGTCGGCCTCGCGCACGTGCAGCGCGTCGGCGTCGGCCTCGGAGTAGACCGCGACGGTCTTGATCCCGAGGCGCTTGCAGGTGCGGATGACGCGACAGGCGATCTCGCCGCGGTTGGCGATCAGGATCTTGTCGAACAGCGGCCCTTCCGCGGCTGCAGGCTTCGCAGCCAGAGACTTCTTCGCCGGCGCGCTCTTCGCGACGCTCTTGGTGGCGACCTTGGCGACCTTCTTCTTGGCGGCCATGCTCACATTCCTTCTTTTCTGCGATCGAAGACGCCCCTGGCCCACAGCGAGTGCGCGCCGATCAGAGGCAACCAGACGATGAGGACCCAGAGCCACCAGGGATACTGGCGGCTCACGATGAAATTCAGCGGGATGATCACGAGCAGCGCGAGAAGCCCGACCATCAGGTGCTTGCGCACGATCCGGCCGCGCCTCATGCGCTCCTCGGGAGACAGATGCACGGCGTCCCCGTCACAGAGGCACGTTGCCGTGCTTGCGCCACGGATTCTCGAGCTTCTTGGTCTCGAGCGTGGCCAGAGCCCGGCAGATCCGGCGGCGCGTGCCGTGCGGCATGATCACGTCGTCGATGAAGCCGCGATTGGCCGCCACGAACGGATTGGCGAATTTCTGGCGGTATTCCTCGGTGCGCGCCGCGATCTTGTTGGCGTCGCCAACATCGGAGCGGAAGATGATCTCGACCGCGCCCTTGGCGCCCATCACCGCGATCTCGGCGCCCGGCCAGGCATAGTTGACGTCGCCGCGGAGGTGCTTCGACGCCATCACGTCGTAGGCGCCGCCATAGGCCTTGCGGGTGATCACCGTCACCTTCGGCACGGTGGCCTCGGCATAGGCATAGAGCAGCTTGGCGCCGTGCTTGATGATGCCACCGAACTCCTGCGTCGTGCCCGGCAGGAAGCCCGGCACGTCGACGAAGGTCACGATCGGAATGTTGAAGGCGTCGCAGAAGCGCACGAAGCGGGCGGCCTTCTTCGATGAGTTGATGTCGAGGCA
>CAZPOS010000238.1:0-8450 GCA_964588065.1 uncultured Reyranella sp.
TCGTGGCCCGCTGAAGGACTACCGGAGTGGAACGTCGATGCCGATGCTGAGATTTCCGCCGCGCGGATAGGACGGCCCATAGACCGGCGCGTAGGCGACCGGCGGCGCATAGACGGGCGCCGGATAGACGGCCACGGGGCGAGGCGCGTAGTAGACGCGCGGCGGCGGCTGCACGACCACCACCTCGCGATCGTAGTAGTGATGGTGATGATGCTTGTGGTGCCCCCGGCCCTTCTTCCAGTCGCCGGCCATCGCTGCGGAGGCGGTCAGTATGACGGCGCCCGCGACGGCGAGCGATCCGGTCAGACGCAGGACCTCGATGTTCATTTTTGCGGTCTCCTTTGCTGCAGGATGAAACGTCCTGCGCGAGCCGGATGTTGCCTGTGAATTCGCCCTGGGATGGTGACCAACTTGTGGTAAGCGGGAGCGAATAATCGGAGGGATCATCAGATGGCAGGTCCGTTGGACGGCGTTCGCATTCTCGACTGCACGACCGTCGTGCTGGGTCCGTGGGCGGCGCAGCAATTGGGCGATCTCGGGGCAGACGTGATCAAGATCGAGCCGCCCGAAGGCGACACGACGCGCGTGCTGGGACCGGCGCGCAATCCCGGCATGTCGGCCTTCTATCTCGGCTGCAATCGCTCCAAGCGCTCGATCGTCCTCGACCTCAAGCAGGAGTCCGGTCGCGCCGACCTGTTCAAGCTTGCCGAAACCGCCGACGTCATCATGCACAACTACCGGCCCGAGCCGGCCAAGCGGCTGGGCGTCGAGTACGAGAAGTTCGAGAAGATCAACCCGCGCCTGGTCTATCTCGCGACCTACGGCTATCGCGCCGCCGGGCCGATGGGCGCCAAGGCCGCCTATGACGACATCATCCAGGCCGGCTCCGGCCTCGCCGCGCTGCAGACGGTGGTGGCGGGCCAGCCGCGCTTCCTGCCGACGATCGTGGCCGACAAGACAAGTTCGAACGGTGTCGTCTCGGCGCTGCTGGCCGCCCTGTTCGCGCGCGAGCGTACCGGCAAGGGCCAGTCGGTCGAGGTGCCGATGTACGAGACGCTGGTCTCGTTCGTGATGGTCGAGCATCTCTACGGCGAGACCTTCGAGCCGGCGCTCGACACGGCGGGTTACAAGCGCGTGCTGAACAAGGAGCGCCGTCCCTATCCGTCGAAGGACGGCTACTTCGCGCTGCTGCCGTACACCGACGGTCACTGGCGGGAGTTCTGCACCCTGGTCGGCCGCGAGGATCTCGCGCAGGACGAGCGGTTCCAGGGCATGGCCAACCGCCTGAAGAACGTCGAGCAATACTACGCGACCCTGGCCGGCCTGTGCGCCGAGCGCACCAACGCCGAATGGGTTGAGCTGCTGAAGAACTCCAACGTGCCGCATGGGCCGGTGAACACGCTCGACGACCTGTTCGTCGACCCGCAGCTCGAGGCGACCGGCTTCTGGAAGGAGGTCGACCATCCGACCGAGGGCAAGCTGCGTATGACCGACATCCCGCCGCGCTTCAGCAAGACCAAGCCGGAGATCACCCGCCTGCAGCCGCGGCTCGGCGAGCACAGCGTGGAGATCCTGCGGGAAGCCGGGTTTACGCAAGCCGAGATCGACGCCATGCTGAAGTCGGGCGCGACCCGGACGGCCTAGAAAAGCCGCCGCGACGAAGGATCGCCGCCCTTTGGGGAGGCGATCATGATTCTGCGGACGACGCGGCGCGACCTGCTGCGCTACGGCTCACTCTCGGCGCTGGCGTCGCTGCCGGCGCCGGTCCTTGCGCAGGCCTGGCCGGCCAGGCCGATCAGGATCGTCTGTACCTATCCGGCGGGCGGCCTCACCGACATCTTCGCCCGCGCCTATGGCGAGTACGTCGCCGAGAAGACCGGCCAGCCCGTGATCGTCGAGAACAAGGCCGGCGCCGCCGGTGCGATCGGCGCGGAGATCGTCCGGCAGGCGCCGCCGGACGGCTACACGCTGATGTTCACCAACTCGACGACGATGGTGCAGAACAAGGCGCTGTTCAAGAAGCTGCCATACGATCCCGACAAGGACTTCGCGCTGGTCGCCTGGTTCAATACCGGTCACCTGCCGACCATGGTCAACAAGGACGTTCCGGTCCGGAACGTCGCGGAGTTCGCGGCCTGGGCCAAGGGCCGGAAGGTCTCGCTCGCCACCTACGGCATCGGCTCCTTCGCCCATATCGTCACCGAGACGCTGAACCGCCACTACGGACTCCAGATGGAAGCGGTGCATTATCGTGGCGAGTCGGCGATGTGGCAGGACGTGGCGTCCGGCGCGGTACAGGGCGCCACCGGGAGCTATGCTTCCGGCGCGGCGGTCCTGCAGGCGGGCAGCGTGAAGCCGATCGCCGTGCCGACCATGGTGCGCATGAAGAAGCTGCCCGACGTCCCGACCTTCTACGAGCAGGGGCTGACGGAGAAGGCGTTCCAGATTCGCGGCTGGGTCGGCTGCGCGGCCCCAGTCGGCACTCCCCCCGAAGTGGTGCAGAAGCTCTCGACCCTGATGGTCGAGGCCGGCAGGACCGAGCGCATCCAGAAGATCAACGACACCTTCGCCATCGACGAGGGCGCGCGCGACGCCGCCTATTTCCGACAGGTGCTCGACGAAGAGGGCCCGGTTTCGCTCGAGGTCATCCGGAGTCTCGGGATCGAGCCTCAATAGGCTGACCGCCCTGCGACGCGGCCTTTACGCACCGCGAAATCGCGGCCATGCTTCCTTCAGGCGCACCTGGACGGCCCGACCGTCGAAAAAAATCGCGCCACAGGGAGGCAATCGATGATCGTGCGTGCGTCGCGACGTGATGTGCTGCGTTATGGTTCCGCCGCTGCCATGGCTGCGGCCCTGCCGGCTCCCGCGATTTCCCAGGGGACCTGGCCCAACAAACCCATCCGCATCATCTGCGGTTATCCGGCGGGTGGTCTCACCGACACCTTCGCCCGCGCCTATGGCGAATACATCTCGCAGAAGACCGGCCAGCCGGTTTCCGTCGAGAACAAGTCCGGCGCCAGCGGCGCCATCGCCGCCGAGCAGGTGAAGGCCGCCGCGCCCGACGGCTACACGCTGATGTGGACGATTTCGACGACGATGATCATGAACAAGGTCCTGTTCAAAAAGCTGCCCTACGATCCGGACAAAGATTTCGTCCTGATCTCGTGGATGGATGCAGGCCATCTGCCGCTGATCGTCAACGCCAAGCTGCCGGTGAAGAACCTCGCCGAACTCGCCGACTATGCGCGCGCCAACAAAACCAGTCTCGGCACCTATGGGGCGGGGTCCTACAGCCATGTCGCCGTCGAGGCGCTGAATCGCCACTACAAGCTCGGCATGGAGGCCGTGCATTATCGCGGCGAGGCGCCGATGTGGCAGGACGTGGCCTCCGGCGCGGTGCAGGGCGGGAGCGGCAGCGTCGCCGCCGCCTCCGGTGTGCTGCAGTCGGGCAACGGCCGGCCCATCGCGGTGCCGACCAAGGTGCGGATGGCCAAGTTGCCCGATGTGCCGACCTTCTTCGAGCAGGGGGTGACCGACAA
This sequence comes from uncultured Reyranella sp., assembly GCA_964588065.1. Classification (GTDB taxonomy): domain Bacteria; phylum Pseudomonadota; class Alphaproteobacteria; order Reyranellales; family Reyranellaceae; genus Reyranella. The sequence continues at coordinate 3,543 of CAZPOS010000238.1, forward strand.
GGCCTTCCAGGTGCAGGGATGGATCGGCCTGGTCGGCCCCGCCGGCATGCCGAAGGAGATCGTCCAGAAGCTTTCGGACCTGATGGTCGAGGGCGGCAAGAGCGAGCGCATCCAGAAGATCCTCGCGACCTTCGGCATCGACAACGCGGCGCGCGATCACGTCTTCTTCGAGAAGATCGTGGCCGAGGAAGGCCCGGTCTGGATCGAACTGGTGAAGGGGCTGAATCTCGAACCGCAGTAGCGTTCGAGCGCTTGCCTTCCGCAAGTCTGAAGCCGGCAGCAAGGCTGCCGGCTGTGCATTCGGCATGCCAAAAGTGGTGGAGGTGTCGGTCGATTCCCGATTGCTCTTTTGCTCGTTAAGATTGTACGTGTAGTCCGAGTGAAGTCAGTGATCGTCAGTCATCATTCGAACGGAAGGGACCGGGTCGTTCATGGCCCTCGACGTCTATGTAGGGCCGCTCACGCGTTACTACGCCGGTGCGTGGGAAAGTCTCGCCGAATCTGCGGCCCGGAAGCGCGGGGCGCCGCGTCCGACTGCATCGCCCAAGGCCACCGATGCGGCCCGAACCCAGGACCAGATCCGGCCGACAGTGGTCGCCTGGCGAACGATGCTCGCCAAGGCATTGGGTGACCGGATCGACGTTCCCCTCGATTGGGACGAGGGCGAAAGTGCGCCCTGGTTCACCCATCGGCCAGGCTGGGACGGCTTCGGCTCCCTGGTGCTTTGGGCCGCCTATGCCGAGCATCCGACCCTGCGGATGCCGGCCGTCCTCCCGGAAGACTGGGACGATGACGTGGCGCTTGCGCGATCGACTGCGGAAGGTTTTCGCTCGCGCTATTCGCATCTCGTGCGGAACGTCGAGATGTGGCTCCCCGTCACGTTCGAAATCACCTTCGAGGGCGAAGACGTCGCCGGTCGGCGTCTCGTGATGGGATCGGTGACCACGCTGCGCCGGCAATTGACGGATCTGAATGCGGCCACCTGGAAAGCAGCCGCCGCCGACGTACAAGAATGGGGCCGGATACCGCCCGCGCGGCGAACCGTGGAGGGGTGCGCACGCTATGCGTTCGCGATCCTCTCGAACCTCGCGCAGCGGGCCGTTGCGGAACGGCTGCCGATGAAGCTCGACCACTGACGAAAACGCCCGCGGCATGGCCGCGGGCGCGTCGTGGACGGGTCTCGTCCGGATGTGTCAGGCGGCGCTGGGTGCCGGCGGGGGCTCGCTCGTGGCCGGACGATTGCGGCGCTCGGCCATGAACTGGTCGAACTCGGCGCGATCCTTGGCAGCCCGCAGTTTGTCGAGGAAGTCGCGGAACTCGCGCTGCTCCTCGTCGAGGCGGTTCAGCGTCTCCTCGCGATACTCGTCGAAGGCGACGTTGCCGCTGCTGCTGCGACGGCCCCAGCCGGAGCGGCTCTTCCAGCTGCGGAACTCCTCCCGGCACGAACGGCCGTCGGGCATGTTCCATTGACCGTAGCGCTTCGAGCAAAACATGCGTCCACTCCCTTTGAGATAGATGAGAAGGGCCAGGCCGACCGGCCAGAACAGGATGAAGCTCAGCACCATCAGCGCGAGCCACGCGGGCTTGCCGAGGTCGTCTATTTTTTCGATCAGGCCCATGTGGGAGCCCCCTTTGCTGATGTTAACGATGTGAATGTTAACGACATTTACATTGGGCATCGCGACCCCGAGAGTCAATGGGTCGGCGAAAACTTTCAGCGCGAAGCGGGAAAGCCCAATCCCTGCAGATAGATGAGGACTTCCGATTCCAGCAGTTCCTCGGCCGTCATGGGCAGCGGGCGGCGTCCCGAATCGCCGCGACCGAACAGCGAGGCGATGCCGTGGGCCATCGACCAGATGTGCAGGCTCATCATCAGCGCCGGCGGGCGTCCGGCTGCCGGAAGCAGGACGACGAGCTGGTCGGCCGCGGCCCGCAGCACGGCGAAGGCGCGTTCCGAGGCGGCGCGCAGCTCGGGATTGGAGTCGGGAGAAATCCCCGATTCGAACATCGCGGCGTAGTAGGCAGGCTCAGACCGCGCGAAGGTGAGATAGGCCTTGCCGATATTGTGGAAGGCCGTGACGGGATCGGGTTTCCCATTGGCCCAGCCGCTGGCCAGCATGGCGGCGAAGCGCTCGAACCCCTCGCGCGCGACGTCTGCCATCAGCGCATCGCGGTCGCGGAAATGCCGGTAGGGGGCGGCCGGACTGACTCCGGCGGAGCGGGCGGCGTCGGCGAAGGTGAAGCCGGCCGGACCCTTTTCCTTGATGAGCTCGCGGGCTGCCTTGATCAGCGCCTCGCGGAGACTGCCATGGTGATACTTCCGCTCCTCGCCATTGTTGCGTTTCCAGCTCATGTTAAGCGACTTTACATCAATCACCGATCCGGCAACAGGAACTAGCGCGAGACCTCTCCCACCAGGATGTCTTCCGTCACCTTCCCGGCAAGTTCCTCCTCCGGCTCGATCAGGCGCTTCTTCTTCCAGTCACCCTTGGCGTACAGGCAGAGGGTGATCAGCGCCGTCACGATGTTGGAGATGGGCAGTGCCCACCAGATTCCCTGCTCGTGCAGGTCCGTATGCTTGGAGAGCACGTAGGCCAGCGGGAACTGCACGACCCACTGCGACACCAGGGTCAGCACCATGGTCAGGACCATGTTGCCCGAGGCGCGGAACACGCCGGTCAGCGCGAACTGCAGGCCGAGGAAGCCCCAGGCCAGCGACATGATGCGCAGGAATCCTGCGCCGGCCTCGATCACCGCCGCATCCGCCGGTACGAAGAAGGCGACGAGCTGGGGCGCGCACAGGAAGACCAGGATGCCGAAGAAGGAGAGGCTTGCGAAGCCCAGCAGCCCTCCGAGCCGTCCGATCTCTGCCGCGCGCTCGATGTTGCCGGCGCCGATGTTCTGGCCGACCAGTGTCGAGATCGCCATCGACAGGCCCATGGCCGGCACCATGACGACCTGCAGCACGTTCGAGCCCACGCCGTAGGCCGCCAGGGTGAGCGTGCCGAAACTGGCGATCAGGAACGTCATCACCATCAGGCCCAGCGCCCGGGCTGAGAGCTCGACCGAGGCGGGGAGGCCGAGGAAGAACGCGCGCTTCACATAGGTGAAGTCGGGAATGAAGTCGCGCCGCCGCACATGGATGCCGTGCAGGCCGAGTCGCAGGACGGCGATGCCGATGATGGCGGCGATCGCCTGGGTGACCAGCGTGGTGATGGCGGCCCCCATCACCCCGTAGCCCGGCACGGGGCCCCAGCCGAAGATCAGCAGCGGATCCAGCACGAAATTCAGGAACACCGTGCCCAGCACGATGTAGACCGGCAGGGTGGGCCGGCCGATGCCGCGCATGATCGCCTGGAACACGAAGAAGGTGAAATTGAAGACGATGCCGACGAACGACACGCGCATGAAGCCCAGCGCGCTTGGATAGACGTCGGGTGCAACGCCCATCAGCCGCAGCAGGGCGGGCGAGCAGACGTAGCCGATCGTGCCCAGCACCAGCGACGCCAGGATCACCATCAGCAAGGTCTGACCCGCGACGTGGGCGACCATCGTGTCGTTCCGCGCGCCGACATACTGGGCGATCAGCGTCGAGCCGGCGAGCGACAGACCCGAGCCGATGGCGAAGGTGAGGAACAGGACCGGAAAGCTGACGGACACTGCCGCGACGGCCGCGCCGCCCAGCCGCCCGACCCAGAAAGCATCGATGATCTGGTAGGCCGACTGCAGCACGTTGGCGGCCACGATCGGCACGGCCAGGGTCAGAAGGGAGCGGAGGATCGGCCCTTCGAGGAGCTTGTTGGGAGCAGGTGGCACGCAGGTCCCTTGAGCGCGCATTGAGACTTTTCTGCGGGTCTCGACGCGCCGAAGGTTACGCGGCTCCTGTCACAAGCAGTGCGGGGCGCGGCGACTACTCCGACTTCGCGAAGATGGCCGAATAGACCGACGCCTGCTTGGGCGACTTCAGCACTTCGTCGATCAGCGGACGAAAGGTCTCGATCGGCAGATTCGCATAATTCTTGTCGAAGGACGGGCTGTCGTACTTCTCGCAGAACTCGACCGTATCGTTGAAATACGGGCTGTCCTTGTACTGGTCGCGCGCATTGCGATCGAGCCCGAGCTTGCCCCAGAAGTAGTAGCCCTGGAACACGCCGTGGCGCTGCACCATGAAGTAGTTCCGCTCGTCGATGAAGGGCCGCAGCATTTCGGCGACCACCTCGCCATGATTGTACGGCGCCAGCGTGTCGCCGATGTCATGGAACAACGCGCAGACGACGTACTCGGCGCTTCGCTTGTCGTTGTAGGCGCGCGTCGCGGCCTGCAGACAGTGGTCGTAGCGGTCGATCGGAAAGCCGCCGAAATCGCCTTTGAGCAGGCTGAGATGCGCGATCAGGTGATCGCCGACCTTGCTGGCGATCTCGGCCTGGCCCTTGGCGATGGCCTTGAGGTCATCGACCGTTGCATTCTCGAGATTGATGAAGTCGTCCATCGCGCGTGTCCCTGTTGATCCCTCTACTCAACGCCAGATCTTCCTGCCGGATCCCGGCAGTCCGAGCGTGCTCCACATCGCGTCGACCTTGGCGACCACTGACTCGTCCATCCGGATCTGACGGCCCCATTCGCGGTTGCTCTCGCCGGGGAACTTGTCGGTCGCGTCTAGGCCGATCTTGGAGCCGAGGCCCGACACCGGGCTGGCGAAGTCGAGATAATCGATCGGCGTGTTCTCGATCACCGTGATGTCGCGCGCCGGGTCCATGCGGGTCGAAAGCGCCCACATCACGTCCTTCCAGTTGCGGGCATCGATGTCGGCGTCCACCACGATCACCCACTTGGTGTACATGAACTGCCGCAGGTAGCTCCACACGCCCATCATCACGCGCTTGGCGTGGCCCGCGTAGGCCTTCTTCA
>CAZPOS010000239.1:0-8389 GCA_964588065.1 uncultured Reyranella sp.
CTTCGGCATGGGCGTGGGCGGCGTGTTCATGGGCTGGCTGGCCGACCGCACCAGCCCGCGGGTGCCGCTGCTGATCGCGGCCATCTCGATCGCGCTGGGCGGGTGGGTCGCCTCGCGTGGCGGCGAGATCGCGCTCTATGCCGGCTACGCGATGCTGCTGGGCTTCTTCGGCAATGCCGGCACCTTCACGCCGGCGATGAACAACGTGCAGGGCTGGTTCGAGAAGCGGCGCAACATGGCCGTCGCACTGATCTCCATTGGCCCGGCGGTGGCCGGCTCGGTCTGGCCGCAGGTCTATCGCCTGCTGCTGCCGGAGATCGGCTGGCGCGACACGCTGCTGGTCTATGGGCTGGTGTCCGGTGTGCTCCTGCTGCTGGGCGCGCTCTACGTTCGGGCGGCACCGACTTTGCGCGGGCCGGGCGGGCGGCGCCGCGAGGAGAAGGTCCATCTGCCGCTGCCGTCGTCGACGATCATGCTGCTGCTGTCGGCGGCCGGCTTCTGCTGCTGCGCCGCCATGGCGATTCCCTTCGTGCACATGGTCGCCTTCTGCGGCGACCTGGGCTATCCGGCGGCGCGTGGCACCGAGGCGGTGTCGCTGGTGCTCGTGTCGGCCATCGTCGCCACCTTCGTGATGGCGCGCCTCGCCCAGCGCATCGGGCCGCTGCCGGTCAGCCTTCTCTGTTCGGTGATCCAGATCGGCTCACTGGTCGGCTTCCTCTACGTGCGCGACATCAACGGCATCTACGCGCTGTCGCTGCTGCATGGCATTCCGTTCATCGCCATCGTGCAGGGTTATGCGCTCAACCTGCGCTTCCTCTACGGCCCGACGATCGCCGGCTGGCGGCTGGGCGTGGTGATGCTGTTCGCCATGGCCGGCATGGCGGCGGGCGGCTGGCTGGGCGGCTTCATCTTCGACGCGACGCTGTCCTACACGTCGGCCTTCCAGTCGGCGCTGGCCTTCAACCTGCTCAACCTGATGCTGCTGGGCATCCTCTATACCGCCCAGCGCCGGCGGCACGTGGTGGGGCTTTTCTAACTTCTTCGCATATCAAGCAAAGCGAAAGGTCCCTCGCTACGCTCGGGAAGACACTATTGTTGGAACTGGCGCAGGTGCGCTGATTACAAGAACGGTGTCATCCCGAGCGTAGCGAGGGACCTTTGCTCATGTGCGGGATTTCCCGCCACACCGACGCACCTTCTAGATGACCTTGCGGGCCTTGAGGCCCTCGATCTGCGCAGGCGTCAGGCCCAGGCCCGCATAGACCTCTTCATTGTGCTGCCCCATCGCCGGGCCGGCATGGCGCACGGCGCCCGGCGTTTCGGAGAAGCGTGGCACCACGCCATGCATGCGCACCGAGCCCAGCTCCGCGTCGGGCACGCTCACGATCGCCTGACGGGCCTGGAACTGCGGATCGGCGAAGACGTCGGCGATGTCGTAGATCGGCGAGAAGCCGACCTCGTGACGGGTGAAGGTCTCGCGCAGCTCCGCGAGCGTGAGCCTGCCGATGGCGGCGCCGACGATCTCGTCGAGTTCGCGGTAGTGCTTCACCCGCGCCGGATTGAGCGCGAACCGCGGATCCTCCAGCAGGTGCTTGAGGTCCAGCGCCGCGCAGAGCCGCACGAAGATGCTCTGGGTCGAGGCCGCGATCGACGCCCACTTGTCGTCGGCCGTGCGATAGACATTGCCCGGCGCGGCATACTGGCTGCGATTGCCCGACCGCGTGCGCACGGCGCCGAGCTGGTCGTACTCGATCGCCAGGAATTCGAGCGTGCGCATCATCGCCTCGGTGGCCGAACAGTCGATCTCCTGGCCGCGCCGCTCGGGATGCTGCGCGAGGTCGTGCAGGGCGGCAAGGATTCCCACCGCGCCGAACAGGCCGGCGACGGCGTCGGAGATCGGATAGCCGAGATGCAACGGCCGCCCGTCCTCCTCGCCGCAGATCTGCGTGAAGCCGCTCATCGCCTCGAAGATCCGGGCGAACCCCGGCCGCCCGGCATAGGGACCGTCCTGGCCGAACCCGGTGACCCTGAGGATCGTGAGGCGCGGATTGAGGCCCTGCAGCCAGGCGCGCGTGATGCCCCAACCGTCGAGCGTGCCGGGGCGGAAATTCTCGACCAGCACGTCGGCATCGGCCACCAGCTTGGCAAACAGGTCCCGTCCCTCGGGTCGTCGAAGGTCGAGCGTGACGCCCTTCTTGTTGCGGTTGGTGACCTTCCACCACAGCGGCACGCCATCCTTGTGAGGCGCCAGCGCGCGCAGCGAATCGCCGACGCCCGGCATCTCGACCTTCACGATCTCGGCGCCATAGTCGCCCAACAGTCCTGCCGCGAACGGACCGGCCACGACCGTCGAGATGTCGACGATGCGCAGGCCTTTGAGCGGTCCGGCGGCTTCGGCGGGATTGTTTGTCATCGTGCGTTTCCTCGTTGGCGAATATCGGGCCGAAGCGCATGCGAGGCGGTCAGGGCAGCCAAACCAGCTTTGCGCGACAGAGAAGGCAGACAGGCGCGGGCGAAGGCTGGCAGAGTGGTCGCTGGAGGCACTGCATGAGCAACGAACTTTGGCGTCTTACCGCAGTCGAGGCCGTTTCGCGCCTCAAGAAGAGGGAGATTTCGCCCCTCGACCTCGTGGACGCTTCGGCGGCGCGCATGGCCCAGGTCGAACCGGCGGTGAACGCCATGCCGACGCTGTGCCTCGATCGCGCGCGCGACCATGCGAAGCGGATCATGGAAGGCAAGGCCAACGAGGCCGAGGGCGAGGCGGGCTGGCTCGCGGGACTTCCGGTGTCGATCAAGGACCTGACCGACGTGGCTGGCGTGCGAACCACCTATGGCTCGCCGATCTTCGCCGACCACGTGCCGGAAAAGTCCAACCCGCTGGTCGAGCGCATCGAGCGCAAGGGCGGCATCGTGATGGGCAAGTCGAATACGCCGGAGTTCGGCGCCGGCGGCAGCACCTTCAACGAAGTGTTCGGCCGCACGCGCAATCCCTGGAACACTTCGCTGACCTGCGGTGGGTCCACCGGCGGCGGCTCTGTCTCGGTGGCGACCGGCGAAGTCTGGCTGGCGCACGGCTCCGACCATGGCGGCTCGCTGCGGCGGCCCGGCACCTACTGCTCGACGGTCGGCCTTCGCCCCTCGGCCGGCCGCGTGACGCGTGGCACCTCGAACAATCTCTACTCGCCGCAGTCGGTGCAGGGTCCGATGGCGCGCAACGTCGCCGACCTGGCGCTGTTCCTCGACACGATGGCGGGCTTGTGTCCGCACGACGCCATGACCTTCGATGCCCCGGCGGTGTCGTTCAGCGAAGCGGTGGCCCATCCCGTCCTGCCGAAGCGCGTCGCCTTCACGATCGACTTCGGCGGCCGGTTCGAGGTCGACCGCGAGATCCGCGAGATCTGCACGAAGATGGCGCAACGCTTCGAGGAGCTGGGCTGTATCGTCGAGGAGGTCTCGCCGGATTTCGGACCGGTCGACGACGTGTTCATGGCCTTCCGCAGCCAGCAGTTCCTCGTCGATCGCGAGCTGCAGATCCAGCAGCATCGCGACAAGTTCAAGCCCGACATCATCTGGAACACCGAGCTTGGCCAGAAACAGACGACCAGCCGGCTCGCCTGGGCCGAGCGCGAGCGGGCGGCGTTGTACCGGCGGATGTTCGCCTTCTTCCAGACCTACGACCTGCTGGTGACGCCGGGCGCGCCGACGGCGGCCTTCGACGTGAATCTGCGGGCGCCGGAGACGATCGCCGGCAAGAAGCTTGAGAACTACATGTCGGGCTCGACGCTCAACTCCGCCATTACCGTGACCGGCAGCCCGGCGATCGCCGTGCCCTGCGGCTTCGACAGTTTCGGGCGGCCGGTGGGACTGCAGCTCGTCGGCAAGCCGCGCGGCGAGGCGGCGCTCCTGCAGGCCGCGGCGCTCTACGAGAAACTGGTCGGCTTCGATCGGCTGCTCCCCATCGACCCCAGGCCGGGAACCGTGCCACCCTCCTCTCCATAAGACGGACCACAAAAGGGGAGGAAACGATGCGGGTCGTCATTACCGGCGCGAGCCGGGGCATCGGTCGCGCGACCGCGTTGAAGCTGGCGGCCGACGGCGCGGAAGCGCTGACGCTCTGCGACGTCGCCTATCTCGACGAGCTGGAGACGCTGGCCACCAACCTGCGCACCTCCGGCTGCACGGTGCGTACGCTCAAGGCCGACATGGCCAAACCGACGGAGCCCGCGAAAGTGATCGCGGCGGCCGTCAAGGCGATGGGCGGCATCGATGCGCTGGTCGGCAATGCCGGCATCGCCGCACCCGCGAAGCTGGTCGATCTCGACCTCGCGACCTGGAACCGCGTGTTCGACATCAACCTGCGCGCCAACTGGCTGCTCGCCAAGGCGGCCCATCCGCATCTCAAGCGCTCCAGGGGCGCGATCGTGATGCTGGCCTCGATGGCCGGCGTCGTGCCGCAGTTGCCGACCGGCGCCTACAGCCCGGCCAAGGCGGCGCTGATCATGCTGACCGAGATGATGGCGCAGGAATGGGCCCCCGACGGCATCCGGGCCAACGCGGTCTGCCCGGGCTTCGTGCACACGTCCATGACGGACGCGGTCTACAGCAAGCCGGCGCTGGCGCGCGGCCGTGCCCGCATGGTGCCGCTCGGCCGGGTCGCCAAACCCGGCGACATCGCCGATACCATCGCCTTCCTGCTGGGGCCGCAGTCGAGCTACATCACCGGCCAGGCCCTGCTGGTCGATGGCGGCCTCGTCCACTCGGTTCTCAATCGCGTTCCGGGAGTCGCCGCGACCCCACGCGCCCGGTAAGCTGGGTCACAACCCCAGCTTCGAAGTACCTCGCATGGAAACCTCGACCAGGACGGCGCGCCAGCTCTACGAGACCCTGAAAGCCGATCCGCAGCGGCGCCGGTTCGGCTTCGGACGCAAGCCCGCCTTGGTGAACGTCGATCTCCAGAACGCCTATACGCGGCCGGCCGAGTTCACGAGCGCCTACGAAACCGATCCACGTCAGATCGAGCATGTGAACGCGATGGCGCGGCTGATACGTGCTCGCGGCTGCCCGGTGATCTGGACCTACGTCGCCTACCTCGACTCTGGCGAGGATTGCGGCGTCTGGGGAACGCGCGCCGACATGTCCGAGAGGCTGCGAAGCATCAAGGCCGGCGACCGGCGGGCCCAGCTCGACGATCGCTGCGAAGTGGACCGCGACCGCGACATCGTGATGAACAAGCGCATGGCGTCGGCCTTCTTCGAGACCAACCTCGGATCGCTGCTCGCGTTCCATCGCGTTGATACGGTGATCGTCACTGGCGGTTCGACGTCGGGCTGCGTGCGCGCCACGGTGGTCGACGGGCTTTCGCGCAGCTTCCGCATGATCGTTCCGGAGGAGTGCGTCGCCGACAAGCACGAGAGCCCGCACTTCGCCAACCTCTACGACATGATGGCCAAGTATGCCGACGTCGTGCCCGTTGCCGAGGTAATCGATTTCCTGGAGCGCTACGAGCCCCCGGTCTAGTTGAAGATCGACGGATCGATCAGCGGCCGGCCGCGCGGGCGGGCGGCTTCGGGGCGGTCGCATTTCTGGAAGAGTCCGCGGCCGGCCGAGCCGCTCATGCGGCCCTCTTCCATCACGATCTCGCCGCGCGACAGGGTCATCACCGGATAGCCGGTGAGCTCGCGTCCCTCGTAGGGCGTGTAGTCGCAATTATGGTGGAGAATCGAGTTGGTGAGGCTCACGCGGCGCTCGGGATCCCACAGCACGATGTCGGCATCCGAGCCGACGGCGATCGTGCCCTTGCGCGGATGCAGGCCGTAGATCTTGGCGGCGTTGGTCGAGGACAGCGCCACGAACTGCTGCAGGGTGATGCGGCCCTTGTTGACGCCCTCGGAGAAGAGCAGCGGCAGACGGGTCTCGACGCCGGGCACGCCATTGGGGATCTTGCGGAAGCTCTGCGCCGCGCCCGGCAGCTTCTTGCCGCGCACGTCATCGAACTTGAAGGCGGCATGGTCGGACGAGAGGACCTGGAAGGTGTTGGCCGACAGGCCGGTCCAGATATGTTCCTGATTGTCGGTGCCGCGCGGCGGCGGCGAGCAGACGCACTTGGCGCCTTCCTCGCCCGGCTTCTCGAAATCCTCCTCGCTGAGGAAAAGATACTGCGGGCAGGTCTCGCCATAAACACGCAGGCCGCGCGCCTGCGCCCGCTGAATCTCGTGCATCGCCTCCTTGGCCGAGACGTGGACCAGCAGCATCGGCACGTCGAGCAGCTCGGCGAGCGAAATGGCGCGGTGCGTGGCCTCGCGCTCGACCACGAAGGGGCGGGAGGTCGCATGAAACTTGGCGGCGGTCATGCCCTTCAGCTCCAGCCGCTCGGTCAGCCAGGTGATACAGTCGGAATTCTCCGCATGGATCATGAGCATCGCCTGCTCGCGGCGCGCGGCGGCCAGCGCATCCAGCATCTCGCGGTCGGTGAGCTTCACGTCGTTGTAGGTCATGTAGACCTTGAACGAGGTGTAGCCGTCGGCGACCAGGGCGGTGAAATCCTGGCCCATGATCTTCTCGCTGGCGTCCGACAGGATCACATGGAACGCATAGTCGATCAGCGACTTGCCCTCGGCTCGCGCGTGATACTTGTTGACCGCATCGCGCAGCGGCTGGCCCTTGTTCTGGTAGGCGAAGGGGATGATGGTCGTGGTGCCGCCGGCCGCGGCGGCGCGGCTGCCGCTTTCGAAATCGTCGCAGAAGACCGAGCCGTCGGCCGTGTCCTGGTCGAAATGGACATGCGCGTCGATGCCGCCGGGCACGGCGATCAGGCCGGTGGCGTCGATTTCGCGCCGGCCCTTGTCGAGCCGTTCGCCCAGCGCCACCACACGCCCGCCGACGATGCCGATGTCGCCCTTCACCACGTCGGAGGCCGTGGCAATCGTCGTATTGCGGATGACGAGATCGTACTCGGCCATGAATCCTCCCGGGGCGGCTTTGCGCTGTAGTATAGCAAGTCCCGTGCCCGTCTCCGGCGGCCCCGTCTGCGCCTAGACCGGGGGCGCGGCCCGGTCCAAACTCTCGCCAACAACATGGGAATGGCAATGAAACGCTGGGTTGGCTCCCTGATCTCCGTGCTGGCCGTCGTCGGTCTCGGCGCTCTCGCGCAGGCACAGGCCGTTGCCGTCAAGCCGGCCATCGTCTTCAGCACCGGCGGCAAGTTCGACAAATCCTTCAACGAAGGTGTCTGGCAGGGCGCCGAACGATTCAAGAAGGAGACGAACATCGCCGTTGCGGAGTTCGAACCCAGCAACGAGACACAGTTCGAGCAGGCGCTGCGGCGCTTCGCCCAGCGCGGCCAGGATCCGATCATCGCCGTCGGCTTTTCGCAGGCGGTCGCCCTTGAGAAGGTGGCGCGGGAATTCCCCAACATCCACTTCACCGTCATCGACAGCGTGGTCGACCTGCCCAACGTCCAGTCGGTCGTGTTCAAGGAGCAGGAAGGCTCCTTCCTCGTCGGCGTGCTGGCGGCAATGGCCTCGAAGACCGGCAAGATCGGCTTCGTGGGCGGGATGGACATCCCGCTGGTGCGCCGTTTCCAGTGCGGCTTCGAGCAGGGGATCAAGTATGCAAGTCCCAATGCCGAGCTGATCACCAACATGACCGGCACGACGCCCGCCGCCTGGAACGATCCGGGTCGTGGCGCCGAGCTGGCCAAGGGCCAATTCGATCGTGGCGTGGACGTCGTCTACGCCGCCGCCGGCAGCACCGGCCTCGGCATCCTCCAGGCGGCCAAGGACCGCGGCAAGCTCGGGATCGGGGTCGATTCCAACCAGAACCACCTGCATCCCGGCAACATGCTCACCTCGATGCTGAAGCGGGTCGACCTCGCGGCCTACGACAGTTTCAAGGCGGCCCGGAACAACGAGTGGAAGGGCGGCGTGCAGGTACTGGGCCTCAAGGAGGGCGGCGTCGACTGGGCGCTCGACAAGGACAACGAAAAGCTCATCACGCCGCAGATGAAGCAGGCGGTCGAGGCCGCCAAGGCCGCCATCATCTCGGGCCAGATCGTCGTCCACGACTATATGAGCAACAATTCGTGCAAGAGCTGACGGCCGACGCGGCGATCGAGCTTCGGCGGATCGACAAGTCGTTCGGCAGCGTGCACGCGGTGCGCGCTGCGTCGCTGCGGGTCGAGCGCGGCAGCATCACCGGGATCGTGGGCGAGAACGGCGCCGGCAAGTCGACCCTGATGAGCATCCTGTACGGCCTGCATCGCGCCGATGCCGGCGAGATCCTGATCGACGGGCGGCCGGTCGAGATGGCGAGCCCGCGCGAAGCGATCCGCCACGGGATCGGCATGGTCCACCAGCACTTCATGCTCGTCGAGCCCCTAAGCGTGGCCGAG
>CAZPOS010000240.1:0-8350 GCA_964588065.1 uncultured Reyranella sp.
CTCGGGCAACACCAATGCCCCCACGATCATGGTTGCCGAGAAGGGCGCGGACATGATCAAAGAGGATGCAAAGGCGGGCCTCAAGGCCGCGGCCTGACGGTAACAGTGGGGGACGTGATGAAGCCTGTGAGGTCCATTCTCGCCATTCTGGCGATCGGAGGGCTGTTGGCCGCCTGTCACGGCTACGATCCGAAGACCGAATCCAAGCGCGACATGCTGGCCGACTCAGGCTTCAAGATCGTCTCGCTGAAGACGCCGGGCCAAGCGGCTTCGTTCAAGAAGTTGCCACCGCACAAGCTGGTCCGGAAGACCTACAACGGCAAGCCTGTGTGGCTGTATGCCGATCCGACCATGTGCGGCTGCCTCTACATGGGCACCCAGGACAACTACAACGCCTACATCAAGGAGGCGTCCAAGCAGATGATCGCCACCGCGATGCGTGCCAACTACCAGGACGACCCGTACAGCCCCACCGGCATGGACAATGCCATCGACAGCGACTGGGACTGGGGCGAATGGGGCAACCCTGGCTATTACGGCCTTCCCTACTGAGGGCAGCCTGGAAAATCGAAACGCCCGGTGGATTGCTCCGCCGGGCGTTTTCCCTTGAGACGGGGCGGACGCTACTTGGGCTGCGTCGCCGGTACGCCCAGCGAGAGCATCAGGCGGTTGGCCCAGTTGAAGAACGAGGCCGCGCCGATCAGGTCGGCGATGGCGGCATCGTCTAGGCCGACGGTGCGCAGGCGCTCGACATGTTCCTTGCCGAAGGTCATCGGCAACGCCGTCAAGGCCACCGAGGCGGCGACGATCGCCTCCCAGCGTTCGTCGAGCTTGGCCTCGACGCCTTCGTCCAGCAGGCGTTGCACGTCGTCGACACGCTTGGAGTAGGTCGCGGCGAAACGGGCATGCACCGAGGCGCAGTAGATGCAGCCATTCAGCCGCGAGGTCGCGGCCGCCGCCAGCTCGCGCTCGGCGCGCGGCAGGCCAGCTTCGGGATTGTAGAAGATGTCCTTGTCGGTCCGCGTGCGGGCCTCCAGCACGTCGGGATCGCGCGCCAGCAGCCGGAAGTAGGGGGACTTCACGCGGGCCGGATCGACCAGGCTTTTGAGATGGTGCTCGGTCATGTCGGCTTCCGCCATCGGCTCGAGCCAGGGCAGCCAGTCGAGCATGTCGCGGGTGAAGATCACCGGCTCGGTGTGCGGCGGCGGCGTCAGGGTCTTTTCGGTGCTCATAGCGTGCTCGCGAGGACACCCAGGCCGGCCACGACCCGGATCTGGTAGGACAGGAAGGAGACGAGCTGCGAAACCGTCACGATGTCGTCGGTGGACCAGCCCGCATCGAGCAGCGACTGCAGCGACGCGGCCGACGCGTCGCGCGGGTGGAACACCAGCATGTGCGTGTGTTCGAAGGCGGCCGTCAGGCGCGGGCCGAGAGCCGTCCGGCCGGCATCGCTCACCTTCCAGGTCGGGCCCGGCGCGTCTTCGGCCGAGAGCGGCCCCTTGGGAAAATGACCGTAAGGCCCCTTCGTCCGCGCGGCGGCGACTTCCGTTGCAATCGCGGCGCGCAGAGCGTCGGGCAGCTTGGCCGCATAATAGGCATCGGTCTTCGGCTCGCCGTGCAGGCCAGCGACGAAAGCCGCGATGGCGTGGCGCTCGTCGGTGCTGACGCCGCCCAGGTCCCTGGGCTCGAACAGCGAAGTGTAGCTTGCCTGCGCGTGCTTGCGCGCCTCGAAGCGCTGGGCGCGAATCGCATCCAGCTTTGAGCCCGGTGCGATGCCCACCAGGCTGTCGATCACGTCTGTCATGCGACTTGTCTCGTCCCCGCTTTGACTTCCGGCGCCCAGCCCAATGCGGGCGCGACCTTTCCGGCAAACAGTTCGATCGACCGAAGGATATACGGGTGCGGCGGATCGATCGAGTGAACCTGCATCGTGAGATCGGTCGAACGCTGCAGGGTCGAATCGGCCTGCAGTGAGGCGATCACCTCGTCCGGTGTCCCGATATGGACATCCATGGCCCGGATCAGGTCGCCGACCAGGCTGCCCGAGGTGAAGTTGCCGGTGGCCGCCAGGCGATGGCGCAGGCGCGACAGGCCGGTCTCGGCCAGCCGCATCGCTTCCTTGGCGTCATCGGCCACGAAGATGGTGCGGGAGGCGAGGATGCGCGGCTCAACCCCCTTGGGCAGCGCCTCGAGATAGGCGTCCAGCATCGGGTTCTGGATGTCGGCCAGCGAGGCCTGCGGCGCCTCCGGCGAGCGCGGCTGGGTGCGCGACAGCATCAAGCCGTCGCCGGCCAGACCGGCCCGCCGTGCGCCGGACACGGTGAAGGTCGCCTGCCAGATGCGGTCGACCAGGGTGGGGCTCGACGGATAGAGCCTGTCGCCGCCGGCCAGGGTGCCGCCCGACCAGGCCGTCTTCAGCGTCGCGAGGTTCGCATCGAACAGGGTATGGCGCTGGTCGCTTTCCAATCCGAAGGCGGTGAAGGCCGAGAGGTTGCCGCCCGGGCCGACGCCGACTTCGAGGCGACCGCCGCTCATCAGATCAGTGACGGCGGCATCCTCGGCGACGCGAATCGGCAGTTCGAGAGGCAGGGTGACGATGCCGGTCCCGAGCCGGATGCGCGACGTATGGGCCGCGACATGGGACAGGAAGACGAAGGGCGCAGGGAGGCCGCCTTCGCCTTCGTGGAAATGATGCTGGGCGATCCAGGCCGAATCGAAGCCACACGTCTCGGCATGCCGGATCTGCTCGGTGGCGAGGCGGTAGCGTTCGGCGGCATCCACCTGGTCGAGCAGACGGGTGAAGAAGCCGAGGCGCTTGATCGGAAACGGGCTCATGGGCTCAACCTTGGAGGATTATCGGACGAGGCGGCAAGGGTGGACAGATCGGACACCGGCAGGCTGCGGCCGGGAATGGCGTCGATCAGCTCGCGGGTGTAGGCGCTGTCAGGTCGGCCGAAGACGGTCTCGATCGGGCCGCCATCGACCTGCCGGCCCTTGTGCATCACCGAAACCGTGTCCGATATCTGCCGCACGACAGCGAGGTCGTGCGAGACGAACAGGTAGGTGAGACCCAGCGTCTTCTGCAATTCGTCGAGCAGCGACAGGATCTGGGCCTGCACGGTCACGTCGAGGGCTGAGACCGCCTCGTCGAGCACCAACACCCGCGGATCCAGGACCAGGGCGCGGGCGATGGCGACACGCTGCCGCTGGCCGCCCGACAAAGCGCGCGGCTGGCGCTCGAGGAAGCTCTCGGAGAGGCCGACGCGGGCCAGCATGTCGCGCACCTTGCGGGCGCGGTCGGCGGCGGGAATCGGCTCGAAGTTGAGCAGCGGTTCCTCGACGATGCGGGCGATGGTCTGGCGCGGATCGAGCGAGCCGTAGGGGTTCTGGTAGACGAGCTGGATGTGCTTGCGGAACTGCCGCAGCTTCTCGGCCCTCAGGGTCGTGAGATCGACACCGTCGACCAGGATCCGGCCGGCCGTGGGCTTGATGAAGCCCACGATGCTGCGGATGGCCGTGGTCTTGCCAGAGCCCGATTCGCCCACGATCGCGTGTGTCGTGCCGCGCCGGACCTTGAACGACACATTGTCGACGGCGCGGAACGACTTGGCCTCGCCGCCGCTCAGCGGGAAATCGTGCGTGAGGCCCGTGACCTCGATGGCGAGATCCTGAGTGTCGGACACGGCACGCACCGGCCGCGGCTTGCCGAGCGACGGCGCGTCGGCCAGGAGGCGCCGGGTATAGGCGCTGCGCGGAGCAGCCAGCACGTCCTTGACCGCTCCCTGTTCCTGGATGCGGCCATGCTGCAGCACCACCAGACGGTCGGCCCGGTCGGCGGCGACACCGAGGTCGTGGGTGACAAGCAGCACCGCCGTGCCGCTCTCGCGGCGCAGCTCGTCGATCAGGTCGAGGATGCGCCGCTGCACCGTGACGTCGAGCGCGCTGGTCGGCTCGTCGGCCACGATTAGCGCTGGCTTCAGCGCCACCGCGATGGCGATCAGTACGCGCTGCTTCATGCCGCCCGACAGTTCGTGCGGATACTGCCTGGCGCGCATGTCGGCCGGCGTCAGCCCGACACGCTCCAGTAGCTCGATGACGCGGGCCTGGATCGCCTTGCGGTCGCCCCGCTTGTGGATCTGCAGCACTTCGGCAAGTTGCGAGCCGATGGTGCGCACCGGGTTGAGCGAACTGCCGGGATCCTGCGGGATCAGGCTGACGACGGCGCCGCGGATCGAATCCAGCCGCTTCTGCGACCAGCGCGTGATGTCGGTGCCGTTGAGCCGGATGGTGCCGCTCTCGACCCGGCCGTTGCCGGCCAGCAGCCCGAGCGTCGCCTGTGCCGTCGTGGTCTTGCCGGAGCCGGATTCGCCCACCAGCGCCACGACCTCGCCGGGTGCGACGCTGAAGGAAACGCCGTGCACGACGCGCTGCTCGCGGTCGCGGGTCTTGTAGGCAATTGCGAGATCGTCGACCTGGAGAAGGGGCGCGACGGTCATGATGCAGTCCTGCCCAGCGCCTTGCTGATGCGGTCGGCAGACAGCACGACCAGCACGACGACGAGGCCGGGGGCGGCGGTGAGCCACCAGGCACGCGACAGGTAGTTGCGGCCCTCGGCGATCAGCAGGCCCCATTCCGGGGTGGGCGGCGGGGCGCCGTAGCCGAGGAAGCCGAGGGTCGAGATCGCGAGGATCGCGGTGCCGAACTGCAGCGCGGCGAGCGCGACGATCGAGGTGAGCGAGTTTGGCAGGACGTGGCGGTAGAGCACGGCCCAGAAAGTGCCGCCGCTGCCGAACGCCGCCTCGACATATTCGCTGCGCCGGACCCGCACGACTTCGGATCGTGCGAGGCGGGCGAAGCGGGCGACCGAGACGGCGCCGACGGCGATCGCGACGTTGATGGTGCCGAAGCCCAGCAGGACGATGATGCTGAGCGACATCAGCAGCGAAGGTACGGCCAGCATCGAATCGACCAGCCGCATGATCACCGCGTCGATCCATCCGCCGCGGGCGCCGGCGATCAGGCCGAGCAAGGTGCCCATCAGCAAGCCGACGGTGACGGCGACGAAGGCGCCGGACAGCGAGTGACGGGCGCCATAGACGATACGGGCATAGACGTCGCGACCGAGCCCGTCGGTGCCCAGCACATGCTCGGCGCTGGGCGGACGCAGCTGCTCGCCCGGCACGCCTTCGGTCCCGCTGTAGCCGGTGAAGAGCGACGGCAGGGCGGCCCAGGCGATCACGATGGCCACGACGCCCCAGGCGAGGAGGAGGGTGACCGGCACGCGTTTCAGGCGCGGGAGCCAGCCGGTCTGGAGGCCGGCGCCGCTGGCGGTTTCCGCGGTCATGCCGGCGCTCCTGACCTGGAACCGAGTCGGGGATCGAGCACCGGATAGAGCAGGTCGACGATCAGGTTGATGGTGACAAAAGCGAGGGCGGATATGACGACGATCGCCTGCAGCACGGCGGTATCGTGATTGCCGACCGCCTGATAGGTGAGGCCGCCCAGCCCGCTCAGGCCGAACACAGCCTCGGTCACCACGGCGCCGGCCAGCAGCTCGCCGAACAGCACGCCCGCGATGGTGAGGGTCGGCATGATCGCATTGCGCGCCACATGTCGCCACAGCACCCAGTTGCGCGAGGCACCCTTGGCGCGGGCGACGGCGACGAAGGGCTGCGCCAGCACCTGGTCGATGTTGCGCATGAGGATCTGCGCCAGTGGGGCGGAGATCGGGATCGCGAGCGTGAGCACGGGCAGCACCAGCTTCTCGACGGGGCCGGGGCTGATGACGGAAACCAGTCCGAGCTGAAACGAGAAGATCTGGATCAGCATGATGCCCAGCCAGAAGACCGGCACCGAAATGAACAGCGAAGGCAGCGATTGCAGTCCGGCGCGCAGCCACTCCATGCCGACCAGGTTCGAGAGGGTGGCCAGGAAGATCGTGAGGATCAGGGCCGCGGCAAAGGCGAGCGAGGCGAGCAGCAAGGTCGGTGGCAGGTTGGTCGCGAGCTGCTGGCTGACGGGCACGCCGGCCTGGATCGAGATGCCGAAATTGCCGGTGAGGAAGTTGCCGACAGTCGTGAGATAGCGCTCCCACAGCGGTCGATCCGCACCGTAGGAGGCGCGGATCTCGGCGATCTGGTCGGCCGTCAGGCCCATGTCCGGACTCATGAACTTGATCATGATCGCGTCGCCCGGCAGGACCTGCAGCAGCAGGAACGCCGCCGTGAAGGTGAGTGCCAGCACCGCCAGCGCCTGCCCGACCCGGCCGAGGAGATAGCGCGCCATCTCGTGCCCGGCGCCTACTTGGCGATCCAGGTGGCGTAGAAGCTCGGCCGGCCGACCGCCTCGAAGGTGAAGTCCTTCACCTTGGGCGAGGCCGCGAAGGCCTGCGGCTCCTCGAAGATCGGAATCGTGTAGCCTTGGTCGATGACATAGGCCTGCACCTCGCCGACCAGCGCAATCCGCTTCACCGGGTCGGTGGCGGCGGCGATCTCCTCGAGCAGCCCGTTCAGCTTCTCGTCGGCGAAGCTCTGGACCTTGTTGCTGACGCCGCCCTTCTGCAATAGCACGTTGCGTGTCGTCGGATAGTACTGGCTGCGAATCACGTCGGGATCGGCGCGGCCGACCATGGCCGGAGCGACGGGCGTCTTCATCGGATCCAGACTGTCGGCGACCCGGCTGCCGGCATCGCCCGCCAGCACGTTCAGCTTGACGCCGACCTTGGCCCATTGCTGGGCGACCAGCTGCAGGGTCTCCTTGTTCTGCGGCTGCGGCGGCGACTCATAGGCGGAGAGCACCAGCTCCTTGCCGTCCTTCTGGCGCAGGCCTTTCGGACCGACCGTCCAGCCGGCCTCGTCGAGCAGCTTGGCCGCGAGCGCCGGGTCGTAGGCGAGCTTGGCCGACTGGTCGACATAGCCCTGCGCCGTCGAGGCGATGATCGACTTGGCCTGCGGATAGTTCGCCGAGAACAAAGTCGCCACGATCTCCTTGGCATTGGTTGCGTGCAGCAGCGCCTTGCGCACGCGGATGTCGGACACCAGGGGATTGTCGGGCCGGAACACGACGGAATTGTTCACGCCGCGCGTGGGGGCGGCATAGATGACGAAGCCCTTGGACTGGACCTGCTTCTCGTCATAGGCCTGGACCTGACGGATGACGTTCGCCTGGCCGGCGAGGAGCGCGCCGATGCGCACGCTGTCCTCGGGCGTCACGACATACTTGATGCCGTCGAGGTTGGCGCGACCCTGGTGGGCGAGCTTGGCCGGCCCCCATTTATAGTCCTTGCGTGCCTCCATCACGAGCTCGCGGCCGAGCACCTCGCTCTTCACCACGAAGGGGCCGGAGCCGATGATCTTGGTGGCATCGCCCAGCGCGTCGAACGGCAGGGCGAGCGTCTTCAGCGCAACCAGGCCCGAGCCGATCACCGACGTGCCCTGCAGGAAGCCGACCGAAGGCTTGCTGAAGAAGAACTTCACGGTCAGCGGATCGACGACCTCACTGCCCTTGTAGTTGTTGATGACTTCCGAAACCGGCTGCTTCAGCTCCTTGTTGCCGAGACCGTAGGTGTCGAAGTTCTTGGCGACCGCCGCGGCATCGAGCGGGGTGCCGTCGGAGAAGGTGACGCCCGGGCGAATCTTGAACGTGTATTCGGTGGCGTCGGCATTGACCGTCCAGCTCTCGGCGATCCACGGCTCGATCTCGAGCGTCTTGGGATTCTGGTAGGTGAGCTTGTCGGTGATCTGGTTCAGCACGCCGCCGTTCGGATAGAAGCCCCCGGCCGGCGGGTAGAGGTTGGTGTGCGGCTGCTGCTCCAGATAGATCAGCGTGCCGCCTTTGTTGACGGCGGGCTGGGCCGAGGCGCTTCCCGCCAGGACCGAGAGGGACGCCAGCGACGCGAACGCGCCGGCCAGAAACCGCTGATACTTGACCTGAATCACGACAACCCCCTCGAACCTTTAGGGCACGGGAATCGCCATGCAGAATTTAGGCCGAATCTCGCCGTGCGAGGGCGATATATGGCGGTCGGGTTCCGCTAATTACACAGACCAGATTGTCAAAATAGGCTGCGTGGCGGGACAGGACTTGCTGTCTGCCCCGCCGACCGCAGAATAAATTACCCTCCGAGCAGTGCGGCGGACGGCTGCAGCTCCTTGCGCTCGACCTTCTTCACGATCTCGGTGAGCCTGGCGTGGGTCGGCGCCTTTACGCCGATATAGTCGCCGCGTTCGGCGATGTAGCCGTTCATGAACTCGATCTCGGTGCGGCGGCCCTTGAGGATGTCCTGAGCCATCGAGGGACGCTGGATGTCGGCGCGGGGATTGGGATTGGTGTTGGAGCCGGGCCGCAGGAT
>CAZPOS010000241.1:0-8348 GCA_964588065.1 uncultured Reyranella sp.
CAAGCACGAGATGCCGGTCGCGCTCGAGATCCGCCCCGAACTGCCCAAGACCCCGGTCGGCAAGCTCTCCAAGAAGGAACTCAAGGAAGAAGAACGGGCGAAGGCGCAGTCGAAAGCGGCGTGATCGCCCTCTTGAGGTAAGATGAGGGGGTCATGCAGAGGATATCCCCCCTCACCTTTCGCCGCTCCGTCCTGCTCGGCGGAGCCGGCTTCGCGCTGACCGGCTGCTTCGACCGGCCCTGCCACGAGCGCAATCCGGCGCAGAAGGCGTTTCTCGACGGGCTGCAGGAGCTGGCCAAGCCGGCACTGGCGTCGAACAATCCGCTGCGGGTCGAGGAAGCGGCCCGCCAGAGCATCGTCCTGGCCGACAAGGTCGGGGCGTTCGACGACTGGTGCGGCACGCTCACCAAGATCGAGGGCAATGCCCAGACGGTGGCGGTCACCTTCGACATCGGCCGGCAGGTTTCGCTCTACGCATTCAACGACTGGGCGCTGGCCTTTGCCGGCACGGTGACGGACTTTTTCTCCACACGATCGCGTGCCGCGCCCCCGCCGGGTCTTTCCGAGACGGCCGTTGCGGCGCTAAAAACCCTGCGGCTTGGCGAAAGGGTGACGATCTCCGGGCGGATGGGCGCGATCGCGGGCTCCGGCGTGTTCGATCTTTCCCGCCTGTTCGGCAAGAGTGCCACCGATCACCGCCAGTTCCTGCAGACGCCGCGCTTCGTGGCCCGCATCGAGGCCGTCCAGGCCCCGAAGAAGTAGAAAGGATTCCGAGTTGCCGTCTTTCACGTACGACTTCCCCTACTCCACCAAGAAGCTGCCGGTCTTCGCCGAGAACGTCGTCGCCTCGTCCCAGCAACTCGCCTCGACCGCCGGCCTGCGCATGCTGGCCAAGGGCGGCAACGCGGTCGATGCGGCAATCGCCAGCGCCGCAGCCATCACGGTGGTCGAGCCCACGATGAACGGCATCGGCGCCGACGCCTTCTGCATTCTCTGGGATGGCAAGCAGCTCGTGGGACTGAATGCCCACGGCCATTCCCCGGCGCTGATGACGCCCGACAAGTATGCCGGCCTCGACAAGATGCCCCATGTCGGCTGGGGCTGCGTGACCACCCCCGGCGCGGTGTCGCTCTGGATGGAACTGCACAGGCGCTACGGCAAGCTGCCCTTTGCCGACCTGTTCGAGCCGGCCATCAAATATGCCCATGACGGGTTCCGCGTCTCCTACATGGTCGCGCATCAGTGGCACCGGGCGATCGACCGGCTCAAGGGGCAGGAGAGCTGGGTCAAGGCCTTCCTGCCGAACGGCCGCGCGCCGCAGCCGGGCGAACTCTGGAAGTTCCCCGACCAGGCCAGGACGCTCACCAAGATCGCCGAGACCAAGGGCGAGGCCTTCTATCGCGGCGAACTGGCCGACATGATGGACAAGTATGCCCGCGAGACCGGCGGCGCGCTGCGCAAGGAAGACCTCGCGGCCCACAAGCCCGATTGGGTCGATCCGATCGGCCTCGCCTATCGCGGCACGACCCTGCACGAGATCCCGCCGTCGGGCCAGGGCATCGCGGCGTGCATGGCGCTGGGCATCCTTGAGAATTTCGAACTGGCTGGCCGCGATCCGGACGGGCCCGAGGTCGCGCATCTGCGCATCGAGGCGATGAAGCTCGCCTTCGCCGACATCTACCGCTACGTCGCGGACCCGCGCTTCATGGAGGTGACGCCGGCCCAGATGCTCGACAAGGGCTACCTGAAGAGCCGCGCCAAGCTGATCGACCCGAAGAAGGCTCAGGATTTCGGGCCGGGCACGCCCAAGGACGGCGGCACGATCTATCTCGGCACCGCCGATGCCTCGGGCATGATGGTGTCGCTGATCCAGTCCAACTACACCGGCTTCGGCTCCGGCATCGTGGTACCGGGCACCGGCATTGCGCTGCAGAATCGCGGCACCGGCTTCGTCACGACCAAGGGCCATCCCAACGAGGTCGGACCGAACAAGCGGCCGTTCCACACGATCATCCCCGCCTTCATCACCAAGGACGGGAAGCCGGTGGCGACGTTCGGCCTGATGGGCGGCGCCATGCAGCCGCAGGGCCACATGCAGGTCTTTTCACGCATCGTCGACTACGGCCAGAACCCGCAGGCGGCCATCGACGCCCCGCGCTGGCGCGTGCACGAGACCGACGGCACGGTCTGGACCGAAGAGCACATGCCGCAGGGCACGCTCGAAGGCCTGGAGAGCCGCGGCCATCGCCTGACCCGCACCAGGATGCCGAGCTTCGATTTCGGCTCAAGCCAGATCATCTGGCGCTTCCCGGACGGGGGCCCCTACCTCGGCGCCTCCGAGAGCCGCCGCGACGGCGCCGCGGTCGGGTTCTAGGGACCGCCGCCACAGTCGGCACCACAAGCGTGCCGAGCTGGCACGCTTTTTGCTTCCCAAGGGCACTGCTTGGGAGGCATTTCATGATCAATCGTCGTCGTCTGCTGGCCGGGGCCAGCCTTGCCGCCATGGGAACCCTGGCCGCGCCGTCCATCCTGCGCGCGCAAGGCGTGCAGACGGTCAAGATGGGCGCGCTCCGCCTCGTCCATTCGATGCCGCCCCACTTCTACGAAAAGTTCGCGCCTCCCGGCCTCAAGATCGAGATCATCACCTTCGACAGCCCGACCGACTGCAAGAACGCGGTCGTTACCAAGTCGGTCGACATGGGGACCTTCGGCATCGCCGCCGGCATCCTGGGCGCGGCTGCCGGCGAGCCGGTCGTCGTGGTGGGCGCGATGTCGAACAAGGGCATGGGCGTGATCTCCAAGGCCGGCTCCGACGTGAAGACGATCAAGGACCTCAAGGGCAAGAAGGTCGGCATCTGGCCGGGCTCGACCCAGGAAGTCTTCATTCTGGAGCGCATGCGCATGGAAGGTCTCACGCTGAAGGACATCACCTCGGTGCGCGTCCCGTTCGGCGAGATGCCGGCCATGCTCGCGCGCGGCGACATCGATGCCTATGTCGGCGCCGAGCCGGGCCCGGCCCTGTCGATCACCTCCGGTGTCGGGCAGCTCGTCGAGTATCCGTACGGCACGGCGATGGGCGGCCTCAACATGATCATCGGCACCAACGAGGAGACCGTCACCAAGAACCCCGAGATGATCCGCACCATGCTCAAGACCCACCGCCAGGCCGTCGAATTCATGTCGGCGAACAAGCCGGCCGTGGTCGAGATGACGGTGCAGAAGCTCGGCGCCAACCGCGCCGCGGTCGAGCAGGCGCTGGGCGCCGACAACGTCGAGTATGTGTGGAAGCTCGACGACAAGGTCCAGGGCCAGGCCAAGACCTACGCCCAGCACATGCTGGAGCTGAAGCAGATCCGCGCCCTGCCCAAGTTCGACGTCTTCCTCAATCCCAAGTTCTCGAACGAGATCGCCAGCTAGGCGACGCATAGGGGCGACGGAGCGCATCATGGCGATCGCCGACACAGGATCGGTTCCGGCGGCTCCGGCCGCCATCCTTCCGCGCGCGGCGACGCGCACGACATGGGCGCGCTTCAAGCCCACCGTGCTGGCGCTGATCGTGCCGCTGATGCTGCTCGCCTTCTGGCAGGTGGCGACCACCCAGCAATGGACGCGCCTCATCCCGACGCCCTACGCCGTCGGGGAATACATGATCGACTTCGCGGTGGGCGGCATCTACGACGACGCCTACTCCGCGACGCTCACCACCCATCTGCTGGCGTCGATGAGCCGCGTCTATGGCGGCTTCGCGCTGGCCGCGATCTTCGCCCTGCCGATCGGCATCCTGATCGGGCGGGTGCCGACCGCCCGCATGCTGCTCGATCCCTTCCTGCAGGTCATGCGGCCGATCCCGGTGACGGCCTGGCTGCCGCTGTCGATGATCCTGTTCGGCCTCGGGGCCAAATCGGCCTTCGCCCTGGTCTGCCTCGGCGCCTTCTATCCGATCCTGCTCAACACGATCTTCGGCGTGCGATCCGTCGACCCCAAGCTGTTCGAGGCCGCCTCGATGCTGGGCTGCCGCGGCAACGCCCAGTTCTACAAGGTGGTCCTCCCGGCCGCGACGCCCTCGATCTTCACCGGCCTGAGGCTGGGCCTCGGCCTCGCCTGGTTCGTCATCGTCGTCGGGGAGATGACCGGCGTGCCTCAGGGGCTGGGCGCCGTGATCATGGACGGCCGCACCCTGTCGCGCACCGAGCTGGTGATCTGCGGCATGATCGTGATCGGCCTGGCCGGCTACCTCTCCGACCGCGTCGTCGTGGCGCTCGGCAACTACCTGCTGCGCTGGAGCCCGAACCATCATGGCTGAGTCCGCGACACCGATCGTCGAGATCAAGGGCGTGTCCAAGGTCTTCCGGCTGCAGGACCAGACGATCCATGCCCTCTCCGACGCCAACCTCTCGATCAACAAGGGCGAGTTCATCTGCCTGATCGGCGCCTCCGGCTGCGGCAAGTCCACCCTGCTCCGCATCATGGCCGGCTTCGACCAGCCTTCGTCAGGCGAGGCGCTGATGTGGGGCAAGCCGATCGCCGGCCCAGATCCGTCGCGCGGCATGGTCTTCCAGGACTATGCCTTGTTTCCGTGGCTGAGCGTGCGCGCCAACATCGGCTTCGGACCGGCGTCGCGCGGCCTCGGCGCCGCCGAGGTGAAGCAGATCGTCGACAAGTTCATCGATCTGGTTGGCCTCGCCAAGTTCGCCAACGCCTATCCGCACCAGCTCTCCGGCGGCATGAAGCAGCGGGTGGCGATCGCACGGGTGCTGGCGAACGATGCCGAGCTGGTGCTGATGGACGAGCCGTTCGGCGCCCTCGACGCCATGACGCGCGAGCGCCTGCAGGACGAGCTGCTGGACATCTGGGAGCGCACGAAGCTCACGGTCGTGTTCGTCACCCATGCGGTCGAGGAAGCGATCCTGCTGGCCAACCGGGTGGTGGTGATGACGCCGGGCCCCGGCCGCATCGAGAGCGACAATCCGCTCGACCTCGCCCGTCCGCGCGACGTCGCCGGCCCGGAATTCAATGCCATCCGCCGGGTCCTGAGCACCAAGCTGCACAGCCATCACGGCAAGAAGGCGGCCTAACCGCCCCCCTAGCCGGGCCGCTTCCCCGGGTAGGCCGGCAGTCCATCTTCGCTTCCGGCCCAGGACAGTCCCGACGCCCGCCAGTTGTGCGACTGGGGCGGCACCCGTTCGGGGTCGTCCAGCGATGCGGTCGTCACGTCGATCTCGTCCGGTTGGTCGTCCGACTGAAACGAGAGCGCGGTGCCGCACGACGCCCAGAAGGTGCGAGTCGCGCCCGCGGATGAGCGGAAACGGCTGGGCTGGCCGGTGACGACGCGGAAGTCGCTGGTTCTGACGGTGAACCACGCGACGGTCGGCGCGCCGGTCGTACGACGACAGATCGAGCAGTGGCACACCGTCCCGTGCCAAGGCTCACCGCCCGCCGCGTAGCGGACGGCGCCGCAGAAACACCCTCCCTTCAGCATCGCTTCTCCGGTCAGGCTGTCCTCACCTCCCGCAATAGGCTTCGATCCGATAGCCGTCGGGATCGACCACGAAGGCCGCATAGTAGGTCGGACTGTAATCGGCCCGAACGCCCGGCTTGCCGTTGTCCGACCCGCCGGCCGCCAGCGCGTTCGCATAGAACGCATCGACGGCCTCGCGGTTCTGCGCCGCCAGACAGAAATGTAGTCCTGACTCCTTGTCGGCCTTCACCGGACGAGCCGACTGGCCGATCCACAGGCCGACATCCTTCGCGCCGTAGCCGAGCGACGTCTCGCCGTCGCTCAGCCGCGTGTAGCCGAGCGGCTCGAGCGCGGCATCGTAGAACCTCCGGGCACGGGCGATGTCGGCAACACCGATGGAAACATGGTCGAACATGACGAGTCCTCCTTGTAACTAATTAACCGGTTATATGGTTATGCGCGCCGTCGTTCTTGTCAACCGGACAAGCGGTTAGTAAGTCCCGTCGATGAACCGCCCGGACCTCTGCCTCGAGTTCGCCAACACGCGTTACTGGCGCGGGCAGCAGGCGCCGACCGAAACGCTGAACACGCCGGCAGATCTGGCGGCCTGGACCAAGGCCCCCAAACCGCCCTCGCAGAAGGAATTCGAACGGGCGCTGGAGCTGCGCGAGACGATCCATCGGCTGTTCGACGCCGTGGCGCAGGGAAAGGCGCCCGCCGGTCGCGATTTCGACGGGTTGAATGCCGCTCTCGCCGATGCACCGGCCCGTCGGACGCTGAAACGCGCCAAGGAGACGTTCGACTGGGACCTCGACGCGAGATCGGGCACGGCGCTGGCACTTCTGGCGCCCGTCCTCTGGTCGGCGGGTGACCTGCTGGCGAGCGCGAGCCTCGCCAAGGTGCGGCGCTGCGCCAATCCGGAATGCCTGTATCTGTTCCTCGACGAGAGCCGGGCTGGCAAGCGACGCTGGTGCACCATGTCGTCATGCGGCAACCGCGCCAAGGCAAGGCGGCACTACCACAAGAGCAGGCAGGCATAGAAAAGGGCCCCGACGAAGGGGGCCCGTTGTTATTGCGGCGTGGGCTTTCGCGCCTCAGAAGGCGCTGTCGCCCACCGACGCTAAGCGCTATGCGCTTAGCGCAGGATCGACTGCAGCTTCATGGCGACGCCCATGTCGCCTTCGATCTTGAGCTTTCCGGTCATGAACGCGGTCATGCCGTCGAGCTTGCCGCCGATGAGGTCGGCGAAGTCGCTGAAGTCCATCTTGATGGTGCAATCGGCGGCCGTATCGTCGTTGGTCACGGCCGGCGGAGTCTGGTTGCCGTCGATATGGACGACGCCCTGATCCGTGGCGAACTTGACGCTGTTTCCGAAGGCCGTCTTCTTCGAAGCGCCTTCCTTCATTTTCGCGGTGATTTCCTGCAAGGTCATGAGCGAACTCCTCCCGTCGGCGGTGCCCAGCGGGATTACTTGACCTTTACGTAAACGTCAACTACAGGCCGGTAAACGGTCGTTCAGTGGGAGGAAACATGACCTATCGCTCGGTCTTCAAACCGGGATTGTTTGAGGGCCGGACGGTCGTCGTGACCGGCGGCGGCAGCGGCATCGGCCGGTGCACGGCCCACGAGATCGCCGCCCTCGGCGCCCACGTGGTCATCACCGGCCGCAAACAGGAAAAGCTCGACAAGGTCCGCGCCGAGATCGAGGCCGTAGGCGGCACTTGCGACACCCAGGTCTTCGACATCCGCGAGGAAGTCCAGGTCAAGGAAGCGATCGCGGCGATCGTGGCGAAGAGCGGACGCATCCATGGGCTGTTCAACAATGCGGGTGGCCAGTTCCCCTCACCTGCCGCGGCGCTCAGCGCCAAGGGCTTCGACGTCGTCGTGCGCAACAACCTGACGGGCGGCTTCATCGTGAGCCGCGAGGTCTTCACCCAGTCGATGCAGCATCACGGTGGCTCGATCGTCAACATGACCGCCGACTACCGCAACGGCTTCCCCAACATGGTCCACACCGGCGCCGCGCGGGCCGGCATGGCCAACCTCACCATGACTCTTGCCTTCGAATGGGCCGCGGCCGGCGTGCGCGTGAACTCGGTGGCGCCGGGGTGGATCGCCTCCTCCGGCATGGACACCTATACCGGCGACTTCAAGGAGCAGATCCCCAAACTCAAGGGCTACTGCCCGCTCGGCCGCCTCGGCACCGAAAGCGAAGTCTCCGCCGCCGTGTGCTTCCTGCTGAGCGACGCCTCGGCCTACATCACCGGCACGGAGATCAGAATCGACGGCGGCGTGCCGCTCGCCAACCGCTCGGTAGACCTGCCGGCCACCGACCGTTCCACGCCGTTCGACGGCTTCCACCTGGCCACGACGCCCAAGGTCCTGGGCGGCTGAGGACGACATGCCGATTCTCGAGAGCCAGATCGATCGCAACAGCAACGAGTTCAAGCAGAACCGCGAACGGATGCTGGCAGCGATCGACGAATTCCGGCAGGCCGAGGCCAGCGTCCAGGCGGCCTCGGAAAAGTCGCGCGAGCGCTTCGCCAAGCGCCGCCAGTTGATGCCTCGAGAGCGCATCGCGCTGCTGCTGGATCGCGGGGCGCCCTTCCTCGAGCTGATGCCGCTGGCCGGCTACCGCATGCACGACGACAAGGACGGCTCGAGCGCCGGCGGCGGCTCGGTCGCCGGCATCGGCTATGTCGAGGGCGTGCGCTGCGTGGTGACGGCGTCGAACTCCGCGATCAAGGGCGGCACCGTGGCGCCCTCCGGCCAGCGCAAAGGCCAGCGCGTCCAGCAGATCGTCATGGAGAACAAGCTGCCGGTCGTGAACCTGGTCGAGTCCGGCGGCGCCAACCTGCTCTACCAGGCCGAGATCTTCGTTCCCGGCGGC
>CAZPOS010000242.1:0-8244 GCA_964588065.1 uncultured Reyranella sp.
CGCCGCCGCCGCGGGCGCCGTTGTCATCGTCGCGCTGTCTGGGGCAGTGTGCCGCTCCGAAAGGATTCCCTGCATGAAGAGCGTGAGTTCCTACCTGGGCGACTGGTGGCGCCTGGTAATTCCCTATTTCCGCTCGGAGGAGCGCTGGATTGCCATCGTCCTGCTGGTCGGCGCGATCGGGCTCACCCTGGCGAGCGTGACCGTGAACGTCGCCTTCAGCGAGTGGAACCGGCGCTTCTACGACAGCCTGCAGAACAAGGACGAGGCGGCGTTCTGGCTCGAGATGGGCAATTTCGGCTGGATCGCGGCGCTCGCCATCGCCTTCGGCGTGGCACGCGGGCTTGTAAGCCCGTATCTGCGCCTGCGGTGGCGGCGGTGGCTCACCGGGCACTATCTCGACCACTGGCTCGACGGCCGCGGCTACTACCGGATCGAACTCGAGCGCAAGGTCGACAACGCTGACCAGCGCATCTCCGAGGACCTCAGGCTGCTGGGCTTCTACACGATGACCCTGCTGCTCGGCCTGATCAGCGCCGTGGCGACGCTGATCTCCTTCCTGTTCATCCTGTGGCAGCTGTCGGGACCGATGTCCCTGGCCTTCATCGGCCTCGACGTGGTGATCCCGGGCTACATGGTCTGGGCGGCGCTGATCTATGCCTTTCTCGGCACCTGGCTGGCCAACCTGGTCGGCCGGCGACTGATCCCGCTCAACTTCCTGCAGCAGCGCTACGAGGCGAACTTCCGCTTCGGCCTGATGCGGGTGCGCGAGAATGCCGAGGGCATCGCGCTCTATCGCGGCGAGCCGCGCGAGAACGCGGTGCTCGAGGAACGATTCACCGACGTCTTCAACAATGCCTGGCGCGTGCTGGTGACCGAGATGCAGCTGGTCTTCTACCAGATCGGCTACGGCCAGCTTGCGATCATCTTCCCCTACCTCGTGACGGCGCCGCGCTTCTTCGCCGGCGCGATCACCCTGGGCATCGTGATGCAGACGGCCCAGGCCTTCGGGCAGGTCCAGTCGGCGCTGTCGTTCTTCATCGACAACTACACCAACGTCGCCGAGCTGCGCGCGGTGATGGACCGCTTGAAGGGGTTGCAGACGGCGATCGACGAGAAGCCGCCGGAGAACATCACCGTCACGCCCGAGGCGGGTCGGACCGATGTCGGCACGAGCGGCCTCGATCTGGCTCTGCCGACGGGCCAGACCCTGCTCAAGGACCTGGACCTCACCCTGCCGAAGGGGGCCTGGACGCTGATCTCCGGCAGCAGCGGCTCGGGCAAGAGCACCTTGTTCCGGGCGCTGGCCGGCATCTGGCCGTTCGGGCACGGGCGGGTGCTGATCCCGGCCGGCACGCGCGTGCTGTTCCTGCCGCAGAAGCCCTACATCCCGATCGCCACCCTGCGCGATGCCGTGAAGTATCCCGACGAACGCTCGACGGCCAACGATGCCGAGATCGTGCGGGCGCTGGAGGCGGCACGGCTCGGTCATCTGGCCAGCCGACTCGACGAGGAGGCGCACTGGAGCAACATCCTGTCGGGCGGCGAACAGCAGCGGCTGGCGATCGCGCGGGCGCTGGTGTTCAAGCCCGACTGGCTGTTCCTCGACGAGGCCACGGCCTCGCTCGACGAGGCCAACGAAGCGGCGGTCTACGGCGTGCTGAAGGAACGGTTGCCGCAAGCGACGGTCGTCTCGATCGGCCATCGGCCGTCGCTGCGCGAATGGCACGCCACCCGCCTCGACCTGAAGCGGGCGCCGGGCGAGACGGGGACGCTAGACGTCGTGACCTGAGGAGCGTTCGATGGTGAGGCCGGGTACGCGTTCGAGAGCGTGCACGGCCTCCTCGATCGCGCGCGATTTCCAGGCGTCGCGCACCCACCAGCCGCCGATGTCGATGGAGGAGAATCCGCCGCCCCGCGCCGGCTCGACGCTGGCCACCCTGACCCGGGAGGTATCCGGCCCGCCCAGCACGATGGTGCAGGCCGACGTGGAGAGGTGCCAGCGTGTGCCCGCGGCGTCGCTCCACAGCGCGAACCCGCGGTCGCCGAGGCCGTGGGCAACCGAGCGTGGCGTGTCGAGCAGTTCCGGTGCGCTGAGACAGCGATTGGCGATCCGCAGCGGGTCGTGCGCGTCGCTCGCGCGCACGTCATAGCCGACGCTGAACCGGGCGATGCTGCCGGGCGAGCCGGCGGCCTGGGCGACCGCTTCGTTGGCGGCCTGCCATTCCGCAATCCAGGGCGCAGCCGCCGCCTCGAGATCACCCCAGCTGAGATAGAGCGCGCCGGCGCTGTCGCCGAAGCGGGTGGCCCGCGGCGCGCCATAGAGCGACAGGCCGATGGGAATGCCGGCGGCCGTCTTCCAGTTGGCGTGGAGCACCACATGGTCGGACGAGCTTGCCTGGGGCGAAAGCTCGTCGCGCTCGATCTTGTGGGGCGCCCCGAGGCGCATCACCAGCGGGGCGAACAAATCCCGCGCGGGAGCGGCGGTGGCGGCCAGCTCGTACGTGACGGTCAGCACCGGCCGGTCCGGTCGCGGCGCCGACGGCTCGGCCGAGCAGGTCGCGAAGCCGTAGGCCTCGCTGCAGGGCAAGGGCCGGCTCGCGTAGCCGGTGCCCTCGAAGTCGCGGACCACGGCGTCGAAGCGCGTGCCCCACGGGAAGAAGCGGGCCTCGCCCAGGCGAAACCCTGTCGCCGTATCGTCCATGGATGGAAGTCTACGCGATTCCGGTGCATGCCAGTGGAGAAAGAGAACTTGCTATAGGTGAAAGTCCGGTCCATCACAGGGCATGAGCAGATCGACGCACCGTATCGCCGAGACAACCCGTGACATCGGCCGCCGCCTGCGGGCCGCGCGGACGGGAGCCGGCCTCACCCTGGCACAGGTCGCCGGCCGGGCCGGCCTTTCCGAAGGGTTCCTGTCCAAGCTGGAGCGCGGCCAGGCGGCGGCCTCGATCGCCAATCTCATCCAGCTCGCCGATGTGCTTGGGCTCGGATTGCACGAGCTGTTTCCCAGCGAGGCGGCACCGGCCAAGACGATGGTTGCCGTGCACCGGGGCGGCGAGGGTGCACTGCAGGAGGTCGCGGCGACGGGCTACCGCTGGCGCCATCTCGGGGGCGGTGCCCCGCTCGATCGCATGGAGGTCTTCCATCTCGTCTTCCCACGCGCCAGGGGCATGGAGGCGACCGTCTCGCATCCCGGCCAGGAGCATTGCTACGTGCTGTCGGGCGAGGTGCTGTTCCAGGTCGGCGCCGAACGGCACCTGTTGAAGGCGGGGGACGGAATCCTGATCGACTCGCAGCAGCCGCATCGGGCGGAGAATGCCGGGCGCGGGCAGGCCCAGGTGCTGATGTCGGTGGCGAAGCCCGCCGATGCGGCCGACGTGCCGGACTGGTGGCGGCTCTCGTCGCCCAAACACAAGCAAGACAATCCGAAGGAGGAAAGCCAGCCATGAGCAAGCACGTTCCCGACACGGCGGCGGCCAATGCAGGCCTCGCCACGACGCGCGAGGCGTCGCGCCGCGATCACAAGCCCTACCAGGTGCGCCATCTCGACGAGATCGACTGGGAGACGATCCGCTGGCCGGGCGAGACCGGCAAGATGCTGTTCCATCCGAGTCCCGAGGACCCGACGCAGCCCAATGCCGGCATCCTGCGGCTGGAGCCGGGCGCGCATCATCCCGAGCACTATCACGGCTTTGCCCAGGTCTGGCTGGTGCTGAAGGGCGACTTCACGATCGACGGCCGTGCCTGCCCGCCGGGCACGATGCTCTATCATCCCGACCCGCATTTCGAGGGCGAGTTCCGGACAGAGACCGGCGGCGAGATCCTGATCGTGCAGTATCCCGGACCGACGACCGGCGAACGGCCGATCTATGCCGGCCGCTTCAACATGGAAAAGCGCAAGTCGGTCGCAGACGAGAGAGTCGACCTGTAGAATTGGAGCGCGCCACTCCAGTGGCGCCTCATGATCATGAGCGCCACTGGAGTGGCGCGCTCCATTGAGAGGATCAGCGCAGGCTGGCGTTGATCTTTTCGAGCGCGGAGGTGCCAGGGCACAGTTCGGGCGCGTTCAGCGTATTGAGCGGCACGTCGACCGTGTTCAGGTTGGCGTGCAGGTCGCTCGGCGTCGGATCGACGTAGAGGAGGCCGGTCACGACCTCGCCGGCATGCAGGCCTTCCTGGACGCGCTTCACGGCCGCGACCTTGTCGGACGGATCATAGTCCTCGCCGAGCTTGCGCAGGCGCAGGATCGAGCCGTCATGCTGCTGTACCGTCTTCGTGGTGCCGGGTTCGTAGGAGGTGGTGATCTCCTCGCGGGTCTCGATGAAGTCGATGCGGTTCAGCGCCTCGTTGTGCTCGCGCACATAGTCGTAGCTCTTGGTCGAGCCGGCATGGTTGTTGAAGGCGACGCAGGGGCTGATGACGTCGAGGAAGGCCGCGCCCTTGTGCGCCATCGCCGCCTTGATCAGCGGCACGAGCTGGTGCTTGTCGCCCGAGAAGGAGCGGCCGACGAAGGTGGCACCCATCAGGATGGCCAGCGACACCATGTCGATCGAGGAATCGGGATTGGAGACGCCCTTCTTGCTGATCGAGCCCTTGTCGGCGGTGGCGGAGAACTGGCCCTTGGTCAGGCCGTACACGCCGTTGTTCATGACGATGTAGGTCATGTTCACGCCGCGCCGCATGACGTGGGCGAACTGGCCGAGGCCGATCGAGGCGGAATCGCCGTCGCCGGACACGCCCAGATAGGTAAGGTCGCGGTTGGCCAGGTTGGCGCCGGTCATCACCGAGGGCATGCGGCCGTGCACCGTGTTGAAGCCGTGGCTCGCGCCCACGAAGTACGTCGGCGCCTTGGACGAGCAGCCGATGCCCGAGAGCTTGGCAACCTGGTGCGGCAGGATGTCGAGCTCATAGCAGGCCTGGATGATCGCGGCGCTGATCGAATCGTGGCCGCAACCGGCGCAGAGCGTCGAGACGGCGCCCTCATAGTCGCGCCGCGTGTAGCCGGCCTTGTTCTTGACCAGCGACGGGTGATGGAGACGGGGCTTGGCGATGTAGGTCATGACGCGGCCTTGTCGAACGGGACAACCTTGAACTGACCGAGCTTGGTGGCGATGTCGGTCGCGATGAAGCGCGCCGTGATCGGCGTGCCGTCATAGTGCAGGACGGGCACGA
Organism: uncultured Reyranella sp.; assembly: GCA_964588065.1. Taxonomy (GTDB): domain Bacteria; phylum Pseudomonadota; class Alphaproteobacteria; order Reyranellales; family Reyranellaceae; genus Reyranella. Next base: position 5,173 of record CAZPOS010000242.1, read on the forward strand.
TCTTGCGCGCGTCGAGCGTGTATTCGCTGAGCAACATCGTGCGCAGCTGCGCGTCACGGTTCTGCTCGACGACGAAGACGCGGTCGTGCTCGTGGATGAAATCCTCGACGCTCTGCGCGAAGGGGAAGGAGCGCACGCGCAGCGCGTTGACGTGATGGCCCTCCGCCTCGAGATGGTCGATCGCCTCGTCCATCGCCGGGCTGGTCGAGCCGAAGTAGATGACGCCGAAGCGCGTCGGCTTGGGCGAGGAGTAGCGCAGCGGCTGCGGCGCGATCTTCTTCGCGGTCTCCCACTTCTTCTGCAGCCGCTCCATGTTGCGCACATAGACCGGGCCTTCCTCCGAGTAGCGCGCGAACTCGTCCTTGGTCGTGCCGCGCGTGAAGTAGGAGCCCTTGGTCGGATGCGTGCCCGGATAGGTACGGTACGGGATGCCGTCGCCGTCGACGTCGAGATAGCGGCCGAAGGTCTTGCCGGCCTCGAGATCCTCGGCGGTCATCACCTTGCCGCGGTCGAGGACGCGGTTCTCGTCCCAGGCGAACGGCTTGCACAGCCGGTGGTTCATGCCGATGTCGAGATCGGTCATGACGAAGATCGGGGTCTGCAGCCGGTCGGCGAGGTCGAGCGCCTCGGCGGTGAACTCGAAGCACTCGCGCGGGTCCTCGGGGAACAGCAGCACGTGCTTGGTGTCGCCGTTCGAGGCGTAGGCGCAGCCCAGAAGGTCCGACTGCTGCGTGCGGGTCGGCATGCCGGTCGAGGGCCCGCCGCGCTGCACGTTCACCAGCACCGCCGGGACTTCGGCGAAGTAGGCGAGGCCGATGAACTCGGTCATCAGCGAGATGCCGGGACCGGACGTGGCGGTGAAGGAGCGGGCGCCGTTCCAGGCGGCGCCGATCACCATGCCGATCGAGGCCAGTTCGTCCTCGGCCTGCACGATCGCGTACTTGGCCTTGCCGGTCTCCTTGTCGTGCCGGAACTTCTTGCAATGGCTCTGGAACGCCTCGGCCAGCGAGGAAGACGGCGTGATCGGATACCAGGCACACACCGTGGCGCCGCCATAGACCGCGCCGAGCGCCGCCGCGCTGTTGCCCTCGACGAAGATGCGGTCGCCGACATTGTCGGCGTGCCGCACCTTGAGCTTCACCAGGTCGGGATCGACATGCTGCTTCACCCAGTCGCGGCCGAGGTTCATCGCCTTCACGTTGGAATCGATGAGCTTTTCCTTGCCCTTGAACTGCTCGCTGAACAGCCGCTGGATCTGCTTCTCGTCGATGTCGAGCAGCACCGAGAGTGCGCCGACATAGATGATGTTCTTGAACAGCTGGCGCTGGCGGGCGTCGGTGTAGGTGGCGTTGGTGATCGCCGTCAGCGGCACGCCGATCACGTTGATGTCCTCGCGGAACATCGACGAGGGCATGGGCTTGGTCGAATCGTAGAACAGGTAGCCGCCGGGCGTGATCTCCTTCACGTCCTCGGCCCAGGTCTGCGGATTCATCGCGACCATCATGTCGACGCCGCCGCGCCGTCCGAGATAACCCTTCTCGGTGACGCGCACCTCGTACCAGGTCGGCAGGCCCTGGATGTTCGAGGGGAAGATGTTGCGCGGGCTGACCGGCACGCCCATGCGCAGGATCGACCGGGCGAAGAGCTCGTTGGCCGAGGCCGATCCGGATCCGTTGACGTTCGCGAACTTGACGACGAAATCGTTAACGGCGGCTATTGCTTGCGGCATGCGTGCTCCGCGTGTGTCATTTCGATGTAGTACTTGCGCATGTCCCATGCGCCGGTCGGGCAGCGTTCGGCGCACAGCCCGCAGTGCAGGCAGACATCCTCGTCCTTGACCATGACGCGCTGGGTCTTGAGCCCGGCGCCGACGTAGAGGTCCTGCGTCGGGTTCATCGCCGGCGCCGTCAGGCGCGTGCGCAGCTCCTTTTCCTCACCGTTCTCGGTGAAGGTGATGCAGTCCATCGGACAGATGTCGACGCAGGCGTCGCACTCGATGCAGAGCTGGCCGCTGAACACCGTCTGGACGTCGCAGTTGAGGCATCGCTGCGCTTCCTTGAAGGCGAGCTGCGGATCGAACCCCAGTTCGACCTCGGCCATGATGTCCTTCAGCGCCTCCTGCTTGGGGCGATGCGGGACCTTGAGGCGATGGTCGATGGTGGGAGCGTTGTCGTAGCTCCACTCGTGGATGCCCATCTTCTGGCTGGCGACGTTGACGCCGGGCGCGGGACGCTCCTCGGGGTTCTCGCCGATCAGCATCTTGTGGATGGAGGTCGCGGCCTCGTGGCCGTGCGCCGCCGCCCAGATGATGTTCTTCGGCCCGAACGCCGCGTCGCCGCCGAAGAACACCTTCGGATGCGTGCTGGCGAAGGTCTTCTCGTTGAGCTGCGGCAGGCCCCACTTGTCGAACTCGATGCCGGCATCCTTCTCGATCCAGGGGAAGGCGTTCTCCTGGCCGATCGCCACCAGCACGTCGTCGCACTCGTAGAACTCGTCGGGCTCGCCCGACGGCACGAGTGAGCGGCGGCCCTTGTCGTCGTACTTGGCGACCACCTTCTCGAACAGCACGCCCTTGATCTTGCCGCCCTCGTGGCGGACTTCCTTCGGGACGAGCATGTTGAGGATGGGGATGTCCTCGCCGATCGCGTCTTCCTTCTCCCACGGCGACGCCTTCATCTCGTCGAAGCCGGAGCGGACGATCACCTTCACGTCCTCGCCGCCCAGGCGGCGGGCGGTGCGGCAGCAGTCCATCGCCGTGTTGCCGCCGCCCAGCACGATCACGCGCTTGCCGACCTTGTCGATGTGGCCGAACGAGACCGACGACAGCCAGTCGAGGCCGATATGGATGTTGGCCGCGGCTTCCTTGCGGCCCGGCACGTCGAGGTCGCGGCCGCGCGGCGCGCCGGAGCCTACGAACACCGCGTCGTAGCCTTCGGCCAGCACTGCCTTCAGCGAATCGACCCTCTGGTGGCGGAACTCAACGTTGCCGATGCCGGTGATGTAGCCGACTTCCTCGTCGATCACCGACTCCGGCAGGCGGAAGTGCGGAATCTGGGTGCGGATGAAGCCGCC
>CAZPOS010000243.1:0-8226 GCA_964588065.1 uncultured Reyranella sp.
GCCGATCTTCCGCAACGGCAAGCTGATCGCCTTCAGCGCCACGACTGCGCACGTGCCCGACATCGGCGGCAAGATTCGCAGCCCGGAGCCGCGCGAGGTCTTCGAGGAGGGGCTGCAGATCCCGCCGATGAAGATGATGGCGGCCGGCAGGACCGACGAAACGCTGGTGGCGCTGATCCGCAAGAACGTGCGCACGCCCGACCAGACGATGGGCGATCTCTATGCGCAGATCGTGGCGCTCGACCTCATGGAAGATCGCCTGCTGGTTCTGATGGAGAATTACGGACTGCCGGATCTCACCGATCTCGCGCGCGAGATCCAGGGGCGTTGCGAGGCGGCGATGCGGGCCGCGATCCGCGAACTGCCCGACGGCACCTATCGCAGCGAGTTGAAGACCGACGGCATCATGGACAGGCCCATCACCATCAAGATGGCGCTCACCGTTAAGGGCGACGAGATCCTGATCGACTTCGCCGGCACTGATGCCCAGGTCGACCGGGCGATCAACTGCGCCATGTGCTACACGAACGCGATGTGCATGTATGGGGTGAAGGTCTGCACCAACTCCAACCTGCCCAACAACGAAGGTGCGTGGCGGCCGATCACGCTCACCGCGCCGCCGGGCTGCATCGTCAACCCGCAATTCCCCGCACCGGGCGGCTCGCGCATGCTCATCGGGCACTACATACCGATGCTGGTGTTCGGCTGCCTCGGCCAGATCGTGCCGGAACGCGTTATGGCGGCCTGCGGCTCGCCGATGTGGGGCATGAACCAGTCGGGCGTGCGGGAGGGCGGCAAACCTTACGCCAACATGTTCTTCTACAATGGCGGCATGGGCGGCAACACGCAGCGCGACGGTGTCACCTGTCTCTCATGGCCGTCGAACGTCAGCTCGACCTCGATCGAGATCAGCGAGCACATCGCGCCGCTGCGCTTCCATCACAAGAAGCTGCGTCCCGATTCCGGCGGTGCCGGTCGTCATCGCGGCGGGTTGGGGCAGGAGATCCTGATCGAGAGCCGCAGCGAGACACCCATCGCCGTTTCCTTCCTGGCCGAGCGCACGATCTTTGCGGCCTTCGGCATCGAGGGCGGCAAGGACGGGGCGCCGGGCGAGCTGCGCATCAATGGCGAGAAGACCGATCCCAAGAAGCAGTACGTGTTGAACAAGGGCGACACGGTCTCGCTGGGCACGCCCGGTGGCGGCGGCCATGGCGATCCGAAGCTGCGCTCCGCGGCGGCACTCGCCGCCGACGTGGCGGCGGGCTACGTCACGGCGGTGTCGGACTATCAGGGCGACGACTGAGCAAGCCGGATCGGGGAAATTCATGGCGTCGCGGGCGGCGGGCGGGATAACGTGCGCGCCGCTTCGACGATTTGAGGAAACGCCATGAAGATCGCCTATTCCGCCGCCAGCCCCTATGTCCGCAAGGTACTGGCCTGCGCCATCGCGCGCGGGCTCAACGACAAGATCGAACGCTGGAAGGTCGGCACGACCGATCCGGCGCTGCTGCCGGTCAATCCTCTCTCCAAGGTGCCGAGCCTGATTACCGACGACGGCATGTCGCTCTACGACAGCCCGGTGATCTGCGAGTATCTCGACAGCCAGGGCAGTGCGCCGAACCTGTTTCCCGCGCCCGGCCCGGCGCGCTGGAAGGCGCTCACCCAGCAGGCGCTGGCCGACGGCATCCTCGATGCCACCCAGCCGCGCCGCCGCGAGATCGCGCTGCCGCAGGACGAAGGCCGCCAGAGCTACATCGCCCTGCAGCAGGGCAAGGTCTCGCGCTCGCTCGACGTGCTGGAGAAGGAGGCCGATTCGCTCGGCGACCTGACGACGATCGGCGAGATCGCGATTGGCTGCGCGCTCGGCTATCTCGATTTCCGCTACGCCAACGAGCCGTGGCGTCCGGGCCATCCCAAGCTCGCCGCCTGGTACGACAAGGTCGTGAAGCTGCCGCCTCTTGCCGAGACGATGCCGGTGGGCTGAGACTGTCGCTCGGTGGTGTCCCCAGGGAAACTGAAGGGAGATCGATGAGCAATGTCGACACCAAGCCTCAGGCGTGAGCCGCCGCATAGCGCTTCAAGGTTATGCGGATGCGCGCGCGCTCGAAGCGCACGTCAGCAGGGGGGCGGCTTAGCGCCGGCAATGACCTTCATGTTCAGAGCTACTGCGGCGGCAATCGGCGCAAGATAGACCGCTACTTCAAGGGAGCCCTTGAGCCCTCCGGCGCCGCCGCTTCCGAGCAGTGCGAAGGCAAGCATCGCAGCCAGGCCAGAAACTACCAACAGGCCGGCATTGCCAACGAGAGCGACCAGTCGAAGAGTCTGTAAGGTCCGTCTTTGCATCCTGCGACCCAGCAGGATGATCAGTACATTCAAGGCAACGATGACGAATGCAATCCCGATCACCAACCGGGGAACCCGATCGATATGACCTGTAGTTAGCAAGAACATGGAAACGGACGCCAGGATGGCCGCGTCGGCCAATACGGCAATCATGCTGGCCGCGGGCAGTCCCAGAATATTGCTGCGATTCTCGGTCATCTTCTCTTGTCGAGTTTAAATGGGATCGCGACGCTATTGAACGGGCGTGAGATTCAAAATGGTCCCTCAGCTTGGGGCGGCGGAACCTTCCCCAGCTCGGCGCCTCTTGCCGAGACGATGCCGATGGGGTGAGACTGTCGCTCGTTGGTGCCCTCAGGGAAACTGAAGGGAGATCGATGAGCGAGATCGACACCAAGCCGCAGGCGGTGGAGCGGACCAAGACCAAGCAGCCGCCGCTCTACAAGGTGATCCTCCTGAACGACGACTACACGCCGCGCGAGTTCGTGGTCGTCGTTCTGAAGGCGGTGTTCCGCATGACCGAGGAACAGTCCTATCGCGTGATGATGACGGCGCATCAGCGCGGCGCCTGCGTCGTGGCGACCTATACACGCGATGTCGCCGAGTCCAAGGCGGGCGAGGCCAACGACATGGCCCGCGGTGCCGGCCATCCGCTGGAGTTCAGCACCGAACCGGAGGAGTAGCGGCCGCAGGAGCAGGGGCAACCGCAGAGCGCCTGCACCGTTTGGCGGCATGGTCCGGCGATCGCAGGTTCTCATCGGCGTCTCGGGATGGCGCTACGCCCCGTGGCGGGGGCCGTTCTACCCGAAAGGCCTGCCGCAGAAGGACGAGCTGGCGCATCTCGCCACGATCTTTCCCAGCGTCGAGATCAACGGCACCTTCTACAGCCTGCAGGTGCCGGACTCGTTCCGGCAGTGGTACGACGCCACGCCCGACGGTTTCGTGTTCGCGGTCAAAGGGCCGCGCTTCCTCACCCACATGAAGCGGCTGCGCGACCCGGTGACGCCGCTGGCCAACTTCATGGCCTCGGGCGTGCTGCGGCTCGGCCGCAAGCTCGGGCCCATCCTGTGGCAGTTCCCGCCCAACTTCCGCTTCGAGCCGGAGCGGCTGGAAGCCTTCTTCGAGATCCTGCCGCGCGACACGGAGCAGGCGGCGCATCTTGGCCGGCGTCACGACCATCGCCTGAAGGCGCGGGCCTGGTTGCGGTCCGAAAGCCCGGGACCGATCCGGCATGCAGTGGAGATCCGCCACGAGAGCTTTCGCGACCCGGCCTTCATCGCCCTGCTGCGCAAGCATCGGATCGCGCTGGTCTGTGCCGACACGGTCGAGTGGCCGCTGCTGATGGATCTGACGGCCGACTTCGTCTACTGCCGCCTGCACGGCTCGAGCGAGCTCTATCGCAGCGCCTATAGCGCCGCAGAGCTTGCGCGATGGACGAAGCGGGTGGCGGCCTGGCGCGATGGCGCGCTAATGACCGACGGCAGCTTCGTCGAGCCGCCCTCGAAACGCCTCCGGCGGCGCGACGTCCATGTCTACTTCGACAACACCGACAAGCTGCATGCGCCTGCGGACGCGCGCGCCCTGATGCAGAGGCTGGAGGGCTAGGATGGTGCGCGCCACCGCGGAACTGAAGGCGATCGCCAAAGAGGCGAGAGGCTGCACGCGCTGCCCGCTCTATCGCCACGCCACGCAGACCGTGTTCGGGGAGGGGCCGGCGCGCGCGGAGCTCATGCTGGTGGGCGAGCAACCCGGCGACCAGGAGGATCTGGCCGGCCGGCCGTTCGTCGGACCGGCGGGCAGGCTGCTCGATCGGGCCTTGGCCGAGGCAGGCATCGATCGCGGCAAGATCTACCTCACCAACGCGGTGAAGCACTTCAAGAACGAGCCGCGCGGCAAGAAACGGCTGCACAAGCGGCCCAACCGCTACGAGACCGAAATCTGCAAGGTGTGGATCGACAAAGAGATCTCCCTGGTCCGGCCGGTGCTCATCCTGGCGCTCGGCGTCACCGCCGCGCAGAGCCTCACAGGGCGGCGCTCCATCGTCCTGTCGCGCGAGCGCGGGCGGATCCTGGAGCTGCCGGACGGCCACCGCGGTATGGTGACGACCCACCCGTCGGCCGTGCTGCGGATGCCCGAGGAGGCGGCGCGCCGCGCGGGATTCGCAGGCCTCGTGGCCGACCTGAAAGCGGCGGCGCTGATTGCCAATGCCTGATGCGGCACTCAAGCCGTTGCGATCATTGACGAATCCGGCATTCCACGCCAAAAGGGCTCGCGAAACTTGGGTGGAAAATCAATGGGTTGACGGAAGCGTTCGCGATCCGTATTTTCCGCCCGCTTTCGGAATTCACCCCGGCCCGGCCGGGGCTTTTTGTTGAGTTAGGGCCATGAAGATCCGTCATTCTCTCAAGTCGGTGAAGCTCCGTCACAAGGACTGCCGCATCGTGCGCCGCAAGGGCCGCGTCTACGTGATCAACAAGACCAACCCGCGCTTCAAGGCCCGCCAGGGCTGAAGACGGCGTCAGCGTCTTAGCGAAAAAGCGGCGGAGGCTTCGGCTTCCGCCGCTTTTTCATTTGGCGTATGAGCGAAGCATGGAGATGCCGCCGCTCGATCCCGCCATTCTCGCCCGCCGGTCGGAGATCGTCGCCGCGCTGCGGGTGATCGTTCCGGGCGAGGGCGTCATCGACGATCTCGACGGCATGCGACCCTTCGAATGCGACGCGCTGTCGGCCTACCGGCAGATGCCGCTGGTCGTGGTGCTGCCCGAGACCGTGGCCCAGGTGGCCGCCATCCTGCGGTACTGCCAGGACAACAAGGTCAAGGTCGTGCCGCGCGGTGGCGGTACCTCGCTGTCGGGCGGCTCGATGCCGGTTGGGGACGCGATCCTGCTGGCCATGGGCAAGTTCAACCGCGTGCTCGAGATCGACTACGCCAACCGCTGCGCCCGCGTGCAGCCGGGCGTCACCAATCTCGGCGTCACCAAGGCGGTCGAGCACGAGGGCTTCTACTACGCGCCGGATCCCAGCTCGCAGATCGCCTGCTCGATCGGCGGCAACGTCGCGGAGAATTCGGGCGGCGTGCACTGCCTGAAGTACGGGCTCACGACCAACAACCTGCTCGGCATCGAAATGGTGCTGATGAACGGCGAGGTGATGCGCCTCGGCGGCAGGCACCTCGATGCGGAAGGCTACGACCTTCTCGGCATCATGACCGGTTCGGAAGGCCTGCTCGGCGTCGTCACTGAGGTGACGGTGCGCATCCTCAGCAAACCGTCGACGGCGCGCGCCGTGCTGCTGGGTTTCCCGACCGAGGCGGGCGCGGCCGACTGCGTCGCCGCCGTCATCGCCTCGGGCATCATCCCCGGCGGCATGGAGATGATGGACAAGGACGCGACCAAGTGCGCCGAGGCCTATGTCGGGGCGGGCTATCCGCTCGATGCCGAGGGGTTGCTGATCGTCGAACTCGACGGGCCGCCGGTCGAGGTCGATTACCTGGTCGAGCGCGTCGCCGAGATCGCCAAAGGCCGCGGCGCAACGACGATCCGCGTGAGCCACGACGAGCAGGAGCGGGTGCTGTTCTGGGCCGGTCGCAAGGCGGCGTTCCCCGCCGTGGGCCAGATCTCTCCCGACTACATGTGTCTCGACGGCTCGGTGCCGCGCGGCAAGCTGGTCGAGGTGCTGGCGGAGATGCGCCGGCTCTCGAAGCAATATGGTCTGCGCGTCGTGAACGTCTTCCATGCCGGCGACGGCAATCTGCACCCGCTGATCCTGTTCGACGCCAACGACCCCGACGAATTGCGGCGCTGCGAGGAGCTGGGCGCCGACATCCTGCGGCTCTGCGTGCGGGTCGGCGGCGTGCTGACGGGCGAGCATGGCGTCGGCATCGAGAAGCGCGACCTGATGGGCGTCCAGTTCACCGAGATCGATCTCGACCAGCAGATGCGCGTGAAGTGCGCCTTCGACCCCGACCACCTGCTCAATCCCGGCAAGGTGTTCCCCAAGCTGCGCCGCTGCGCCGAACTCGGCCGCCTGGTCGTGACGCAGAACAACATCCCGTTCCCCGACATCCCGCGGTTCTGATTCGATGACTGGTACGATCAAGCCGCGCGACGCGAAGGAGCTGCGGCAGGCGGTGGAGTGGGCGCTGGGCGAGGGCGTGACACTCGACGTGCGCGGCGAGGGCAGCAAGCTGGCGCTCGGCAAGCCGATGCAGTGTGCCCAGGTGCTCGACCTGTCGGGCCTGTCCGGCATCGTCGATTATGCGCCCGAGGAGCTGGTCGTCACCCTGCGCGCCGGCACGCCGATGCGCGAGGTCGAGGCGCTGCTGGCGCAGCGCAATCAGATGCTGGCCTTCGAGCCGCCCGACCTCGGCCCGCTGCTGGGGCGAGAGCCGGGGCAGGGCACCCTGGTCGGCGCGGTCATGGGCAATCTTGCCGGCTCGCGCCGCCTGTCAGCCGGTGCGGCGCGCGACCATCTGCTGGGCTTCAGCGGCGTCAACGGACGCGGCGAGGCCTTCAAATCCGGCGGACGCGTGATGAAGAACGTCACCGGCTACGACCTCTCCAAGGTGCTTGCGGGCTCCTGGGGCACGCTGGCCGTGCTGGACGAAGTGTCGGTCAAGGTGCTGCCGGCCCCGGACCAGACGGCGACGCTGATGCTGCTGGGGCTCGACGACGCGGCGGCCGTGCGCGCGATGTGCGCGGCCATGGGCAGCCCGCACGAAGTCTCGGGTGCGGCGCACCTGCCGGGCCGCACGGCGCTGCGCCTCGAAGGCGTGGCGCCCTCGGTCGAGGCACGTCTCCTGGGCTTGCGCGAGCTGATGAAGGACATTGGCGCGCGGATGGAAGAACTCGGTACCCTGGAGAGCCGGACCTTCTGGCGCGAGGTCCGGGACGTGGCGCCGTTGAACGCGGCGTCCGATGCCGTGATCTGGAAGATCTCGTGCCCGCCGACCGAGGGGCCGGCGATCCTGGCGCGCGTCAAGGCGCAGCGTCCCGAAGCGCAGGCCTTCTACGACTGGTCGGGCGGCCTGATCTGGCTGGCGCTGCCGCCATCTGACGATGCCGATCACACGCTGGTCCGCGGCGCGCTGGGCACGACCGGCGGACATGCGACCCTGATCCGCGCGCCCGAAGCCGTGCGCGAGGCCGTGCCGGTCTTCCAGCCGCAATCGGCGCCGCTCGTGGCGCTGGCCGCGCGGGTAAAGGAAAGCTTCGACCCCAAGGGTCTCTTCAATCCAGGCCGGATGGGCTGACGTGCAAACCAACTTCACCCTGGCCCAGCTTGCCGATCCCGAGAACGCGCGCAGCGAGCATATCCTGCGCAAGTGCGTTCATTGCGGCTTCTGCACCGCGACGTGCCCGACCTTCGTGCTGCTGGGCGACGAGCGCGACAGTCCGCGCGGGCGCATCTATCTCATCAAGGCGATGCTGGAGGGCGACCGCGCGCCGACGATGCAGGAAGTCCGGCACGTCGATCGCTGCCTGTCATGCCTGTCCTGCATGACGACCTGCCCCTCGGGCGTGAACTACATGCACCTGGTCGATCACGGCCGGCACCGCATCGAGGAGACTTATACGCGGGCGCCGGCCGACCGCTTCATGCGCGGGCTGCTGGCCTGGCTGATGCCGCGGCCCACCGCGTTCCGCTGGGCCATGATGCTGGGGCGTCTCGCCAAGCCCTTGGCACCGATGCTGCCGGCGACAAGTCCCGATCCGGGCGGCGCCACCTTCCTGCGCCGGCTGCGCGCCATGCTCGACGCCGTGCCGGCTCGCGTGCATGGGCCGTCGTCGGTCGACCGGCCGCAGACCTTCCCGGCCAAGGGACTTCGGCGCCGACGTGTGGCGCTCATGCCGGGCTGCGGCCAGCAGGTGCAGGCCCCCGAAGTGA
>CAZPOS010000244.1:0-8170 GCA_964588065.1 uncultured Reyranella sp.
TGGTGGTTTTGCCGGCGCCCGACGTGCCGACCAGCGCCACCGTCTTGCCGGCGGGGATGGTGAAGCTCACGTCGGAGAGGGCGCGCCGCGTCTGGCCGGGATAGGTGAAGCTGACCTGCTCCAGGGCGAGTGAGGCCGCGCCGCGCATGGGCGGAACGCCGGGCCCGTCGAGGACCGGGATCGGCTCGTTGGCCAACGCATATACACGTCGGGTGGCGCCCAGCGTGTCGGCGAGCTGGCGGCCGATCTGCGCGATCTCCGAGACCGGCAGGAAGGCCGACATCGCGAGGATCGTCATCAGCGGCAGCAGACCGGGATCGAGCGTCCCGCGCGAGGCCAGGACGGCGCCGACCACGACGATGGCGAGGCCGCCCAGGCCCGTCAGCACTTCCAGGATGGCGTGCTGCATCGTGAGCTCGCTGAAGAAGGGCAGGCGCAGCGCGATGTGGCGCTCCGAAAGCTGGTCGAGCTTGTCGCCGCGTGCGCGCTCCTGCTGGTTGGCGACGATCTCGCCGAGACCCTGAACCGAATCGACGGCGAAGGCGCCGAGTTCGCCCGCCGCCTCGCGCGCCTGGCTCCCGAGCCGATCGACCCTCTTGCGCATCAGGAAGGGGCTGAGCCCCACGGCCAGCAGGAACGGCACCAGGGTGATCGCCAGCCAGCCGCTGGTCATGGCGAGCGCGATCACGACGGCGGCGGGAATGAGGATCGCCACGAAGGCCGGCGCCACCGTGTGGGCGAAGAAATACTCGACCAGCTCGATGTCATGTGTGGCCAGGGCCATGAGATCGCCGGTGCGCCGCCGCGTGAGATAGGCGGGCGCCAGCGCGTCGAGCTTGCGGAAGGCGTCGATGCGCATCTCGGCCAGCAGGCGGAAGGCCATATCGTGGGCCAGCCAGGATTCGAACCAGTGCAGGATGCCCGAGACCGGCGCGAGGATGGCCAGCGCGATGGCGAGGCCGCCATAGGGCTGATGGTTCTTGAGCGCGAGCACGATCAGCGCCGAGAGCACGCCGATGCCGATGAAGGAAACGACGCGCGCCACGCCCAGCAGGAAGGTCGCGGTGAGCTTGCCCTTCCACGGCATGATGACCTTCATCAGCGCCACTACGACCTGGTACCAGGTGAGGCCCTCGGCCTTGATGATGCCTTCGGTGACCGGCTTCACCGCGCCGCCCGAGGTGCTGGCCATCGTCTCGGCCCGTTGCGGCGCTGCCGGCATGTCGAGCGTGACGCCGGCCTGCTGCTCGCGCGCCTGCTCGGCCATCAGCTGCGCATAGACGCCGCCCTGGCTCATCAGCGCGGCATGCTTGCCCTCCTCCGCGACATGGCCACGGTCGAGGACGAGAATGCGGTCGCAGTCGATGACGCTGGACAGCCGGTGCGCCAGGATGAGCGTCGTACGGCCCTGCATCAGCCGGTCGAGCGCCTCCTGGATCACCGCCTCGTTCTCGGCGTCGACGGCGGAGAGGGCCTCGTCGAGCACCAGGATCGGTGTGTCGCGCAGAAGGGCGCGGGCGATGGCGATCCGCTGGCGCTGGCCGCCCGAAAGCTTGATGCCCTTCTCGCCGATGATCGTCGCGTAGCCCTGCGGCAGGCTTTCGATGAAGTCGTGGATGTTGGCGGCGCGCGCCGCGTCCTCCATCTCTTCGCGCGAGGCGCCCGGCCGGCCGAGGCGGATGTTCTCTTCGACCGTGCCGTGGAACAGGAACGTGTCCTGGTTCACCACCGAGATCAGCGAGCGGATCTGCGCGAACGAGAGCGTGCGCAGGTCGTGGCCGCCCAGCAGGATGCGGCCCTGGTCGGGATCGTAGAAGCGCAGCAGCAGGCGCACGATCGACGACTTGCCGCCGCCCGAGGAACCGACGAGGCCGAGCCGCTCGCCGGCGGCGGCCTTGAAGTTCAGCCGTTCGTGCACGGTACGGCGCGTGCCGGGATAGGCAAAGCGCACGTCCTCGAAGGCGATCGTGGGCGCCAGCAGCCCGTCGAGAGGGGCCGGTGCCGGGTCGATCACCGACGGCGTGTCGTCGAGTATGCGGTAGATGCCCTGCGCCGCCGAGAGGCCGACCATGCCCTGGTGCAGCACCGACCGCAGCTCGCGCATCGGACGGAAGATCTCGATGCCCAGCATCAGGATGACCAGCAGCGCGGTGAGCGTCATCGCTCCGGACTCCACGCGCGAGGCGCCGTAGATCAGCGCTGCGGCCGCGCCGCCCGCGATCGAGGTGTCGGTGATGCCGCGCGCCAGCGAGTTGGTGCCCAGGACCCACATGGTGCGGCGGAACAGATCGCGCGCCTCGACTTCGAGCTTGTCGGCGCGCGCCTTGCCCTGGCCGAACGCCTTCAGCGTCGCCAGGCCCTGGATCGAATCGAGGAACTCGGCGGCGAACGACTTGTAGGCGGTCATGCGCGCGATCGAGGCGCGCACGTCCCACTTGTGCCAGAGGGCCGGGGCGAACAGCGCCACCAGCGCGAAGCCCAGCATGACCAGCGCCACCGGCAGGTCGATGAAAGAGATCACTGCGAAGATCAGCAGCGGCGTCAGCAGCGCGATCAGGAACTGCGGCAGGAACTGGCCGAAATAGGTTTCGAGCTGTTCGACGCCGTCGATCATCGAGAGGGTGAGGCCGCCCGAGCGCTGGCGGCCGACCGTTGCCGGCCCGAGCGAAGCGACCTTGTCGTAGAGCGTCCGGCGCAGCATTTTCTGGACCCGCGCGGCCGTCTCGTGCGCCAGCACGGCGCGCCAGTGCTCGGCCACCCCGCGCAGCACCATCACCAGGGCGATCAGCAGGATCGGCAACACCAGCTCCTGCAGCGGCCGCCCAACGAAGATCTGGCCGATCAGCCATCCCAGCAGGCCGAGCCGGGCGATGCCGAAGCCCACGCCCAGTAGGCCGACGGCGACGGTGGCGGCGATACGGGCACGCACGCCCTTGGTGAAGACGAGGAGGCGAGGTTCGATGTGCATGAGGCGATGCTAGGGCGAACACCTGTATTCGTCAGTCCACAATTCGGAAAGCCCGCTGTACATTTCTGAACATGGACAAGAACTGGGACGATCTCCGCATCTTCCTGGCCCTGGCGCGCGGCGGCACGCTGACGACGGCGGCCAAAGCGCTGGGCGTCAGCCATCCGACGGTCTCGCGCCGCGTGCAGGCGCTGGAGAAGCAGATCGGCGCGCGCCTGTTCGACCGGCTGCCCGACCGCTTCGTGCCGACCGGCGCCGGCGAGGAACTGCTGGCCGACACGGAAGCCATGGAGAAGGCGGCGCAGTCGATCCATCGCCGCAGCGCCGGGCTCAGCGACACGGTGAGCGGCACGGTGCGACTGTCGGCGGAGGAGGCCACCGCGGCGCTGATCGCGCGCTATTCGGCCGAACTCCGAAGCAAGCTGCGCCAGATCGAGTTCGAGGTCGTCTCGAGCCACACGCTGGCCAACCTGTCGCGTCGCGAGGCCGACCTCCTGATCCGCGAGCAGGTGCCCGAGCTGGGCGGCATCGTCGCGCGCAAGCTGGGACGGCTCGCTTATGCGGTCTATGCCGCGCGTGATTTTCCGGTGAAGCGGTCCACGCCGGCGGCGCTGGCTGCCCTGCCGTGGGTCGGCTTCGACGACGATCATCTCCGCATGCAGGGCCAGAGCTGGCTGCTGGCCCTTCGCGGCGGCCGGCGGCCCGAGATCCGCGGCAACAACTGGCTGGTGCTGCACGAGGCCGCCCGCACCGGCGCCGGCCTTGCCGTGCTGCCCTGCCATCTCGCCGATCCCGATCCGCTGCTGCGCCGCATCGGCGGCATCATCCCCGACGTCTTCGCCGACCAGTGGCTGCTGGTCCACCGGGACCTGCGCGCCCTGCCGCGCGTCCGAGCGGTGATGGACGCGGTGGTCGACCTCTTCCAGCGCGAGCGCCCCCTGCTGGAGGGAAGATCATGACCGCTGGGGGCGCGCCACTCCAGTGGCGCGTCATGTCTTCAGGCGAGCACTGCCATAGGGCCAAGAGCGCGCATCGACAGCCAGACCTGCCTTGACGGGATTCTGATCGATATAATTTTCAGCCCTATGAAAATGGGCTTCACTTCGGATGAAGCGATCCCAATACTCCGTCTGCCAGAAGGCTCCCGTACGGCCGAGATGCTTGTTCGCCTCTCGCGCCGTAAACCGTTTCCAAGATCCGACAATCTCGCCAAGCGTGGCACCCGGTAGCATCGTGAAAAGCGCATGCACGTGGTTGGGCATGATTGTCCAAGCATGCAGTCGATAGCGGATACCGTCGAATTTGAGAAACGCGTCCTCGACCAAACGCGCAACCACGTCGTCTTTCAGCCAACAAGCACCCCAGCCTCGATCGAGCATCTCAAGACGTAGCGTTTCCGGTTTGTCGGCCGATCTCAGCCGCGCCAGCGCTTCCAAAGGAAGGCTATCGGCAAGCCGAAATGTCACGAATTGGGTGACCTCAGCCGAGTCGAAATGCGGGAGGTAGTGTCGCGAATGCCAGCCTTTGTGCTGCATGGCAGTCAGGCTAGCGATAGCGAGGAAGACGCGCCACTGGAGTGGCGCGCCCCCAGCGGCGTATGCTCTTGGCAAGTAATACCGGGAGAAACGTCATGAAAAGGGTTGCTGTAGCGGCCGTGGGATTCGCATTGCTTGTAACGGCTGGATCGGCAAGCGCCCAGGACTGGGCCTTGCCGATGGCGGCCAAGCCCGAAGAGGTGGGCCTCTCGTCCACGCAGCTCAAGCGAATCGAGGCGGTGACGCAGAAGCATGTCGACGACGGCCTCGTGCCGGGTGCGGTCATGCTGGTGGCGCGGCGCGGGAAGGTCGCGTGGGTGTCCACGCTCGGCAAGCGCGATCCGGCGGGGTCGCCCGATGCGATGAAAGCCGATTCGATCTTCCGCATCTATTCCATGACCAAGCCGATCGTCAGCCTCGCGGTCATGCAGATGGTGGAGGAGGGGCGCCTGCAGGTCAGCGATCCGGTGTTCAGGTTCCTGCCCGAGATTGGAAAGATGAAGGTCGCGCAGGAGAAGGTGGGCGCCGACGGCACGCACTCGTTGCTGCTGTCCGATCCAGAGCGGCCGATGACGGTCCAGGACCTGCTGCGCCACACGTCCGGCCTGATCTACGGCGGCCGCGGCTCCTCGCTGGTCAACCAAGCCTATGTCGCTGCGAGGATCGGCGACCGGTCGATGAGCAACCAGGAGTTCGTCGCCAAGCTCTCCACCCTGCCGCTGCGCTTCTCGCCCGGCGCCCGTTGGGAATACGGCGTTTCGACCGACGTGCTGGGGCGGCTCATCGAGGTCGTCGACGGCAAGACCCTTGGCGAGTCGCTGTCGGAGCGGATATTCAAGCCGCTCGGCATGGTCGACACGCAATTTCAGGTGCCGGCCGACAAGGTGGCGCGGGCGGCCCAGCCCGGCCCGCGTCCCGGCGGTCAACCGATGACCCCGCGCTTCAAGGTCGACGACGGCGCGAAGTACGAGTCCGGCGGCGGCGGGCTCACCTCCACGATGGCCGACTACCTGCGCTTCGCCGCCATGCTGGCGAACGGCGGCGAATTGAATGGCAAGCGCCTGATCGGCAAGCAGACCCTGGCTTTCATGACCGCCGACCATACCGGCACTCGACCGGGGCGCCCGCCCGGGCTGGGGTTCGGCCTGGGCTTCGAAGTCAGAACCATGACAGGCGAGGCGGCGCTGCCGGGCTCGGTCGGGGAATACGGCTGGGCCGGCAATGCCGGAACGCTGTTCTGGAACGATCCCAAGAACGAGCTGACGGCCATCTACATGGTCCAGGTGAGCGATCCCGACCGGGTGGCGCTCCGGAATCAATTCCGCACGATGGTGCAAGCAGCGATCATGGATTAGAAGAACCTCCTCCAGGGAGGGAGATACTTCATGATCCGTCGTTCGTTTCTGGTGCTGTCCGGTCTGCTTCTGGCCGCTCCGGCGGTCGCCCAGCAGCCCCCGCTCAAGGTGGCGCTGATCTACAGCAAGACCGGTCCGCTCGAGGCCTATGCCCGGCAGACCGAGGCCGGCTTCATGCTGGGCCTGGAATACGCCACCAAGGGCACGATGGAAGTCGATGGCCGCAAGATCCAGGTCATCCTGAAGGACGACCAGTTCAAGCCCGACCTGGCCAAGGCCGCGCTGGAACAGGCCTATGGCGACGACAAGGTCGACATCGCCGTCGGCACCACGGGTTCGGCCGGCGCGCTCGCGATGCTGCCGGTGGCCGAGGAGTACAAGAAGCTGCTGATCGTCGAGCCGGCCGTGGCCGACCAGATCACCGGCGAGAAGTGGAACCGCTACATCTTCCGGACCGGGCGCAACTCCACCCAGGACGCGCTGGCCTCCGCCGCGACGCTGAAGGACGAGAACATCAGCATCGCCACGCTGGCCCAGGACTATGCCTTCGGCAAGGACGGCGTCGCCGCGGTGAAGGCGGCCCTCGCCGCGGTCGGCTCCAAGGCCAAGATCGTGCACGAGGAATACGCCCCGCAGGCCACGACCGATTTCACGGCGTCGGCGCAGCGCATCTTCGACGCGCTGAAGGACAAGCCCGGCCGCAAGGTCGTGGTGGTGGTATGGGCCGGCGCCCATCCGCTGCCGAAGCTGATGGACCTCAAGCCCGAGCGCTTCGGCATCGAGATGGCGCCGGGCGGCAACCTCTTGCCGGTGATGGCTGGCTGGAAGCAGTTCCCCGGCCTCGAAGGGGCAATCTACTACTATTGGGGCTTCCCCAAGAATCCGGTGAACGACTGGCTGGTCACCGAATACAAGAAGAAGAACAATGGCGTGCCGCCGGACTTCTTCGTGGCGGGCGGCATGAGCGCCGCCATCGCGCTGGTCGAGGCCGTCAAGAAGGCCAAGTCGACGGACAGCGAGAAGCTGATCGCGGCGATGGAGGGCATGAGCTTCGAGACGCCCAAGGGCACGATGACCTTCCGCAAGGAAGATCACCAGGCCCTGCAGGAGATGTACCACTGGCGCATGAAGAAGGACGCGCCCGACAACGTCGACCTGCTCGAACTGGTGCGCGTGATCCCGGCCAGCGAGATGACGCTGCCGATCAAGAACAAGCGCTAAGAGTCATTGGAGCGCGCCACTGGAGTGGCGCGCTCCTCTGAATCCGATGCTCGAGACCAAAGACCTCACCATCCGCTTCGGCGGACACGCGGCCGTCGACGGGGTGTCGTGCGCCTTCGGGAAAGGCACGCTCACTTCCATCGTCGGCCCGAACGGCGCGGGCAAGACGACCTATTTCAACCTGATCTCAGGCCAGCTGCCGGCCACCTCCGGCCGGGTCACGCTGAACGGCGAGGACATCACGAACCTCGCCGCGCCGCGCCGGACGCGGCTCGGTCTCGGCCGTGCCTTCCAGCTCACCAATCTCTTTCCCAACCTCAGCACGCTCGAGAACGTGCGCCTGGCGGTTCAGGTGAAGAGCGGCAAGGGCTACGACCTGTTCAGCCGCACGCTCACGCATCGCGAGCTGATCGACCGGGCGATGGCGCATCTCGCCGCCGTGTCGCTGGCCGACCGCGCCCAGGCGATTGCCGCGACCCTGCCGCACGGCGACCAGCGCAAGCTCGAGGTCGCGATTCTGCTGGCGCTGGAGCCGGACGTCTTCATGTTCGACGAGCCGACCGCCGGCATGAGCATCGACGAGGTGCCGACGATCCTCGACATCATCGCCGCCATCAAGCGGCGCGGCGACAAGACGATCCTGCTGGTCGAGCACAAGATGGACGTGGTGCGCTCGCTCTCCGACCGCATCGTCGTGCTGCACCAGGGCAAGCTGGTGGCCGACGGCAAGCCCGCCGAGGTCATCAACTCCGACATCGTGCGCGAGGCGTATCTGGGCTCGACGGCAGACCATGGCTGAACCTCTTCTCACCCTGCGTGGCGTGCAGACCAACATCGGCCGCTATCACATCCTGCACGGCGTCGAGTTCGACGTGGCCGAGGGCGGGCTCACCATGCTGCTCGGCCGCAACGGAGCCGGGAAGACCACGACCCTGCGCACCATCATGGGCATGTGGCGGGCGGCGGCGGGCGAAATCCGCTTCGATGGGCGGGACATCACCCATCTTCCGACACCGGACATCGCGCGGCTGGGCATCGCCTACGTGCCGGAGAGCATGGCGATCTTTGCCGATCTCACGGTGCAGGAGAAC
>CAZPOS010000245.1:0-8101 GCA_964588065.1 uncultured Reyranella sp.
TGAGGAAGATCGTTGCCGGAGCATTCGTCAGCCTGGACGGGGTCATGCAGGCGCCCGGCGGGCCTGAAGAGGATCCGACGGGCGGTTTCGAGCATGGCGGCTGGACGGTACCCTATTGGGATGAGCCAATGGGCCGGTTCATGGATGCGTGCTTCTCGCAGCCTTTCGACCTGCTGCTCGGCCGCAGAACTTACGAGATCTTTGCCGCGCACTGGCCGTTCGTCGGCGAGGACGATCCTATTGGCACGCTCTTCAACGGGGTAACCAAATACGTCGCCAGCTCTCGGGCCGCGCCCTTGGAATGGAACAATTCGGTGGCCGTGACGGGCGATGTGGCCACGGAGATCGCCCGGCTGAAGCAGGGATCGGGGCCGATGCTGCTGACCCAGGGCAGCAGTGTTCTTCTGCGAACCCTGCTCGCTCACGATTTGGTCGACGAGTTTCGCCTGCTCACCTTTCCGCTCGTCCTCGGACGGGGCAAGAGACTGTTCGGCCAAGGCACGGCGCCCGGCGCACTAAGCCTCGTCGAGAACACGCTGTCTACGACAGGCGTCACGATGAGCGTGTACGCACGTGCGGGCGCGGTGAAGACCGGAAGCTTCGCCTTGCCGCAGAGTTCCGACGCCGAACTGGCACGGCGCGAGACTATGAAGAGTGAGGGCCGAAGCTAAGTCCGTCGCGGTTTGCGTCGCGGCTCTCGTCCTGCGCGTCGCCCCGGGGGTCGACCCATCGCCGTGAACTTCCGCCGCCTCTCCGGTCCGGCCAGGGTGGGAGGTGCTCGCCGCGCGCGTTTCGGCGACGTGACGGCGCGGCCTCGCAAACCGGCACGAAGCCCAGACGCGAATCAGACTTAACATTGGCCAATCCTTCCCTGCGGCGGCTTTGCCGCCTCTTGTGCTTGCGCTCGAGATCGTGTCCAGATATGGCCAGTGCATACGGCGCCCATCCGGTCACGCGAAGGTCACCGGCGCGTAGTCGTCCTGTCGCACCCTGACAGGCGAAAGGTGGGTGTAAGACCCGCGTGTAATACCCATATCATTCCGCGGAGGTATAAGTGACGGTTTCCCATCCAGTAGACACCCATGTCGGCAGCAGGTTGCGCCAGCGTCGCGCGTTGCTCGGCATGAGCCAGACCGATCTTGCCAAGGCGGTCGGATTGACCTTTCAGCAGGTGCAGAAATACGAGCGGGGCTTCAACCGCATCAGTTCGAGCCGCCTGTTCGAATTCGCGAAGGTTCTCGACGTCCCCGTCACTCATTTCTTCGATGGAATGGACGCTTCGGTCGGCACGACCAAGCGGAAGCCGGGCCGCCCCCGGGCAGCCGAGAAGCCGACCGAGAATCTCAATACCAAGCGCGAGACGCTCGAACTGGTCCGGGCCTACTACAAGATTCAGAACAAGGGCCTGCGGACCAAGACCCTCGACCTGATCCAGGCCCTCGCCAAGGAGTGACGTCCGGCCGGCAACACTCGTTTCTCCAGAGCGTTGGACTGGCTTCCCGCCCACCGCGTGGGGCGCGCCCTTCTGGAGCTCTTCGATGACCCGTTCGCTGGCCGCAGCTCTCTTTTTTGCGCCGTTGGCCGCACTCGCTGCGTGCAGTGCCGGGCCGCCCCTCAAGGCTCCGCCGCCCGATGCACCGATCTCGACGGTCCGCTACCAGTGTCAGGAGGGCAAGACGTTGGTTGCCGACGTCTACGACGGCAAGTCCAGCGTCGGGCCCGACGGTCGGCCTGTTCCGGGCGGTCGTGTCATCGTGCAATTGAGTGATGGTCGCAAATTCAGCCTGCCCCAGACACTGTCGGGATCGGGCGTGCGCTACGCCGATTCCAGTGAGACCTTCGTGTTCTGGACAAAGGGTGACACGGCCTTCGTCGAGGAAGGCACCAGTCAGACCGTGACCTACCGGGATTGCGTCCAGAAGCGCTGAACCCCACTCACTATCGGCGCCCTGCGAGGGCCCGGTTCTCGAGGCGGCTCAGCAACCGCACCACCGGCCACAGCAGCAGGAAGTAGATCACCGCCGCCATGACGATCGGCGTCGGATTGTAGGTGATGCTCTGCGCCTGCCGCGCCTCGTAGAGCAGCTCCGGCACAGCCACAACCGACCCCAGCGACGTCAGCTTCACGACCTCGAGGGTATTGGAAAGCAGGTCCGGCATCACGTTGCGCACGGCTTGGGGCAGCACGACGTAGCGCATCGACTGCATGCGGCTGAGGCCGGTGGAGCGGGCCGCCTCGACCTGGCCTGCCGGCACCGAGTCGATGCCGGCCCGGAAGATCTCGCCGTAATAGGAGCCGGTGTTGAGGAAGAAGGCGATCGCCACGCACGCGAAGCCGCCCAGTTCGAGGCCCGCGAAGGGCAGCCCGGCGAACAGCAGGACCAGCAGCACCAGCGGTGGGAAGGCCCGGAAGAAGTCGACCCAGGCCATCAGAGGCCAGCGCACCAGCGGGCTCTTGACCGAGGCCAGCAGCGCCAGGATCAGCCCGCCGAATAGCCCGAGCGGCACCACGATCAGCGACAGCAGGATCGTGTTCCACAGGCCCGTCAGCACGATCGGCCAGGCCGCCTTCATGATCTCGATGTTGAAGAAGGCCTCGATCATCGCTTCCACGCGAACTTGGTCTCGATCCAGCGCGCCGCAACGACCACGGGCAGGAACAGGACGACATAGGCCGCCGCGCCCATC
The DNA here is from genome assembly GCA_964588065.1 of uncultured Reyranella sp. Classification (GTDB taxonomy): domain Bacteria; phylum Pseudomonadota; class Alphaproteobacteria; order Reyranellales; family Reyranellaceae; genus Reyranella. The sequence goes on from CAZPOS010000245.1 coordinate 2,689, forward strand.
ATCAGCGGCGAGGGATTGTAGGAATTGGACATGGCCGAACTCGCCTGGCCCAGAATCTCCGTGACCGCCACGACCGTCCCGAGCGCGGTCCCCTTGGTGATCGCGATGGTGCGGTTGGTCAGCGGCGGAATGGTGAGCCGGAAGGCCTGCGGCAGCACGACGTTGAACAGGGTCTGGCCGAACGACAGGCCGGTCGAGCGCGCGGCCTCCCACTGCCCTTTCGGTATCGACGTGATGCCAGCCCAGAAGATCTCCTCGGAGAAGGCCATCAGGACGAAGGCCAGCGACAGCCAGGTCGAGACGAAGCCCGACGGCGCCGGCCCGGCATAGGGCAGGCCGAAATACATCAGGACGATGATCACCAGCGGCGGCAGCGAGCGGAACAGGTCGACGATGAAGATGATCAGCCAGTTGAGCGGCCGGATCGCCAGGCTGCGCAACAAGGCGAGCGCCAGGCCCGCCCCCAGGCCGGTCACGATGATCAGCAGCGCGAGTTCGATGGTGACGACCACACCGGACAATATGTCCGGCAGGTACTTCACCATGACCTTCGCGTTGAAGAAGGTTTCGACGAATTTGTCCCAGTTGCTCATGCCCGGCGGCCCTCAGTGCCGCTGGATCTGGCCGATGAAGGCGCGCGTTCGTTCGTGGGTGGGATTCTCGAAGATCGCCGCCGGCGGCCCCTGCTCCACGATCAGCCCGTGGTCCATGAACACGACCCGGTCGGCCGCATTGCGGGCGAAGCTCATCTCGTGGCTGACCACGATCATGGTCATGCCGCTCTCGCGCAGGCCGCGCATCACCTCGAGGACCGAGCCGACCAGTTCGGGGTCCAGGGCACTGGTCGGCTCGTCGAACAGCATCACCCGCGGTTCCAGAGCGATCGATCGCGCAATGGCAACGCGCTGCTGCTGGCCACCCGACAGCTGGCCCGGCGTGTGGTCGGCGCGGTCGGCCAGCCCGACTCTCTCCAAAGCCGCGCGCGCAATCGTCTCGGCCTCGGCGCGGCCCTTGCCGGCGACCTTGCGCAACGCCAGCATGACATTCCCCAGCGCCGTCATGTGCGGGTAGAGGTTGAACGACTGGAACACCATGCCGATGCGGCGCCGGGCATGGTTGATGTCGGTCTTCGGATCGAGCATGTCGATACCATCGACCATGATCGAGCCGGAGGAAGGCTCCTCGAGCCTGTTGAGGCAGCGCAGCAGCGTCGACTTGCCGGAGCCGGACGGCCCGATCACGAATACCAGTTCGCGCTCGTCCACCTTCAGATCGACGCCCTTCAGGACGTGAAGGGTGCCGAAATGCTTATGAATGGCGCGCGCGTCGACGATGTGGCTGGTCACGGGGCTCTTGTCTGTTTCGAACGGATCAAAGAAATCGAGGGGCCTTTGCCGACGCCGGAAAGGCCCCCCGGTTCAAACCTTCGTGAGGAACGGCGTCAGCCGCCGCACTTCAGTTCATGCGGCGTCGGATCGTAACCGGGCATGCCCGGAACACCGTAGCCCGGCGTGATCACCACGGCCAGGTCGTCGGCCGCCGGCTTCTTGTTGAACCACTTCTCATAGAACTTTGCCATCGTGCCGTCCTTCTTCATGCAGTCGAGCGCGTCCTGCAGTTCGGCACGGAGCTTGGGATTGTCCTTCGGCACGGGCGCGGCCCAGTGGGCACGCGTCTCGGCGAGTTCGAGATCGGCGATGAACTGGGGGTTCTTCGACGCGGCATAGACGATCGTGGTGTTGCCGCCGAGGGTCGCATAGGCGCGACCCGAGAGGACGGCCTGCGTCGCGTCGGGCTGCGTGTCGTAGACCTGCACGGTGAAGCCGTGCTCCTCCGCCATCTTCTTGGCCAGCGTCTCGTAGGGCGTGCCCTTGTTGACCGCCACGGCCTTGCCCTTGAGGTCGGCCCAGCTCTTGATCGGCGCGCTGCCCTTCTTGATGCCGAACTGGAACGCGGTCCACAGATAGCCTGCCGTGAACAGCATGTTCTCGGCCCGCTCCTTGGTCACGGTGGTCGGCGCCGCGATGAAGTCGTAGCGGCCGGACTGCATGCCCGGAATCAGGGTCGAGAAGCTCACGGCATCGATCGTGATGTCGCGCTTCATGCGCTTGGCCGCCTCGGTGAAAACGTCGATCTGGAAGCCCTCGACGCCACCGCCCAGCTTCGGCATCGCGTGCGGCGCGAAGGTTCCATCGACACCGGTGCGCAGAGGCGGCTTCTTGTCCTGAGCGAGCGCAGGGCTCACGCACATCAGCGCGGCCACGGCCAGCGCGGCAAAGCGACGGTGCATCATTTCGTCAGTTCCCTTCCCATGAAATCCCCAAGGTCCAAAGTTAGAACAAGCGTTGTCGGATAGCAATTTAGAGGCCATCTTGCGGCACATGTCCGACCGAATCCTCGTCATCAATCCGAACTCCACCGACGCCGTCACGCGCGGCATCGACGCCGCCATGGAACCGCTGCGCATGCAGGGCGGCCCGGCCATCGAATGCGTCACGCTGAAGGACGGTCCGCCCGGCATCGAGAACCAGGGTCACGTCGAGCAGGTCGTTCCCCTCATCGGCGCCATGGTGAGGCAGCGCGACGCCGACTGCTCGGCCTTCGTCATCGCCTGCTATTCCGACCCCGGCCTGCATGCCGCGCGCGAACTCACGACCAAGCCGGTACTGGGCATCGCCGAGTGTGGCATCCTGACTGCCCTCACCCTCGGCCAGCGCTTCGGCGTGATCTCGATCCTGCGAAAGTCGATCCCGCGCCATCTGCGTTACGTCGGCCAGATGGGTCTCAACGACCGCATGGCCGGCGACCGTGCGATCGGCCTCGGCGTCGTGGCGCTCGCCGACGAGGCCCGCACCTTCAGCCGCATGGCAGAGGTCGCCGCCGAGCTGCGCGACGAGGACGGCGCCGACGTGCTGGTGATGGGCTGCGCCGGCATGGCGCGCTACCGCGAACGCCTGCAGCGCCATGTCGGCCTGCCCGTCGTCGAGCCCAGCCAGGCCGCCGTCGCGATGGCGATCGGCCGGTCCCGGCTCAACTGGTCCTGAGTTATTCGGCCGCGGCCTTGACGACCGGCGCTGCGGGGAAATCCATGCGGTCGTTGGTCCGGCAATAGCGGTCGGCGAACATGCGGCCCACCGGATGGTACTTGTCCATGTGGACACGCTTGGCCTTGTCGTCCCACAGCTCGTCGCGGATGTGGAAGCGCAGCCCCTCGCCGATCACGAGCTGTCGGTCATCCTTCACATTGATGACCTGCCAGGTCTTGCATTCCATGGACCATGGCGCATCGGCCAGGCGCGGCGTCTTGATGTCGACCGACGGCGCGAGCTTCAGGCCGAGATAGTCGGGTTCGCCAACGTTCGGCGGAAAGTCACCGCTCGATTCGTGCATCTTCAGCGCCAGCGGCTCGTCGGTGAGGTTGATCACGAACTCGCCGGTGCGCTCGCTGATGAGCTTGTAGTGCTCCGGGCGGCGGTGCTTGGCGAAGTTGAAGGTGGTGTTGCGGATGTATTCGCCGAGTCCGAGATCGCAATCGTAGGAAATCACCTCGTCGTCCTCGGTCGTGCCCTTGGCCACGATCTCGCCGGTCGGCGCGACGATCACCGAGCCGCCATGCAGCCAGAATCCGTCTTCCTTGCCGGCCTTGGCCGTCGCCACGACCCAGATGCCGTTCTGGTAGGCAGCTGCCTGCAGCGACAGCATGTGATGGAACACCCGCAGGTACGGCGGCTCATGCGGCGCATAGACGTTGTCGCTGGGCGTGTTGTAGCCCAGCACCACCATCTCGGCGCCCTTCAGCGCCATCACGCGGAAGGTCTCGGGCCAGCGGCGGTCGTTGCAGATGCATTGGCCGACGATCACCTCGTCCTTGAACATCTTCCAGACGTTGAAGCCGAGATTGCCGACCTCGAAATACTTCTTCTCGAGATGCTGGTACGGCACTGTCGGGCGATGCTCGTCGTGGCCCGGCAGGTGGACCTTGCGGTACTTGCCGATCAGCCGTCCGTCCGGGCCGACGAGGATCGACGTGTTGAAATGATGCGTCGAGCCCTCTTCCTCGGTGCGCTCGGCATAGCCCAGGTAGAAGCCGATCCCCTTCTCGCGCGCCAGTTCGAACAGCGGCAGTGTCTCCGGGCTCGGCATCTGGCTCTCGAAATACTTCTCGACCTCGTTGGGATCCTCCATCCAGTAGCGCGGGAAGAAGGTCGTGAGCGCGAGTTCGGGAAACACGACGAACTTGGAGCCGCGGCTGTCGGCCTCCTTCAGCATTTCGATCATGCGCTTGACCACGCTCGCGCGACTGTCGGCGAGGTTGATCGGACCCAACTGGGCGGACGAGACTTTCAGACGACGGGACATTCTTCTAACTCTCAGGATTATTGGAGAGGTTCACCGGAGGGACTTACCGAATATCGACCCGGCCGGGGATCGGGTACGTTGTTGACATTGCATACGGTGCCATCGACGAGTTCGAGATAACAGGCACCGTACGCCGCACAACCAGGCAGATGATCCTTATATTTGGTGGAGGGATCGCAACGATATCTTCCTTTGCTGAACCTGTAGTCGACCCGAACAGACCGGTCCGGGACGTTGATGATTCCCTGTTTTGCAGGAGGCGTCGGATTGATGACCGGACGCCCGATGTCAATCCGATCCGAAGAGAATCCAAGCTCAAGCAGCCCTCGGCGTACCGCCTCTATTCGCTCTGCGACGATGCGGCCTTCTGACGGGCCAGCCTCTTCTGTATCCGAAGCACCCTTAATGCTGAAATTCACACACGCGGGATTGAGCGCGCCAAAACTCTTCTTGTAGGTTTCGAAGGCACGCTGAGCCGATGTTGAGTCGGCCACATTCGCGGACTCAAAGGGAAAGTGAATCCACGTCTCCGTGATGAAGCTGCAAGCGACGGCCGGAATGGACGAGACCAGCGCCCAAAAGCCAAGCAGCAGCGCAGCACAAAGCTTCATTGCTTCCTCAGAACAACGGTTTCAGGCCGAAGCGCGACATGGCCTGCAGCTCGGGCGCACTCTGGCCCGCCGGCTTCGAGGCATCGGGCGAGGCGCAGGGCAGGAACTGGCCCGAGCCGCGCTCGGCGTTGAGCTTGCCGTCTTCGACCACGACCCTGCCGCGGCTCACCACGGTGATCGGCCAGCCCTTGATCTGACGGCCCTCGTAGGGCGTGTAGCCGACATTGTCGTGCAGGTCCTTCCAGGTGACCGTCACATCCTTGTCGGCATCCCAGATCGCGAAGTCGGCATCCGAGCCGACGGCGATCGTGCCTTTCCTCGGATAGAGGCCGTAGAGCTTGGCGTGGTTGGCCGAGGTCAGCGCCACGAACTGCTGCAGGGTGATGCGGCCCTTCTGGACGCCCTCCGAGAACAGCATGGGCAGCCGGATCTCGATGCCCGGC
>CAZPOS010000246.1:0-8055 GCA_964588065.1 uncultured Reyranella sp.
GAAGACGAGCCGGCCGACCGGTCCCACCTTCTCCGCGATCATGTTCGGCGTCGGGCTGATCATGCTCAGATCACGCCCCGCTTGCGGAAGTCGGCGATGGCCGCCTCGTCGAAGCCGGCTTCCTTAAGCACGGCATCGGTATGCTCGCCCTGCTCCGGCGTCGCCGTCTTCATCTCGAACGGCGTGCGGCTCATGGTGATCGCCTGGCCGATCAGCTCGATGTCGCCAAGCTTGGGCGAGTGCACGGGATGGGCCATCTTCAGATGTTTGACCTGAGGGTCGGCGAACATCTCGTCCATCTTGTAGATCGGACCGGCGGGCACGCCCGCCTTGTTGAGCTTTTCGACCAGTTCGGCACTGCCGTATTGCGCCACCCTCTTGTTGATCTCCTCGTTCAGCGCGTCGCGGTTCTTGGCGCGCGCCTTGTCGGTGCTGAAGCGCTCGTCGGTATAGAGTTCCGGAGAATTCACGGCCTCGCAGAAGCGCTTGTAGATGTGGCCGCCGGACGCCGCGATGTTGATGTAGCTGTCCTTGGTCTTGAAGACGCCGGTCGGGATCGAGGTCGGGTGGTTGTTGCCGGCCTGGCCGGGCACTTCCTTGGACATCGTCCAGCGCGCCGCCTGGAAATCGCACATCGAGATCATGGCCTGCAGCAGCGAGCTCGAGACCCACTGGCCCTGCCCCGACGTCTCGCGCTCCAGCAGCGCGATCAGGATGCCGATGGCGCAATGCAGGCCCGCCCCCACGTCGGCCACCGCGATGCCGGCGCGCATCGGGCCCTCGCCCGGGTTGCCGGTCACCATCATCAGGCCGCCCATGCCCTGGGCGATCTGGTCGAAGCCGGCGCGCTCGGCATAGGGCCCGTCCTGGCCGAAGCCCGAGATCGATCCGAGGACGATGCGCGGGTTGACCTTCTTCAGGCTCTCATAGTCGATGCCCAGGCGGAATTTCACGTCGGCGCGGTAGTTTTCGACCACGACGTCGGCCTGCTCGACCAGCTTCATGAAGACGGCCTTGCCGTCCGGCTCCTTGAGGTTGAGCGTGATCGACCGCTTGTTGCGATGCAGGTTCTGGAAGTCCGGCCCATGGCGCGGGCCGCCCATGTCCATCTCGCCCGCCGACGGCGGCATCTCGACCTTGATGCAGTCGGCGCCCCAGTCCGCGAGGTACCGCACGGCGGTCGGGCCGGCACGCACCCGCGTCAGGTCGAGGACTTTGAAACGGGCTAGCGGTCCTGCGGTCATGGTCTCACTCTACGTTTGAACTATTCCACCCGTACCATGGCGGATGGCGCGATCTCCAGCCAGACACGGTTGCCGACCTCGAAAACCACAGTCGGCGCGGTCGAAACGCGCAACGGCTTCGTGCCGCCCAGCGGACGGACCTGGTAATCCCAGTACTCGCCGAGATAGGACCGGTCGACGATCTCGGCTTCGATCGCGAGGCCCGGTCCGCCGGGCTTCTGCGGGGAGAGGCCGATCGCCTGCGGGCGCAGCGAGTAGAGCAGCTTAGCCCCGCCGGACGCGCCCTCGAGCGCCGCGGCCGGCGCACCGAAGCCGTCGAACCGCACGTCGCCGCCCTGCAGCGTGCCCTCGACGAAGTTGGTGCGGCCGATGAAGCCCGCCACGAAGCGGCTCTTCGGGCGCCCGTAGAGCACATGCGGGGCATCGATCTGTTCCACCTTGCCCTTGTTCATGACGACGATCCGGTCCGACGTCACCATCGCCTCGGATTGGTCGTGGGTGACGTAGACCGTCGTGATCTTGAACTCGTCGTGCAGCCGGCGGATCTCGAAGCGCATCTCCTCGCGCAGGTTGGCGTCGAGGTTGGAGAGCGGCTCGTCGAGCAACAGCACCTCGGGTTCGACGACGATCGCGCGCGCGAGCGCCACGCGCTGCTGTTGGCCGCCCGAGAGTTCGGCCGGGTAACGGCCCTTGAGGTTGCGCATCTGGACCACGTCCAGGATCTTGTCGACCCGGCGGTCGATCTCGGCGCGCGACAGTTTCCGGATCTGCAGGCCGAAGCCGACATTCTCGCCCACCGTCATGTTGGGCCAGATGGCATAGCTCTGGAAGATCATCGACATGCGTCGATGCTCCGGAGGCACCACGCCCGACGCGGAGGAGATCTGCTTGCCGTCCATCTCGATGCTGCCGCCGCTGGGCGGCATGAAGCCCGCGATCATGCGCAACGTTGTCGTCTTGCCGCAGCCCGAGGGGCCCAACAGGGAGACGAACTCGCCCTTCGCCAGTTCCAGCGAGAAATCGGCCACCGCCTCGAACGCGCCGTAGCGCTTGGCGACATTCTTCAAAACCAGCTTGCTCATGTCGCGTTACGCCTCAGCATGAAGTCGCGGCCCAGGGCCTTCTGGCCGATCCAGAGGAGCGGCAGGGTCAACACCTGCAAGACCAGTGCGAGCGCGGCGAGGCGTTCGAAGTTCCCCTCCTCGCTCATGTCGAAGATCATGACGGATGCCACCTTGGTGTTGGGGCCGTAGAGGAAGATCGCCGCCGACAGCTCGCGCGTCGCCGGGATGAAGATCAGGAGCCATGCCCCCATCATATTGCGCTTCAGCAGCGGCGCCACGACCCGACGCAGGGCCGTCAGCCGGCTGCCGCCCAGCACCCGCACCGCCTCCTCCATCTCGGGGTTGAGGCTGTTGATGGCGGCACTGGCGTTGACGTAGCCCACGGGGAGGAAGCGCGTGGTGAAGGCCAGGATCATGATCAGCGCCGTGCCATAGAGCGCCAGCGGCGGCGGCGCATAGGCCGCATAGAAGCCAATCGCCAGCACGACGCCGGGGATCACGAACGGGGCGACGCAGAGGAAGCCCAGCACCCCGCCGAACGGGATCAGCCGCCGCGCGACGATGTAGGCCACGCCCAGGGTCAGGAACACCGCGACCGTGGCGCTGATCGCGCCATAGACGAAGCTGTTGATCACCGACTGGGCCGCCGTCGCGTGCTCGAACAGGATGAAGCGGAAGTTCGCCCAGGTGACGTTGTCGAGGGCGAAGCCACGGCCCCAGGCCTTGGCGAAGGCCGACTGGATCAGGAAGATGTAGGGCAGGAACACCGCGAGCGCGGCGACGAACATGGCATAGCCGAACACCACCCAGCGCCAGCGGCCGAGTAGGATCGGGCGTCGCTCGCCGCCCTTGCCGGTCAGCGCCACGAAGCCCTTGCGCCGCACGATCAGCCGCTGGACCAGCACCAGCAGGATCGTGACGCCGAGCAGCGGCATGGCATAGGCCGCCGCCACCTCGACCCGCACGGGGTTGCCGAAGAACTGGAAGAGCTGCGTCGTCACCACGTTGAAGCGCGCCGGAATGGCGATCATGGCGGGCGAGCCGAACAGCGCGATGGCCTCCAGGAAGCAGATGATCATGCCGCCCAGGATGGCCGGCAGCGCGAGCGGCAGGGTGACCTTGCGCATCGTGCGCCACGGTCCCGCCCCCAGGATGTTGGCGGCATCCTCCATCTCCGAGGAGACCAGCTCCAGCGCCGCGGTGGTGAAGATGAAGATGTAGGGAAACGAATAGAGGGCGATGACGACGGCGAGGCCGGTGAAGCTGTAGATGTTGAACGGGCCCGCCTCCGCGCCCGTCGCCATCATGTAGAAGCGGTTGAGCCAGCCCGCATTGGGACCGGCCAGCAGGATCCAGGCGACGGCGCCGGTATAGGGCGGCGTGATGAAGGTCGCGAGCACCAGCATGCGCGTGAGGCCGCGGCCCGGCATGTTGGTGCGGGCCACCGCCCAGGCCAGCGGCACGGCGAAGACACCGGCCAGCAGCGCGGACACGGCGCCGAGCTTCAGCGAATTGAACAGGGCATCGATGTAGCGCGCCCGCCCATAGGCCGTCGCGTAGTTGGCGAAGGTGAACTCGCCCGTACGTTCCGCCTGGAAGCTGGTGATGACCAGGTAGACGAACGGGCTCACCACCAGAAACAGCAGGACCGCGATGATCGCGATCCACAGGAGCCAGGACGAATCGAAGCGGCTGGTGCGCACCGGGCGCACCGGCATGGCATCGATCGCCGGAGCGGTGACCGACATGTTCAGACGGCGGTCAGTTGCCGAACGTGTCGCGCCACTGCTCGATCACTTCCGGGATGCCCTTGTCGACTTCCGCAACGGTCGGACGGATCACCTTGACCTCGCTGATCGGCTTGGCGCCCGGAGGCGACGGCACCTCGGGGCGCAGCGGGATCAGGAAGTGCTTGGCGCTGATCTTCGCCGCCTCGATCGTGTAGAGATACTCCATGAAGAGCTTGGCGGCGTTCGGATGCTTGGTACCCTTCATGATCGCCGACGGCGAGATGATGAGGACCGCCCCGTCGGAGGGATAGACCACTGCCAGCGGATTGCCGCGCGAGGCGCTGAACAGGGTCGAACCGTCGGAGCCCGCTGCCACCTGGCGCTCGCCGGCGTTGAGTGCGGTCACCGTGTCGTTGATCGAGCGGCCGATCTGCGGCTTGTTCTTCTCGAGCTTGTCGAAATACTGCCAGCCGTAGAGCTTCTTCATCGACAGCACCCAGGTGCCGACATAGCCGGAGAAGCCCGGATGGCCGGTCGAGACCTTGCCCTTCCACTTGATGTCGAGCAGGTCCTCCCACTTCTTGGGCGCGTCCTCGGGCTTCACCTTGGTGGTGTTGTAGGTGATCACGACCATGCCGGCGGCCGTGGTCTGATAGAAGCCGTCGGGGTCGAAATTCTGGAACACCGGCGAGATCTTCGACATGTTCTCCGGCACGTACTTGTCGAAGCGGCCCTCCGCCTTCAGCCGCGCATAGTGGCCGAGATCGGTCGACGAGAAGACATCGCAGATGGTCTGGTTGTTCTTGATGTCCTGAAGCAGGCGCTGATAGGCGACCTGCGCCGTCGTGCGCACGACATTGACCTTGATGCCGTACATCTCGGTGAAGCCGCGGCCCAGATCCTCCGCCCCTTCGGACGTGTAGTGCGCGACGTACCAGGTGAGCTCGCCTTCCTTCTTGGCGGCTTCGGTCAGGGCGTTCATATCGGCCCGCGCCGCCAGCGGCACGAACGCAAAAGCCAAGGCCAGGGCAAGGCTTGCCAACCTCTTCATGAATTCCTCCCGGAACGTTGATTCATTTATTTGTGAGGTGCGATACGATCACACGACGCCCGCCACCACAAGCGCGGGAGACCGAGAGAACGCGCATGACGGAAAGCGACCGATCGGCCGGATGGGCCGCCTACTATCAGCAGCTTCGCGATCGTCCGCCGCGCAAGACGTTGCTCGCCGCGCTCGATGCGTTCGCTGATCCACCTTCTGACGCCCTCGTCATCGATCTCGGGTGCGGCGACGGCCGCGACGTGATCGAGGAGCTGCGGCGCGGCTGGCGCGTCGTCGCCGTCGATGCCGAGCCCGAAGCGCTGCGGCAGTTGCAGGCGCGTCCCCTGCCCGAAGGCAGTGACGTCACGCCGGTCAACGCGCGCCTCGAGGAGGTGCCGATCCCGCTTGGCGTCCATCTCGTGAACTCGAGCTTCGCCATGCCCCTGTGCGATCCCGAAGCCTTCCGCCGGACCTGGGATCGCATCCGCGAAGCGCTTCCCCCGGGCGGTCGCTTCTCTGGTCAATGGTACGGACCGCGCGACAGCTGGGTCGGGCGACCTGGCATGACGTTCCTGTCGCGCGAGGAGGCGCTTGGGCTATTGAAGGGCCTCGACCTCGAGATGTTCGAGGAGGAGGAATCCGACGGCGTCACGCCGCGCGGCAACGCCAAGCACTGGCACATCTTCCACATCGTGGCGAAGAAGCGCTAGGCAGCGCGCTCCCGCCGTGCGAGGCTCCTCGTCCCATCAACATCGAAAGGAGGTGATCCTGTGAACTACACCATCACGACGCCGGCGATCTCAGCAGTTGCCGCCACCAGGATCGTTCCTGCAATGGCTTGGTGCTGCCGGTAACGGGGTCACCGATAGTCGGCACAAAGCCGCCTCCGGGCGGCTTTGTTGTGTCTGGGCCGTATCGATGCGCGAAAGCCCCGACGGTGGACAAGGCGGCGTGCGCTGGCCGACACTTGCGTCATAATTTCAGGAGGAAGAAACATGGCAGCCGTCGTTCCGGTCACGGCCGAAATCGCCAAGCGCGCCGCCGCCCTGGCCTGGCAGGACCTGCCGGAGGATCTGGTCGAGCGCACCCGGCAGTGCCTGCTCGACTGGTTCGCCGTCACCATCGCGGGCGCGCAGGAGGACCTGACCAACATCCTCGTCAGCGAGGCGCTGGAGGACGGTGCCAAGGGACCCGCGACGCTCGTCGGGCGCTCCGAGACCGTGCTGCCCTCGACCGCCGCCCTGATCAACGGCGCCGCCAGTCATGCCCTCGACTATGACGATGTGAACTTCTCGATGGGCGGCCACCCCACCGTCACCGTCGTTCCCGCCCTGCTGGCGCTCGGCGAGCAGATGGGAGCGTCCGGGCGCCTGTTCATCGAAAGCTTCGTCGCGGGCTACGAGACCTCCGGTCGTGTCGGCCGCCTCGTGGCGCCCAGCCACTACCAGAAGGGCTTCCACGTCACCGGCACGGTCGGTTCCTTCTCGGCCGCCGCCGCTGCGGGCCGCATGCTGGGCCTCGACGACCGCCAGCTCGCCGTGGCCTTCGGCATCGCCGCGACCCAGGCCGCCGGCCTCAAGTCGAACTTCGGCACCATGTGCAAGCCGCTGCATGCCGGCACCGCGTCCGAGCATGGCCTGCGCGCCGCCCGGCTCGCCGCCAAGGGCTTCACGGCCCGCGGCGACTCTCTCGAATGCGACCAGGGCTTCGCCTCGTCGCAGAGCGACCACCTCAATGCCGAGGCGGCGCTGGGCGAGCCGCCGTCCGGCTGGCACCTGCGCAACAACCTCTTCAAGTACCATGCGGCCTGCTACCTGACGCACGCGCCCATCGAATGCGCCAAGGAGATCCGGCTGAAGAACAACTTCCCGCCCGAGCGGGTGCAGAAGATCCTGCTGCGGATCGATTCGGGCGCCGACAAGGTCTGCAACATCCCCAACCCGACGACCGGCCTCGAAGCCAAGTTCTCGCTGCGCCAGACCGTGGCCATGGCGCTGACCGGAGTCGATACCGCCAATCTCGATTCCTACAACGAGGCCGTGACCCGGGAGCCGCGCATCCAGGCGCTGCGCGACAAGATGGCGATCGAGTTCCAGCCTCACTGGGCGCACTCGCTGGCCGAAATGGCGATCCAGCTCGACGACGGCACGACGATCGAAGTGACGCACGATTCCGGCATCCCCTGGGCCGACCTCGAGAAGCAGCGCCAGGCGATCGAGACCAAGTTCGACAGCCTCGTGACACCGCTTCTCGGCGCCGCCGGCACCCGCCGTCTGCACGATGCCATCGAGCGCATCGACAGCCTCGACGATGTCGGCGAACTGGTGCGTGCGTCGGCGAAGAAATAGTCATATTGCTCTCTCCCGTTCGGGCGAGAGGCGTAAACAGGAGACGGAATGACAGAGGATTTCAGGGCCCGCGCCCGGCTGGTGCCCAAGGGTAACCGCTATGAGGATTTCGAGGTCGGCCGCGTGTTCCGGCACCATTGGGGTCGCACGATCACCGAGTCGGAGAGCACGCTCTTCACGACGCTGACGCTCCACTTCAATCCGCACTACTACAACGCGGCCTACGCCCAGGCGCACGGCCATCCCAGCATCGTGGCCAATCCCCTGCTCGTCTTCACGACGGTTTTCGGCCTGACGGTCGAGGACCTCAGCGAGGGCGGCGGGCCGTTCCTCGGCGTCAACGAACTCACCTATCACCAGCCCGTCTATCCCAGCGATTCGCTGCGCGCGGAATCGGTCGTGCTCGACCGCCGCGTCTCGGACTCCCACAAGGGGTTCGGCATCGTCACTTGGCACAGCAAGGGCTTCAACCAGCGCGAGGAACTCGTGATCGAGTTCAAGCGCACCAACCTCGTCCGTCTCAGGAATTCAAACTAATGCCTTTCCTCACCGAAGAGCGCCGCATGATCCAGGAGCAGGCGCGCGAGTTCACGCTGAACGAAGTGCTGCCGGTCGCCAACAGGCTCG
>CAZPOS010000247.1:0-8049 GCA_964588065.1 uncultured Reyranella sp.
CGTTGAAGGCGCGGGCGGCCTCGCGGATCAGCGGGAACTGCGGGATCAGGTCTTCCGGCGGCTCGGGCCGGTTGGCCTTGTATTTGTCGTAGATCTTGTTGCGGAAGGTGACGCTGCCGGCGTCGAGGATCATCGCGATGTGGTCGATCTCGGGATTGTCCAGGAGGTCGGCCACCAGCATGCGGCAGAAGCCGAACACGGCGTTGATCGGTGTCCCGTCCGGCCGGTTCATCGGCGGCAGGGCGTGATAGGCGCGGAACAGGTAGCCCGAGCCGTCGATCAGGTAGAGGTGACGGATCGGCTTGTTCTCGCCGTCCGCCGGGGTCGTCGCGGGAGCCTTGGATTTCGCCATGACGAACGCCTAGCACGCGGGGCCGTGCGGCGGGAGATGGCTGTGTTACGATCGGTGCATGACCGTCGTCCTGTCCGAGAATTTCCGCGCGCTGTTCTACGCGCCCTTCTATGCCGCCCATGCCAGCGGTGCCTTCACGCGGGCCGGGGTCGAGGTCGAGCTGCGGCCCTCGTCGGATCCGCTGGAAGCGGCGCGGGCGCTGCGCGTCGGCGAGGTCGACGTGATGTGGGGCGGGCCGCTCAGGGTCCTGATCGCGCGCGACAAGGACCCGGCCTCGGACCTCGTCTGCTTCTGCGACGTGGTGGCGCGCGATCCGTTTTTCATCGTGGGCGCGACGCCGCGTCCGGATTTCAGGTTTGCCGATCTGTTGTCGGTTAAGCTCGCGACGGTCTCCGAGGTGCCGACACCGTGGGTCTGCCTGCAGGACGATCTGCGGCGCGAAGGAGTCGATCCGGCGAAGGTCGACCGGATCGACAACAAGAGCATGGGTGAGAACGAGGCGGCCTTGCGCGAAGGCCGGGTCGATGCGGTGCAGGTCTTCCAGCCTTATGCCGAGAACCTCGTCTCCACCGGCGCCGGCCATATCTGGAATGCCGCCGCAGGCCGCGGCCTCACCGCCTATACGACCCTGGTGACGCGGCGCGGCACGCTCGAGAGCCGCGCCGACGAACTCGCCCGAATGATCCGTGGCATGGACGCCACCCTGAAATGGTTCGCCGTCACTCCGTCGCTCGAAATCGTCGACGTCGTGCAGCCGTTCTTTCCCGACGTTCCGCGTGACCTGTTCGCCGCCTGCATCGACCGCTATCGCGCGCTCGACCTGTGGGGCCGCGATCCGGTCATCCGGCGCGAAGGCTACGACCGGCTGCACGCCGCCATGCGCTCGTCGGGAATCCTGTCGCGCGACATCGCCTTCGACGACGTCGTCGACACCAGGCTGGCGACACGGGCCATCGGCTGAAGCCGCAAGACGAAGGGAGATCGAAATGGCGCTCTACGAGCTCAGGACCTACACGCTCTATGTCGGCAAGATGGGCGAAGCGGTGAAGCTCTATCAGGAGTTCGGCTTTCCGGCGCTCGACAAGGGCGGCCACGCGAAGAACCTCGTCGGCTACTTCCAGGGCGACACCGGCACCATCAACCAGCTGGTCCATCTCTGGAAGTTCGAGGACGATGCCCATCGGCGGCGGCACTGGGCGGCCGTCTTTGCCGACCCTGCCTTCATGGACGGTTTCGCGGTCAAGTTTCGTCCCCTGGTGATGAGCCAGGAGGTCAAGCTGCTGAACGCGGCGCCTTGGGGCCCGCACCCCTGAGCGACTTTTCGGGGCTTGCGATGAACGGGGCGGGGGACTATCAGCATCCCGTCATCGGGGAGTAGCCGGCCTCAACCCCAGAGGCGGATGTGTCAACAGACTTGGGTCCTTCGGGAACCATGGCCCATCCGGCGACCGACGGTCCAATGGACCGCGCTTGGCGAGACCTTTGGCTTTCCAGTGCCTTTACCCGCGGGATCGGGCGGCACCGGGAGCCATAGGTTCGTGCCCGGTCCCGCCATGTGATTCGTCTTGGAAGCTTTCCTCGTTTCAACAGGACTCGTTGCCGTCGCCGAGATCGGGGACAAGACGCAACTCCTGGCCATGATTCTCGCCACCCGCTATCGCCGGCCCGTGCCCATCATCCTGGGCATCCTGGTCGCGACCCTGGCGAACCACGCGCTCGCCGCCTGGGCCGGCGCTGCCGTCGCCGCCTGGCTGGGACCCGACGCGATGCGCTGGATCCTCGGTATCCTGTTCCTCGCCATGGCCGTCTGGTGCCTGATCCCGGACAAGGCTGACGAAGGGCCGAAGGTCGCGGGCGCCGCCGGCGCATTCATTGCCACGGCGATCGCCTTCTTTCTCGTGGAAATCGGCGACAAGACCCAGATCGCGACCGTGGCGCTGTCGGCGCGCTTCAACGATCTGTTCGCGGTCACCGCCGGCACGACCTGCGGCATGATGATCGCCAACGTGCCCGCGGTGCTGTTCGGCGACGTGCTGTCCCGCAAGGTGCCGCTCACACTGGTGCGTTCGCTCGCGGCGGCGGCCTTCGCGCTGCTCGGCCTGCTCGCCCTGCTGAAGCTCGACATGGGCCTGCTGGGCGGCTGACGAAGCGAGGAGGGCGCTTCACCTCGCATGAACGTGATCACGCCCGCTGAGGGCGCCGTCCTTGTAATGCCATACTCCTGACCAAACTTCACAGCCTGCGAATCGACCGAACGGCAGCCCTAGAGACCAAGTAATCAGCGCCGAAGTCGCGCAGGGATCCGAAACGTTCGAGAAAAGCACCCGCACCGGAAACACACGGTGCGGTGGTGGAATTCTGCGCCCTGGGCGCTTCTGCGTGTGGAGAGAGTGTAGATGCCTGCTGCGAACCCCTGGAAACTGGCCCTCGTCCTGGCGCTGCTCGCGCCGGCTCTCGCAGGTTGCAAGGAATCCTCGGCAACGGCAGAGCCGGAGGCGCCCCCACCGGAGGTCGGCGTGGTCATGGTGACGCCGCAGGCGCGCACGATCGTGCGGGAGTTGCCGGGCCGAATCGCGCCGACGCGCGTCGCTGACGTGCGCCCGCGGGTCTCGGGCATCGTAATCGCGCGGCTGTTCAACCAGGGCAGCGATGTGAAGGAGGGTGACGCGCTCTACCAGATCGATCCCAAGCCCTTCGAGGTCGAGCTGCAGGCCGCCCAGGCGGCGCTCGAGAAGGCGAAGGCGGCGCTCGATCTCGCGATCCCGCAGGCGACCCGTTCGGCGGCCCTGGCCAGGACGCAGGCCATCTCCACCGCTCAGAACGAGATCGCCGTCGCGACGGTCGAACAGGCTCGGGCCGAGGTCGCCGCGCGGGAAGCCGACGTGGCCCGCGCCCGCCTCAACCTCGACTATGCGACGGTTCGCGCGCCGATCAGCGGGCGCATCGGCGCCGCGCGGGTAAGCGAAGGCGCGCTGGTCGTCCAGAACGACGCGACCAACCTCGCCACGATCCAACAGCTCGATCCGATCTATGCGGATTTCACGCAATCGGCCTCCGAGCTCAACAAGCTGCGCCGCGCGCTTGCCTCCGGCGAACTGGAGCGGATAGAGCCGGACGCGACCAAGGTCCGCCTGCTGCTGGATGACGGCACCGTCTATCCCTACACGGGCAAGCTGCTGTTCTCCGAAGCCCGGGTCGATGCCTCGACCGGCAAGGTGACGCTGCGCGGCACGTTCCTCAACCCCGATCGCGAGCTTCTGTCGGGCATGTACGTGCGCGTACTGCTGGAGCAGGGTGTCGACAGCGACGCGATCAGCGTCCCCGAGCAGGCGATCCAGCGCAACGGCGGCGGCGGAGCTGAGGTGTTCGTCGTCAAGGATGACAACCGCGTCGCCGTGCAGCCGGTGCGACTCGGCCCGGTGCAGGGCGGCCAGTGGCTGGTGCTCGATGGGTTGAAGGCGGGCGACCGCGTCGTGGTCGACGGTTTCCAGAAATTCGCCGCCGGCGACACCGTCACGCCGCGCACCGTGACCGCCGAGGTTCCGCCAGCGGGGCCGGCAACGCCCGTCAGCGCGACGCGGTGAGCGCCCTCTTATGCCGAGCTTCTTCATCGATCGCCCGATCTTTGCCTGGGTCATCGCGCTCTTCGTCTGCCTGATCGGATCGATCTCGATCCCGCTGCTGGCGATCGCGCAGTATCCGATCATCGCGCCGCCCTCGATCTCGATCAGCACGAGCTATCCCGGCGCGTCGCCCGAGAACCTCTACAACAGCGTCACGCGACTGATCGAGGAGGAGCTGAACGGCGCGTCGGGCATCCTGAACTTCGAATCGGCCAGCGATTCGCTGGGCCAGGTCGAGATCATCGCGAACTTCCAGCCCGGCACGGACCCGGGCATGGCCTCGGTCGAAGTGCAGAACCGCATCAAGCGCGTCGAGGCGCGCCTGCCCCGGGCGGTGATCCAGCAGGGTATCCTGATCGAGGAAGCGTCGAGCGCGGTGCTGCAGATCATCACGCTGAACTCGACCGACGGCAGCCTCGACGAAGTCGGCCTGGGCGACTTCATGGTGCGCAACGTGCTGGGCGAGATCCGCCGCATTCCCGGCGTCGGCCGCGCGACCCTCTATTCGACCGAGCGGTCGCTGCGCATCTGGATCGATCCGGCAAAGCTCGTCGGCTACAACCTGACCTCGGACGACGTCACGCGCGCCATCAACGCGCAGAACGCGCAGGTCGCCTCTGGCAGCCTCGGCACCGAGCCGAGCCCCGCGCATCAGAAGATCTCCGCCCTCGTCCTGGTCAAGGGCCAGCTCTCCTCGCCCGACGAATTCGGCGCGATCGTGCTGCGCGCCAACCCCGACGGCTCGACCGTGCGACTGCGTGACGTGGCGCGCATCGAAGTGGGCGGCATGGGCTACCAGTTCAACACCCGCCTGAACGGCAAGCCGACCGCCGGCCTCTCGGTGCTGCTGGCGCCGACCGGCAATGCACTGGCGACGGCCAGCGCGGTCGAGGCGACGATGAAGGAGCTGTCGCGCTTCTTCCCCGCGAACATCACCTATTCGATCCCCTACAACATCACGCCGGTCGTCGAGGCCTCGATCCAGAAGGTGCTGATGACCCTGGCCGAGGCCGTCGTGCTGGTCTTCGTGGTGATGTTCCTGTTCCTGCAGAACATCCGCTACACGATCATCCCGACCATCGTGGTGCCGGTGGCGCTGCTCGGCACCTGCGCGACGCTGCTGGCCGTCGGCTACTCCATCAACATGCTCACCCTGTTCAGCATGGTGCTGGCGATCGGCATCCTGGTCGACGATGCGATCGTCGTCGTCGAGAATGTCGAGCGCATCATGGCGGAGGAGGGGCTGTCGCCCAAGGACGCCACGCGCAAGGCGATGAAGCAGATCACCAGCGCCATCATCGGCATCACGCTGGTGCTGGTTGCGGTGTTCCTGCCGATGGCCTTCTTCCCGGGCTCCGTCGGCATCATCTATCGCCAGTTCTCGGTCACCATGGTGGCGGCGATCGGATTCTCGGCGCTGCTGGCGCTCTCGCTGACGCCGGCGCTGTGCGCGACGATGCTGAAGCCGATCCCCGCCGGCCATGGCCATGCCAAGCGCGGCTTCTTCGGCTGGTTCAACCGCCGCTTCGATGGTGTCCGCGATCGCTATGTCGGCACGGTCGGCTGGTCGCTCAAGCGGACGGGACGGATGATGGCGATCTACGCGGCGCTGCTGATCTGCCTGTCCTGGGCGTTCGTGCGGCTGCCCGGGGGCTTCCTGCCGATCGACGATCAGGGCTTCATCACCACCGACGTGCAGACTCCGGCCGATTCCTCCTACAACCGCACCAAGGCGGCGGTCGAGGCGGTCGAGCGATACCTGGCGGGTCGGGAAGGCGTCGAGAACGTGACCTTCCTGACCGGCTACAGCTTCCTCGGCCAGGGCATGAACACGGCGCAGGCCTTCATCACCCTGAAGGACTGGTCCGAGCGCGGGCCCAACGATTCGGCCGCGGCGATCGTGGAGGACATCAACCGCAAGATGGCCTCGGTCCGCGACGCGGAGATCTCGGCGCTGCAGCCGCCGCCGGTCGACAATCTCGGCAACTCGGCGGGCTTCAGCTTCCGCCTGCAGGACCGTGGCCAGAAGGGCTATGCCGCGCTGATGGCGGCCACGCACCAGCTCATCACCGCGGCCAATGCCAGCCCGGTGCTGCGCAACGTCTATGTCGAGGGACTGCCGGAGGCGCCGGTCGTCAACCTGGTCATCGACCGCGAGAAGGCGAGCGCCTTCGGCGTGACCTTCGAGGACATCAACAACACCATCTCGACCAACCTGGGCTCGGCCTACGTCAACGACTTCCCCAATCGCGGACGCATGCAGCGCGTGATCGTGCAGAGCGATTCCGCCGGGCGCATGACCGCGGACGATATCCTGGCCTACAACGTCAAGAACGCCCAGGGCGCGCTGGTGCCCTTCTCGACCTTCGCCACCGTCGAATGGTCGAAGGGGCCGACGCAGATCGTGGGCTTCAACTACTATCCCTCGGTCCGCATCAGCGGCGAGGCGCGTCCGGGCTATACCAGCGGTGATGCCATCGCCGAGATGGAGAAGCTCGCGGACCGGCTGCCGCGGGGCTTCGGCTACGAATGGACGGGCCAGTCGCTGCAGGAGAAGCTCGCGGGATCGATGGCGCCGCTCCTGCTCGCCCTGTCGGCGCTGCTGGTCTTCCTCTGCCTCGCCGCGCTCTACGAGAGCTGGACGATTCCGCTGGCCGTGCTTCTTACCGTACCGCTCGGCATATGCGGCGCGGTGATCGCGGCTTACCTGCGCGGGCTGCCCAACGACGTCTACTTCACGGTCGGCCTGGTGACGATCATCGGTCTCGCCGCCAAGGACGCGATCCTGATCATCGAGTTCGCGAAGGAACTGCGGGCGCAGGGCAAACCGCTGGTCGAGGCGACGCTGGAGGCGTGCAAGCTGCGCTTCCGGCCGATCCTGATGACCGGCTTCGCTTTCGTCTGTGGCGTGCTGCCGATGGCCATCGCCGTCGGCGCGGGCGCCAAGAGCCAGCAGGCGCTCGGCACGGGTGTCATGGGCGGCATGATCGCCGTCGTGATCCTCGCCCTGCTGATGGTACCGGTCTTCTTCGTCGTGGTTCAGCGCGTGCTGGCCCGCGACCGCGACAAGGTCGTCGAGGCGGCCAAGCCCGCCGCCGAGCCGTCGCACGCGTCGACGCAGCCGACGTAGAGATTTCAAGGAAGCGCGCCGCTGGAGTGGCGCGCTTCGTTGAATTCAGGCCACCTCGTTCGAGAGCCGGCCCAGCCCGTCGATCTCGATGGTCACGCGGTCGCCACGCTGCAGGAACTTCGGTGGCGTGAAGCCGATGCCGACGCCGACCGGCGTGCCGGTGGCGATGACGTCGCCCGGCTGCAGCGTGATGCCGGCGGAGATCGTTTCGATCAGGGTCGGGATGTCGAAGATCAGGTCGCGCGTGTTGGCGTCCTGGCGCAACTCGTCGTTCACCCAGCACCGGACGCCGAGAGTCTCCGGATCGACTGCGTCGGCGGTCACCAGCCACGGGCCCATCGGGCAGAACGTGTCGAGCGATTTGCCGAGGAACCACTGCTTGTGCTTTCCCTGCAGGTCGCGCGCCGTCACGTCGTTGATGATCGTGTAGCCGAAGACATGGCTGTAGGCGTCGGCCTTGGCGATGCCGCGGCCGCCCCTGCCGATGACCAGGCCGAGCTCGGCCTCGTAGTCGAGCGAGTCGCTGACGCCCTCGGGATAGCGGATGTCGGCGCCGTCGGCGACCACGCATTCGGGCGCCTTGGTGAAGACGATCGGCGCCGTCGGAATGGCGTCCGCCGCCGAGCTGGCGCTGCTGTCGAAGCCCGAGCGCGTGAACTCCTTCGCGTGCTCGTGATAGTTCTTGCCGACGCACATCACGTTGCGCGCGGGCCGCGGGATCGGCGCCTCGATCTTCACCGCCGAGAGCGGAAGTCCCGCACCGGTCGGCACGATCTTCGACCGGATCGCCGCGAAATCGCCGACGATGGCGGCGAGGGTGGGGACGGCGCGTCCCAGCATCGTCTCGAGCGGCCAGAAGGTCTTGCCGTCAGGGCTGACGAGTGCGGCCTTAACGGTGCCGGCGTGCGTGATCGTGGCGAGCTTCATTGCGGCTTCGCCGGCTC
>CAZPOS010000248.1:0-939 GCA_964588065.1 uncultured Reyranella sp.
AGGCCGCCGCCATCGAAGCCATCAATCGCGGTGAAACGAAATACACCGAAGCCGACGGCATGCCTGAGCTGAAGGCCGCCATCGTCGCCAAGTTCGCCCGCGAAAACGGCCTGACCTACGAAACCAATCAGATTCACGTCGCCTCGGGCGGCAAGCCGGTGATCTACAACGCCCTGGTCGCCACGCTGAACCCCGGCGACGAGGTGATCGTGCCGGCGCCCTACTGGGTCTCCTATCCCGACATGGTGCTGCTGGCGGGCGGCGAGCCCGTCACCGTGGTCGGTCAGGAAGCCGACGGCTTCAAGCTGCGCCCCGAGGTGCTGGACGCCGCCATCACGCCCAAGACCAAGTGGATCATCCTGAACTCGCCCAGCAATCCGACCGGCGCCGCCTACACCAAGGCCGACCTCCGCGCCCTGTGCGACGTCCTGCTGAAGCATCCGCACGTCTACATCCTGACCGACGACATGTACGAGAAGCTCGTCTACGACGACTTCGTGTTCGCGACGCCGGCCGAGGTCGAGCCGCGCCTCTATGACCGCACCCTGACGATGAACGGCGTGTCGAAGGCCTACAGCATGACGGGCTGGCGCATCGGCTACGCGGCCGGACCGCAGGAGCTGATCAACGCCATGATCACGGTGCAGTCGCAGAGCACCTCGAACGCAAGTTCGATCAGCCAGGCTGCGGCCGTGGCCGCGCTCAACGGTCCGACCGACTTCATCCCGAAGAACGTCGCGATCTTCAAGCAGCGCCGCGACTTGATCGTGTCGATGCTGAACCAGAGCAACGGCATCAAGTGCCCGCGTCCCGAGGGCGCCTTCTACGTTTATCCTTCCTGCGCCGGGCTGATCGGCAAGAAGACGCCGGACGGCAAGGTGATCAAGGACGACACGGATTTCGTGAACTACCTGCTCGAGGCCGAGGGGCTCTCGGTGG
>CAZPOS010000248.1:949-5610 GCA_964588065.1 uncultured Reyranella sp.
CCAGGGTCCGGCCTTCCGCATCTCCTACGCCACCGCGACGGAGTTGCTCGAGGAAGCCGGCCGCCGCATCCAGCGGGCGTGCGCCGCGCTGTCGTAAGGACTGCTGACCTATTTCATCCCCGTCCGGTGTTTGACTCGTCCGGGCGGGGGTGAAACGATTTTCATGACAAGTGGGCTTCGCTCCGGCTGATCGTTCGGAAGCGTAACGTCTATTCCGCGACGTCCGTCCGGAGCTTCTGCGCTTTCTGCGAAGAAGGAGGACGTTGTCATGGCCGAATTCAAGACGGAGACGATCACCGGCGGCAGACCAGGCAGCGGCGCGCATCGCGTGGTCGCGCTGTGCGGGCCGTATCTGTCGGGCAAGACCAGCCTGCTCGAAAGCATCCTGTACGCGACCGGCGCCATCGGCCGTCGCGGCTCGACCCGCGCGGGGACATCGATCGGCGACGGTGCCGTCGAAGCGCGCAAGCGCAACATGGGCACCGAGATCAACGTCGCCTCGGTGGACTATCTCGGCGACCAGTGGACGTTCCTCGACGTGCCGGGCTCGATCGAATTCCAGCACGATGCCTTTGCGGGGCTGGCGGTGTGCGACGCCGCCGTCCTGGTCTGCGAGCCCTCCGTCGAGCGCGTGATGGCGCTGACGCCCCTGCTGAAGTTCATCGAAGACCGGCACATTCCGCACGTCATCTTCGTCAACAAGATCGACTCGGCCGAGGTCCGCGTCCGCGACCTGCTGTCGGCCCTGCAGTCGGTGTCGCGCCGCAGGCTCGTGCTGCGGCAGGTGCCGATCCGTCGCGCCGCCGCCGACGGCAGCGAGGAGACGGTGGGCTATGTCGACCTCGTGAGCGAGCGGGCCTACCGCTACCGCAGCAGCGGCGCCTCCGACCTGATCGAGATGCCGGCCGAGGTGCTGCCCCGCGAGGCCGAGGCGCGGCGCGACCTGCTCGAAACGCTCTCGGAGTTCGACGACACGCTGCTCGAACAGCTGATCGAGGACGTCGCGCCGGAGAAGTCCCTGATCTACCGCGATTTGCACGACGAATTCTGCACCGACAAGATCGTGCCGGTCCTGCTCGGCGCCGGCGACCGGGAGAACGGCGTGCGACGCCTGCTGAAGGCGCTGCGCCACGATACACCTTTCGTCGAGGAGACGGCGCGGCGCCGCGCCCTGCCCACGGACGGCGCCCCGCAGGCCGAGTGCTTCAAGGTTCTGCACCAGAGCCACACGGGCAAGCTATCGCTCTGTCGCCTCTGGTCCGGCACCCTGGCCGAAGGCCAGTCGGTCGGCGGACAGCGGATCGGGTCGATCCTGCGGCCGTTCGGCCAGAGACTCGACAAGATCGGCGGCGCGCGCGCCGGCGAGATCGTGGCCCTGGCCAAGGTTGATGCCCTGTCGTCGGGCCAGCTGCTCGGTCCCGCAGGGCTTGCCGCATCGACCGACTTCCCGGTGGCCGACGCGCCCGTGTTCGGCCTGGCCCTCTCGGCCCGCAACCGCAACGACGAGGTCAAACTCTCGGGCGCTCTCCAGAAGATCGTCGAGGAAGATCCGTCGCTCTCCTTCGAGCAGCGCGGCGAGACGCACGAGTTGCTGCTGCGCGGCCAGGGTGAGATGCATCTCAAGGTCGCCGTCGACAAGCTCGCCGGCCGCTACAACGTCGCCGTCGAGACGGCGACGCCGCGCGTCGCCTATCGCGAGACCATCCAGGCGGGCACGCAGCAACACGCCCGCTACAAGCGCCAGACCGGCGGGCACGGCCAGTTCGCCGACATCAAGATCGAGATCAAGCCGCTGCCGCGGGGTTCGGGCTTCCGCTTCGTCGACCGGATCGTCGGCGGGGTGGTACCGCGCAATTTCATCCCGGCGGTCGAGGACGGACTGCGCGAGTATCTGAAGGAAGGACCGCTGGGACAGCCCGTCGTCGACCTCGAAGCGACGCTGTTCGACGGCCAGTATCATGCTGTCGACAGCTCCGAGATGTCTTTCAAGATGGCGGCGCGCATCGCCTTGAGTGAGGCCATGCCAAAGTGCAGGCCGGTCCTGCTCGAACCGATCCTCCGGGTCACGGTGGCGGGGCCAGCCGAGTCGACCCCGCGGCTGCAGCGACTGATCTCCGGCCGCCGCGGCCAACTCCTGGGCTATGACGCGCGACCGGGTTGGGCGGGATGGGACGAGGTCTCGGCCCTGATGCCGGAAGCGGAGATCGCCGACATGATCGTGGAGATCCGGTCGGTTACCCAGGGCATCGGCACCTTCCGGGCGGAGTTCGACCATCTGCAGGAACTGGCCGGCCGCACGGCCGAGCGCATCGTCGAGGAGACCCGGAAGCGTCAGGCCGCCTGAACGCGGCCTCCGCTCCTGTCACAAGGCGGTGAGGCCGGACCGGCGCCACTTCTCCCCCGCGGCCCGGCCTCTCATAGTCGCCCCGTGGAATGGTTCCACGGGAGCAACGTTCATGTTCAACAGACGGTCTCTGATGGTGGGTGGCCTGGCGACGGCTGCCGCATCGTCACTGACCCGCGTCGCGAAGGCCCAGTCTGGGCGCCCGACGCTGGTGTTCGTCGGCCACGAACTTTGAGGCGGCTGCAAGATCTGGCGTGCCCAGTCAGAGCCTGATTTCCTCAAGTCGGCCGCTTTCAAGAAGATGGACTATCAGGTCGTCCATCCGGCCAATGCCGACCTCGTGATGGTGGAAGAAAGCTGGCCTGCGCCGGCACGCCCCATCCGGACGGCGTTTCTCGCGAGCGAAGAGGGTCGACAGAGGCCCAACGCCACCCCGCGCTTCATCCTGTTCCAGGACGGCAAGATCCTCCTCACCGTCACCGGCAACGGCGGCTGGAAGGACAAGATGTGGCCGATGATCCAGGACGTGACCGCCACCAAGGCGTAGTTTCCGGCTGGACGCCGATGCAGCATATTGCCCTCGTGGGACCGTCCTCGAGGGGAGACGCAGGTTGATGTTCAAGAGACGTAGCGTGGTCGCGGCTGGCCTGTCGCTGGCTGCCGCGCCGATGTTGGCGCGAGTCGCGGCCGCCCAGGGCACCGCCAAGCCCATCCTGGTCTTTGCGGGCGACGAGACATCCGAGGCCTGCAAGATCTGGCGCGCCCAGTGGGAGCCTCTGTTCAAGCAGGCCCCGGTCTTTCAGAAGGTCGACTATCGCGTGGTCTTCACGAAGACGCCGGCGCTTCTCCTGAAGCCCGCGAGCTGGCCCACGGACCTTCGCTGGGTGCTCGACGCATTCCTCATGAGTCAGGTGGGGATCGAACAGGGCGCGGAGACGCCTCGCTTCTTCCTCATTCAGGGCGGACAGATCACTTTCACCGCCGTCGGCAACAGCGCCTGGCGGGACGTCATGTGGCCGACCCTGCTCGACGTGACCAACTCCCGGCCCTAGGGAGGCGTCACGGCCGAGTGAGCAGGGTTGATTTGCGACCGACCGGCGCCGGGCTCATCTAGGAGCACGGCGTAAGAAGGAGTTGAATGATGCTGATCAAGCGCACGAAAGGCTGGGAGCTACCCGAGTCCAAGACAACCCCGGAAGGCCACTACCTCAACCGGCGCGCGATGGTGCGGGCCATGGGCTTCGGCGCGGCCGCGATCGCCCTGCCGGGTCAACTGATGGCCCAGGACAAGTCGGCCGATCCGTCCGCCGGCCTCTACCCGGCGCGTCGCAACGACAAATACGGCGTTCCGACGCCCATGATCGCGGAGCGGCTGGCGACGACCTACAACAACTTCTACGAATTCGGCACCGACAAGAGCATCTGGCGGGACGCGCAGAAGCTCGAGGTCCGCCCGTGGACCATCAAGGTCGGCGGCATGGTCGAGAAGCCGTTCGAGATCGGCATCGACGACCTGCTGGCTCGGGTGCAGCTCGAGGAGCGCGTCTACCGCCACCGCTGCGTCGAAACCTGGTCGATGATCGTGCCGTGGACCGGCTTTCCGGTCCGCTCCCTGGTCGAGGTCTGCAAGCCTCTGGGCAGCGCCAAGTTCATCGTGATGAAGACCCTGTCCCGGCCCTCGGTGATGCGCGAGCAGCGCGACCTCCTCTATCCATGGCCCTACACCGAGGGGCTGGCGATGGACGAGGCGATGAACGACCTCGCCTTCATCGCGACCGGTCTCTATGGCAAGCCGATGCCCAAGCAGAACGGCGCACCGCTGCGTCTGGTCGCGCCCTGGAAGTATGGCTTCAAGAACGTGAAATCGATCGTCAGCGTCGAATTCACGGACAAGAAGCCCAAGACGTTCTGGGAAGGGCTGCAATCGAGCGAATACGGTTTCTGGGCGAACGTGAATCCGGATGTCGCCCACCCGCGCTGGAGCCAGGCCACCGAGAAGCCGCTGGGCAGCGACCAGCGCATCCCGACCCTGATCTACAACGGCTACGCCGAGTTCGTGGCCGGCCTCTACACCGACCGCAAGGCGGAAAAGCTCTTCATGTAGCCCGCCCTCCTTTGCCTCGCCGCGCCGGGCCGCTAAAACGGGGCCCGGCCGGACGAGGCCTCGGGAGGAAAAGTGAAGCTCAACCGTCGTACCACCCTGGCGGGCGCCGCCGCACTGGCCGCAGGTTCGCTGTCCAAGGGCGCATTCGCCCAGGCCTACCCCAACAAGCCGATCAAGATCGTCGTCCCCTTCGCGGCCGGCAGCGCCACCGAC
>CAZPOS010000248.1:5620-8004 GCA_964588065.1 uncultured Reyranella sp.
CGACCTGACCGCGCGCGGCCTCGGCGCCAAGCTGCAGGAGATCCTGAAGCAGCCGGTCGTCATCGAGAACAAGCCGGGCGCCAGCGGCCAGCTGGGCGCCTCCGCCGTCGCGACGGCGCCGGCCGACGGCTACACGCTGATGATGGGCACGAACACGACGAACGCCGCCAACGGTGCCCTGTTCAAGAAGCTGAGCTACGACATCGACAAGGACTTCGCGCCGATCATGCGCTGCGTGATGGGCGTCAACGCGCTGGTCGTGAACAACGAACTGCCGGTGAAGACGACCGCTGAGCTGGTGGACTACGCAAAGAAGAACCCCGGCAAGCTCAACTACGCCGAAGCCAGCGCCTCGCAGCGCCTCTCGGGCGAGATGTTCAACAAGCTGGCGGGCGTGAAGATGGAGCGGGTACCCTACAAGGCCAGCCCGCAGGCGCTGGGCGACGTGGCCTCGGGCCAGGTCCAGGTGATGTTCCCCGACCTGCCGCAGGCGCTGACCCAGATCGAGGCCGGCCGGGTGCGCGGGCTCGCAACCACGGGGCCGAAGCGCACCACGGTGACGCCCGACCTGCCCGCGATCGCGGAAGCCGTTCCAGGCTATTCCCTCGTCTACTGGCTCGCCGTGTTCGCGCCCGCGGCCACGCCGAAGGACGTGCAGAAGGTCCTGGCCGACGCGATTGCCGAGGCACTGAAGGATCCGGCCACCGCCAAGGCGATGACGCAGGGCCGCATGGAGATCGCGCCGCTCGCGCTCGACGAGTTCGCCGCCTACGTGAAGAGCGAGACGGCCTGGTGGACGAAGGAGATCAAGGCCGCCGGCATCGAGCCGGAGTGAGCGCCATGAGCAAGGTCATCATCGAGAAGAGCGGCCCGGTCAAAACCATCTGGATGAACCGGCCGGAAAAGCGCAACGCCCTCGACAGCGAGCTGATGCGAGAGATGATCGAGGCTTTGCAGGCGCCGGTCGCGGCCGACGACCGTGTCGTGGTGATCCGCGGCAAGGGTGACGTGTTCTGCGCCGGCCTCGACATGGCGGAACGGCGCGAGACGATCGGCGGCGGCAATGCGAGCGGCATCGAGGTGATGCTGCGCGCGGTCGAACTCTGCCCGCTGCCCGTCGTTGCCGTCGTCCACGGCGACGCCATTGCCGGCGGCAACGAACTGGCGCTGCATTGCGACCTCGTGGTGGCGAGCCAGAAGGCACGGTTCGGCATGTCGCTGGCCCAGGTCGGCCTCGCTCCCAACTGGTTCCTGGCCAAGAAGCTGATGGAAGTGCTGGGACCGGTGACGACCCGGGAGATGCTGCTGCTCGGCGATCCCCTGCCCTCGACCAAGCTGCACGCGTTGGGCCTGATCGCCCGCTGCGTGCCGCCCGAAGAGCTCGAAGCCGAGGCCTCCAGGGTGGTTGACCGCCTGGCCGCAAATGCGCCGCTTTCGCTCAAGGCGATGAAGGCGCTCACGGTGAGGCAGCTCGAGTTCCGCGACGGCATCGAGCACGGCGATGTCGACGCCCTCGTGCAGGCCGCGATGAAGAGCCAGGATGCGCAGGAAGGCATGAAGGCCCGCCTGGAGAAGCGCACCGCGAAGTTCCAGGGGCGCTAGGCCATGTCGATCAGGCTCCGCCTCGAAAAGCCGTGGCGGCCCCTGACGGCGGAACAGATCGCCCGCCTCCCGGGCCAGCTCGGCGTCTACCAGATCGCCGACGCTTCCGGATCCATACTCTGTATCGGTCAGGCCGGCGCGCGCGCGCCGTTCGGCCTGCGCAGCGAGCTGCAGCGCGAACTCGCCGAACGAGGACCGGGCCATCAGTTCCGTGTCGAAGTGAACCAGCAGTATCGAACGCGCTGGTTCGAACTGCTGATGGTGTACCAAGCCGATCACGGCGCCCTGCCGCCCGACAACGCCAAGAACCCGCCCCCGCTGGGACGGCTGAGCCCGAGCTGAAGAGGCAGAAATGGACTTCGAGCCCTCCGCAGAACAGCAGATGCTGATCGACCAGGTCCGTCGCTTCGTGCGCGAGGAGATCATTCCGCTCGAGGCGAAGCTCGATCCGGACGCCTCCGAACTCGATCCCGCCGATCATGCGCGGCTGGTCGAAAAGACGAAGGCGATGGGCCTGTTCGGCATCGACATTCCGAAGGAATATGGCGGGCCCGACATCGACATCGTGACCCGCGTGCTGCTGGCCATCGAGATGGCGCAGCATCGCGCCGGACTCTACGTGCCCTGCTACGGCACCTTCGGCGGCGCAGGGCTGGCGCAGATCTTCGAGGCCAACGACGATCAAAAGGAACGCTATCTCTATCCGACCCTGCGCGGCGAGAAGAAGGCGTTCTTCGGCCTGACCGAGCCGTCGGGCGGCAGCGATCCGGCCCGCGCGATCC
>CAZPOS010000249.1:0-8002 GCA_964588065.1 uncultured Reyranella sp.
GTGTTCGGCGAGACGGCGCTCGCTCTTCAGCCAGTCGCGCCACGCCGCCTGTGCGCGTATGACGGGGGAGGTCGGATTGTTTGATGATCGCCTCGCGCAGGCGGTGCGGCAGCAGCGGGACGCGGTGCGCGCGCACGCCGGTCGCGTGATGGACCGCGCCCAGGATCGCCGGCGCCGTCGGCACCAGCGCGGGTTCGCCGATGCCCTTGGCGCCCGAGGGACCCAGCGGCTCGCGATCCTCGATCAGCAGGCACTCGATCGCGGGCACGTCGCCGACGGTGGGGATGAGATAGTCGTGCAGGTTCTCGGTGCGGCCGGGCAGATATTCCTCCATCAGCGCGAGGCCGAGCCCCTGCGCCACGCCGCCGTGGATCTGTCCTTCGACCAGGGTCGGGTTGATGGCGCGTCCGACATCGTGCGCGGCCACGATGCGCAGCACCTTCACCGTGCCCAGTTCGAGATCGACCTCGACCTCGGCCAGCTGCGCGGCGAAGGCGTAGGTCGCATAGGGCACGCCCTGGCCGTCGGAATCGAGCGGCGTGGTCGGCGGATCGAAGGTGCCCTCGCCCATCAACGGTCCGGCCGTGGCGAGGTCGATGGTCCGCACCTCGGCGCCGTCGCGGACCGAGAGCGTCGCGCCTTCGAGCGACAGGATCGCCTCGGGGCCGGCATTGGCCAGCCGCAGGATCTGCTGGCGCAAGTCCTGTCCCGCCTTCTCCGCCGCCTTGCCCGACACGAAGGTCTGGCGCGAGGCCGAGGTCTTGCCGGCATCGGCGGTGAGATCGGTGTCGCCGGTCACCAGCTGGAACTGCGAGGCCGGCAGGCCGACCGCATCGGCAGCGATCTGCACCATGATGGTGTTGCTGCCCTGGCCGATGTCGAGCGCGCCACTGTAGAGCGTCAAGGTACCGCCGGGCGACAGGCCGAGCCGCATGCGCGACGGGTTCGACATCGAGGTGTTGCCGATCCCGTACCACATGCAGCCGATGCCGATGCCGCGACGGCGGGAACCGCCCGCCGCGTTGAAGGCGGCAATCTCATCGTGCGCCTTGCGCCAATGCGGCCGGAGCGCGTCGAGGCACTGCGCGAGCCCGGCGGAATGCGTGAGCGTCTGCCCGGTCGCCGTCGTATCGCCGGCGCGCAGGGCGTTGCGATGTCGGAACTCCAGCCGGTCGATACCAAGCCTGTCCGCCAGTTCGTCCATCATCGCCTCGTGGGCGATGGCGGCCTGGGGCACGCCGAAGCCGCGGAAGGCGCCCGCCGGAGGCCCGTTGGTGAAGAAGGCTTCGCCCCAGGTCCGGACGTTGGGGATGGCGTAAGGACCCATCGCATGCACCGGCACGCGGTTGGCCACGGTCGGCCCCCAGGACGCATAGGCGCCGGTGTCGAACAGGGCGGTCACGTCACAGGAGAGCAGCTTGCCCTCGGCATCGCAGCCGAACCGCGCGCTCACGCGGGCCGGGTGCCGCTTGGTGCTGGCCGCCATGCTTTCGGGCCGCGTGTAGACCATGGCCACAGGGCGTCCCAGGGTCCAGGCCGCGATCGCGAGCAAGGGCTGCACCGAAAGATCGAGCTTGCCGCCGAAGCCGCCGCCACAGGCGGTCGGCACGATGCGCACCGCCTCGGGCTTCAGCCGCATCAGGTTGGCGATTTCGTCGCGATCCATGTAGGGCGTCTGCGTGGTCGCATGGATCTCGATCCGGTCGCCGACCCGGCGCGCCCAGCCGGCCTCGGGCTCGATATAGGCATGTTCGACGAAGGCGGTCTCGAACGTGCCTTCGGCCACCGCGGCGCACTCCTCGAACGCAGCGGCCGCGTCGCCACGCTTGACGCCGCCCTTCAGCAGCAGGTTGCCCGGCCTGTCGGCCTGGACCAGCGGCGCGTCCTCGGCCATCGCGGCATCGACACCGAATAGTGGCGGCTCAAGCCTCCAGGTGATCGGTACCTCGTCATCGCCAATCGCCAGTACCTCGGCGCGCGCTCCGACCAGCGCCACGACCGCCTCGCCGCGATAGCGGACCAGCCCGTCGGCCAGCACCGGCTGGTCCTTGATGTCGGGATAGATGCCGTAGCCGTTGAACGGCACATCGGCGGCCGTCAGCACCGCCGTGAGTCGGCGCCGGAGCGGCTCGAGATCACCCAGATCGAATTGCGCCCGCGCGTGCGGCGAACGCACGACGCGGATCCACAGCGCGTCTTTGGGAATGCCGTCGGCGCCGAACACGTCGCGCCCCGTCACCTTGGGCGGACCGTCGACGCGGACGATGCGTGAACCGATGGCTTCGCCAGCCGGCGGTGCCGTCGCAGGCGCAACGACATGCATCACCGCATCGACGATCTTGGCGTAGCCGGTGCAGCGGCAGAGCACGCCGCCCAGAGCCTCCTCGACCTCGGCCCGGCTCGGCTTGCCGTTGCGCCGCACCAGTTCCTGCGCGGCCATCAGCATGCCGGGCGTGCAGATGCCGCACTGAGCCGCGCCATGATCGAGAAACGATTGCTGGAGCGCAGAGAGCGAATCGTCGGCCGCCAAAAGACCTTCCACGGTCTCGACGCTGCGGCCTTCGACCTGCCCCATGGCCACGAGGCAGGAACAGACCTGGCGCCCATCCAGCAGGACGGTGCAGGCGCCGCAATCGCCGGCGTCGCAGCCGATCTTCGTTCCGGTGAGACCGAGATCGTCGCGCAGTGCCGCCGCCAGCCGCGTGACCGGCGCGCCCTCCCAGTCCGTCGCCCGCCCATTGAGGGTGAATTCGAGCTTCATGCGGAGACCTTCTCGAGCAGCCGCCGCAGCAGGACCAGAGCGGCATCGCCGCGATAGGCCGCGCCGCCACGGATGTCGTCGATCGGCGACAGCGGCGCGAGATGCGATGGCTCGACCCGATGCGCGAGATATGCGTCGAACGGAGCGTCGGTCAGCGCCCGTTCCAACTCCGTCAGACGCCGTGCCACGGGCGAGCAGGCGCCGACGGCCACGCGGGCGGCTGCGACTTTTCCGTCCGCGACCTCGAGCACGACGGACGCCATGGCGATCGAGATCACGAGATAGCGTCGGGCACCCAGCTTGAGGAACGCGCTCCTCGCCCCGGCATGCGGGCGTGGCACATGCAGCGCCACGACGAGTTCGTCAGGCCGACGCGCCGTCGTGCGCACGCCGGTGATGAAGGCGGCGAGCGGCAGGCGCCGTGTGCCGTCGCGGCGCGCCAGCTCGACCTCAGCGTCGAGCGCCAGCAGGGGCGGCACGCCGTCGGCCGCCGGCGAGGCGTTGCAGATGTTCCCCGCGATCGTCCCGCCATTCTGGATCTGCCGGCCGCCCACTTCGCGGGCTGCCTGCTTCAGGCCGTCGAACAGAGGCGGCAGGGGCGCTTCGATCAACTCGCTCCAGCTCGTGGTCGCGCCGAGGCGCCAGCCCGCCACCGTCTCCGAAACTCCGCGCAGGGTCGCGATTCCCGCGATGTCGAGAATGTCCTCGGCGATCGAGCGCCCGACCCGCGCCGGGTAAAAGTCGGTGCCACCGGCCAGCACCGTCAAGGGTCGGGTCAGTGCCTGGAGAGCCTCCTCAAGGCCTCGGGGTCGGAGATAGTCGCCCATATCGTTCGTGTACGTACGATGACACAGGCCGCGTGCGAGTCAAACGAATGAGTCTAGTTCAGATCAGCCGCGACAGGAGATCGAGGAGCTGCTTCTGCTCCTGGGCGTTCAGCGGCTTCAGCGTCTCCCGGGACACCGCCGGCCCATTCAGCAGCAGCCGGTTCACCAGCTTCTTGCCCTCGGTGGTCAGGCTGAGCAGCGTGCGCCGCGCATCGCCGGGATCGGGACGCGAATCGACGAGCCCGCGTTCCTTGAGGCGACGCACCACGCCCTGCATCGTGGCCTTGTCCATGCCGACGAGACGGCCGAGAAGATTCTGGGACAGCTCGCCATACTCGTCGAGCTTGGCCATGCTGGAATACTGCGTCGGCGTGATGTTGGGATCGCCGATGCCGGTCTGAAAGATCGCGCTCGCGCGCTGGTGCGCGCGTCGCAGCAGGTAGCCGATCTGATCTTCGATGCGATAGGGCCGCGAGGCCGCGCTGCTCGATGCCGACTTAGGCTCGTGCTGCTTCTTTGCAACGGTGCTTCGCATCGCCCCCCCGGCTCGCTGCCCCCTCGCTACACCGGCGCGGCGCGTCGCACAACGGTCACATGCGCGCCTTTGTCCGAGCATGCGAATGGGAGAATTCCCGAGGCTGCTGCAACCGAACGTTCGGGCGACGGGGGAGTCCTTCCTGACCGCCGGGCATTTATCCCAGCGGCTTCAAGGATTTCCGTCGGCGTTTTGCGGCGCAATGGCAGCAACGATGACGCGCGAATGGCACGGTGGCAGTGTGATCGCACACCATTCTCAACACAGGACAGTAAAATGCCCGGCGCGCTCGAAGGCATCAGGATCGTCGACCTCACCAACATCATCCTCGGTCCCTACGGCACGATGCTGCTGGCCGACCAGGGCGCCGACGTCATCAAGGTCGAAGCGCCCGAGGGCGACGCGGTGCGGCACATCGGCAAGCCCGGCAAGACGCCCGGCATGGGGCCCACGTATCTGTACGTGAATCGAAACAAGCGCTCGCTCTGCCTCGACCTCAAGAACAAGGACGCGCGCGCCGCGCTGCTCAAGGTGGTGGCGACGGCGGACGCCTTCGTCCATGCGCTGCGGCCGCAGGCCATCGAAGCGCTGGGCCTTGGTTACGAGGAAATCAGAAAAGTGAAACCCGACATCGTCTATGTCGGCGCTTATGGCTATTCGGCCGAGGGCCCCTACGGGAAACTGCCGGCCTACGACGATGCCATCCAGGCCCGCTTCGGCATCGCCGACCTGATGGGCCGCGCGGCCGGCGACGACGTCCCGCGCTATCCGCCGACCATCATCGCCGACAAGACGGTAGGCCTCACCTTCGCCTTCTCGACCCTGTCCGCGCTGATGCATCGTCAACGGACCGGCGAGGGTCAATTCGTCGAGGTGCCGATGTTCGAGACCATGTCGGCCTGGCTGATGGTCGAGCATCTGTGGGAGCGGACCTTCAACGACGAGGGCGAGGTCGGCTACACCCGCCTGCTCGCCCGCACCCGCAAACCCTACCGCACGCTCGACGGCTGGATGGCGATCCTGCCCTACAACGACAAGCACTGGCGCAACTTCTTCGAGCTGGTCGGCCGGGCCGAGGTGCTGAAGGACCCGCGTTACTCGACCATCAATGCCCGTTCGATGCATATCGGCGACATGTATGCGATGGTCGAGGCGCTGGCGCCGTCGAAGACCACGGCCGAATGGGTGAAGCTGCTCGACGAGGCGCAGATCCCCAACGCGCCGGTCTCGAAGCCCGCGGATCTGTTCGAGGATCCCCACCTCGTCTGGCGCAAGCTCTTCAAGAAGTATCCGCATCCGTCGGAAGGCGAGATCATGATGGTCGAGCCGCCGATGACCATGAGCAGGACACCGCCTGCCATCCGCACCCTGGCGCCGTTGCAGGGTCAGGATTCGCGCGCGGTCCTGGCGGAAGCCGGGGTCGGCGCGGATGAAATCGAGGCGCTGAAGGCGGCCGGCGCTCTCATCGAGCCGTAGCTTCGACCGCGAGTTCGGCGGCGGCCAGGTCTTCGAGCGCGGCCCCGACCGACTTGAACAACGTGATCGACGTGGCGTCGCCGACGGCGCGGCCGCTGCGCTCACCCCGGGCCAGCTCGAACAGA
Organism: uncultured Reyranella sp.; assembly: GCA_964588065.1. GTDB lineage: Bacteria > Pseudomonadota > Alphaproteobacteria > Reyranellales > Reyranellaceae > Reyranella. Next base: position 5,725 of record CAZPOS010000249.1, read on the forward strand.
TCGGCGAGCACGGCCTCGCCGGTGATCGAACCGCTGGCGATCGCCTGCACGATGTCGCCGCCCTCCTTGAGGGCACTCGCGCGGGTGTCGACGTAGAGACGGGCGCGCTGGACGGCCCGGTCGTCGCTTTCCCGCATCTGCGGCGTGTAGGCGCCCACCAGGTCGACATGCTGGCCGTCGTGCAGCCAGTCGCCCTCGACCAGAGGCTCCTTCGAGAGCGTGGCGCAGGACACGATGTCGGCCCCCTGCACCGCCGTCCGCCGATCGCCGACGGCCCGGACGGTGATGGGCCGGCCGACCGCCTCCGGCAGCGACGCCGAGAGCCTCGCGGCGAGTTCCTCGGCCTGCCGGGCCGTGCGACCCCAGATCACCACGTCCTGGATCGGCCGCACCTTGGCGTGCACGCGGATGAGTTCCGGCGCGAGGGCGCCCGTCCCGATCATCAGCAGGCGTGCCGCATCGGGCCGCGACAGGTAGCGGGAGGCGAGGCCCGACGCACAGGCGGTACGCCGCTTGGTCAGCATCGTGCCGTCGAGCAGCGCCAGGGTGGCGCCGGTGCTGCCGTCCAGCAGCAGGTACTGGCCGTAGATCGAGGGCAGCGAACGCTTGCCGTTGTCGGGAAACACGGTGACGACCTTGACGCCGACGCGGCCGGGGGCGCCGCCCGGCCGGGCGGTAGTCCAGGCCGGCATCAGGAGCAGCATCGCATCGGACGAGCCGGCACCGAGCGGCTCGCGGATCGGGTGGTGATGACGGACCGGCATCTCGCAGCCTGCCCGGAACAGCGCGTCGAGCCGGTCGATCAGGGCGAGGTCGTCGAGGGCGTCATCGATCTCGGCCGCCGACAGGACCTTCACGAGAAGGGACCGCGCGCAGCCCGCGTTCCGAGCTCCGGCGCGACGAGGGCGCTCTGCCGCTCGAGGGCACGCTGGTCGCGCGGCGCCGGGCCGCTGGGTGGCGCGGGCTGCGCCGCCGCGTGGGCGGCGCGCAGGCGGGCCACCTCGCGATCCAGCCGGGCCGCCTCACCGCCAGCTTCGCGAGCCCGACGACGATGATGCCGGCCGGCCCACCAGCCCATGCCGAGCCCGGCGAGGACGCCCAGCATCAGCATGGCCACGACCAGCAGATAGACCGGCAGGACGATGATGTGGGGCAACGGCCACAGCGCCAGCTGGACGGGCTGCGTGTTGCTGACGGCCACCAGGACGCCGATCAGGATGAAGAGCAGGAACAGGGCGCGCGAGAGGATTTTCATGCGGCCCGGAGAATGCCACACCCCGCCCCCGGGACGCGAGGCGGACGATCGGGACGATGCTATTTCTTGTCGCCGTCCGCGGGCTCGGGCGGCAGCAGGCCGGCAGCCCGCGCGGCTTCCTTGTTCAGCCGGTCGCGCAGGTCCTTGCCGGTCTTGAAGTAGGGCACGCGCTTCGAGGAGACGGAAACCTGCTCGCCGGTGCGCGGGTTGCGACCGGTCCGCGGATCGCGCTTCTTCACCGAGAAGGCGCCGAACCCGCGCAGTTCGACCCGGTGCCCGGCCGCCAGCGCCTTGGAGATCTCGTCGAATACGGTCGCGACGATCCGCTCGACATCCCTCTGGTAGAGATGCGGATTCCGGGCCGCCAGGCGCGCAATCAGCTCGGACTTGGTCATCGCGTTTCCATGGCGGGCGGTTCAGCCCCAGAGAATCGTTGTTAAGTCCTTGATATTAAACCGGATAACGGTGTCGTCAAGCCTAAGTCCTTGAAAGCAAAAGAAAAGGCCGACCCTTGCGGGTCGGCCTTCCGGTAAACCGTGACGAAAACGGTCTACTTGTCTTCTTCGTCGGCCTCGGCGCGCTTCTTGAGAGCGGCGCCCAGGATGTCGCCCAGGCTGGCGCCCGAGTCGGACGAACCGAAGTCGGCCATCGCCTTCTTCTCCTCGTCGAGTTCGCGCGCCTTGACCGACAGCACGACGCGGCGCGAGGCCTTGTCGATGTTGGTGATCTTGGCGTCGAGCTTGTCGCCGATGGCGTAACGGTCGGGACGCTGCTCCGAACGGTCGCGGCTGAGCTCGGTCTTGCGGATGAAGCCCGGGATGCCGTCCTGCACCGTGACGTCGATGCCGTTGTCCTGGATGCCGGCCACGATGACGGTGACCACGTCGCCCTTCTTGGCGACCGAGCCGACCTTCTCGAACGGATCGTTGGCGAGCTGCTTGATGCCGAGCGAGATGCGCTCCTTGTCCATGTCGACGTCGAGGACTTTGACCTTGACCTGGTCGCCCTTCTTGTAGTCGCGGA
>CAZPOS010000250.1:0-7981 GCA_964588065.1 uncultured Reyranella sp.
CGAGCCTGCGACGTCGCTGCCGATGGCGCAGCGCTATTTCCTGTTCTGACCGTGAAGCGCGCCATCGAGGTCGTGCGCGCCGGCCGCTGGCCGGCCTCCGAGCGCACCGACACCGTCACCCTGCTGTTCGACGACCGCTACCGCCGCCGCCTGCGCATGTTGGGGGACGACGGACTCGATTTCCTGCTCGACCTCGTCGAGCCAGTGGTGCTGCACACCGGCGACGGACTGCGCCTGGAGGAGGGCGGCTTCGTCGAGGTGAAGGCCGCCGACGAGGATCTGGTCGAGGTGCGCGGACGCGACCCCGCCGCCTTCGCCCGACTCGCCTGGCATCTCGGCAACCGTCACCTGCCGACACAGATCGACAGCGACCGCATCCTTATCCGAGACGATCACGTCATCGTCGACATGCTGAAGGGGCTGGGCGCCGAAGTGCGCAAGGTCCGCGCACCCTTCGATCCGGAAGGCGGCGCCTACGGTCAGCACAATCACGATACCGGCCACCGGCACGGCGAGCTGCACGCGGAGCGTCATGGCTAGCAAGCAGGGCGGCGATCCGCTCTACCGGCTGCTCGCCTGGCTGTCGCCGGCCTATCCGATCGGCGCCTTCAGCTATAGCCACGGCGTCGAGACGGCGGTGGAGGAGGCGCTGATCCGCGATCGCGCCTCCCTGGTGGCGTGGCTCGACAGCATCTTGCGGCGCGGCACCGGCGCCGTCGACGGCGCCCTGTTCGCGGCCGGTTGGCGGGCGGCCGTCGCGGCCGACTGGGCCGCGTTCGACGCCGTTGCCGAGCGCGCCGCGGCGTGGCGCGGCACCTCGGAGATGGCCCTGGAATCTCGCCAGCAGGGCGGCTCCTTCCTCTCCATCACCCGCACGGCCTGGCCGCATGCGGCTCTCGACGAAGTGCATCGCCGCCTCGACGGCGAGCTGGCCCTGCCGGTCGCGGTGGCGCTCGCTGCCGCGGTGCACGAGATCCCGCTCGAGCCGGCGCTGGCGGGCTATCTGCACGCCTTCACGGCCAATCTGATCTCGGCCGCCTTGCGCGCCGTGCCACTCGGCCAGACCGATGGGCAGATTGCCTTGGCCGCGCTCGAAGCTTCGGTTAACGATGCGACCCGGGCCGCCGTCGCGGTCGAGTCCCTGGACGAGGTGGGGACGGCGACGCCGCTGCTCGATTGGTGCTCTCTCCGTCACGAAACCCAGTACACGCGACTCTTTCGTTCATGACTGTCCTGATGGCTCTTCTCCTGACGATCGGTGTCGGCGCCGTCGCCGTGATTCATGTGGTGTGGGGCTTGGGCAGCCACTGGCCGGAGGCGAGCGAAGAGGCCCTGGCACGGAGTGTCGTCGGCGACGGGCGAAGCCGGATGCCGCCGCCTTGGCAATGCTTCCTGGTGGCGCTGGTCCTTGGCGCCATGGCGCTCTGGCCCTGGTACGTGCTGGGTCGCATCGATCGACCCGCGGTTCTGGCCGGCACCTACATGATTGCCGGCATCTTCGTGGCACGTGGGATCGCGGGCTTCAGCCATCGCTGGCGGGCGCATTTCACGATCGAACCATTCGCCACCCGCAACAGGCGTTACTATTCCCCGTATTGCCTGCTGCTCGGTGTGGGATACATCGCCCTGGTCGCTGGAGAACTGGACAAATGAGCCTGCGTGGTCCGCTGAGAGTGGGGGTCGGCGGCCCCGTCGGATCCGGGAAGACGGCGCTCGTCGAACGCCTGTGCAAGCGCATGCGCGACATCTACGACATCGCGGTCGTCACCAACGACATCTACACAAAGGAAGACGCCGAGTTCCTGACGCGGGCGGGCGCTTTGGCCCCGGAGCGCATCGTCGGTGTCGAGACGGGCGGCTGTCCTCACACCGCGATCCGCGAGGATGCGTCCATCAATCTTGCCGCCGTCTCCGACATCGTGCGCAAGTGGCCGGACCTCGAAGTGATCTTCGTCGAATCCGGCGGCGACAACCTCGCCGCGACCTTTTCGCCGGAACTGGCCGACCTCACGATCTATGTGATCGACGTTTCGGCGGGCGAGAAGATCCCGCGCAAGGGCGGTCCGGGCATCACGCGGTCGGACCTGCTGGTGATCAACAAGATCGATCTCGCCCCGCTGGTCGGGGCCAGTCTCGAGGTGATGGATCGCGACGCCCGCCGGATGCGCGGCCAGCGGCCTTTCCTTTTCTCCAATCTCAAGGAGAATAAGGGAGTCGAGGACATTGCGGCCTTCATCGTGCGGCAAGGCGGCCTGCCGGCACGACTGAACTAGAGGACAGGAGCATTCAATGAACTTTCGGACGATCCGCCTGGCGGCTCTGCTCGCGATGGTGACAACCCCCGTATTGGCCCATTCCGGACACGACACTTCGGGCTTCGCCCATCCCTTCACCGGCCTCGACCACCTGCTGGCGATGGTTGGTGTCGGTGTCTGGGCCTCGCTGCTGGCGGTGAAGCGCCCGGCTGCGGCGTATCTCGTCCCGGCTTCCTTCATCGCGATGATGCTTGTCGGGGCAGCTGCCGGATTCGCGGGCATTAAACTGCCTCTTGTGGAGGCCGGAATCGTTGCATCGGTTCTGCTGCTAGGCGTGCTTATCATAGCCGCCGTGCGCCTGCCGTCTGCGGCGGCCATGGTAATCGTCGGCTTGTTTGCGATTTTCCACGGCTACGCTCACGCCATCGAGGCGCCGACTCGCGGGACGGCGATGTACATCATGGGCTTCGTCGCCGCGACCGCGGCACTGCATGCCGCGGGTCTGGGGCTCGGCTGGGTTGCGCGCCGCGCGGTCGGCGACCTGGGATTGCGGGCCCTGGGCGGCGCGGTCGTGGCCGGCGGCGCACTGGTTCTGATCGCCAACTAACCCTTATCCCAAGGGCATTCGGCCGGTTTGGCACGACTTTCGCTAGCCTTGTTTTTTGGCGGGGAGATCCGTCGAAAGACAAGGAGAGCGGGATGAAATTGGGAACACTCATGCGGACGGGCCTCGTCGCCGCCGGCCTGGTGGCCAGTGCGGCGACCAGCGCGCTCGCGCAGGCGGGGGATACGATCAAGGTCGGCATCCTCCATTCGCTGTCGGGCACGATGGCGATCAGCGAGACGACCCTGAAGGACGTCGTGCTGATGATGGTCGAAGAGCAGAACAAGAAGGGCGGCCTGCTGGGCAAGAAGCTGGAGCCCGTGGTGGTCGATCCGGCGTCGAACTGGCCGCTGTTCGCCGAGAAGGCGCGCGAGCTGCTGCAGAAGGAAAAGGTCGCCGTGGTGTTCGGCTGCTGGACCTCGGTCAGCCGCAAGTCGGTGCTGCCGGTGTTCGAGGAGCTGAACGGCATCCTGTTCTATCCGGTCCAGTACGAGGGCCAGGAGAGCCAGCGTAACGTCTTCTACACGGGTGCGGCGCCGAACCAGCAGGCGATCCCGGCCGTCGACTACCTGATGAGCAAGGACGGCGGCAACGTGAAGCGCTGGGTCCTCGCCGGTACCGACTACGTCTATCCGCGCACGACCAACAAGATCCTCGAAGCGTACCTGCTCCAGAAGGGCGTTCCGAAGGAAGACATCATGATCAACTACACGCCGTTCGGTCATTCCGACTGGCAGTCGATCGTGGCCGACATCAAGAAGTTCGGCTCGGCCGGCAAGAAGACCGCCGTCGTGTCGACGATCAACGGCGACGCCAACGTCCCGTTCTACAAGGAACTCGGCAACCAGGGCATCAAGGCCAAGGACATCCCGGTCGTCGCCTTCTCGGTCGGCGAGGAAGAACTGGCTGGCATCGACACCAAGCCGCTGGTCGGCCATCTGGCGGCCTGGAACTACTTCCAGTCGGTCAAGGACCCGACGAACGCTGAGTTCATCAAGACCTGGCAGGCCTTCACCAAGAACCCGAAGCGCGTAACCAACGATCCGATGGAAGCTTCGGTGATCGGTTTCCGGATGTGGGTCGAGGCGGTCAAGAAGGCCGGCACGATCGATCCGGACAAGGTGATCGACGCGCTCGTCGGCATCAAGGTCCCGAACCTGACGGGCGGGATCTCCGAGATGCTGCCGAACCATCACATCACCAAGCCGGTTCTGATCGGCGAAATCGAGGACAATGGTCAGTTCGACGTGGTGTGGAAGACTCCCGGCCTCGTCGCGGGTGAGGCCTGGTCGCCGATCCTCGACGACTCCAAGAACCTGAAGGCCGATTGGACGAAGCCCGTGAACTGCGGAAACTTCGACACCGTTGCCAACAAGTGCATCGGCAAGGCGGCGAAGTAACCGCCCGTAGGACTCAAACGAACGGGGCGGCTGGAAGGTCGCCCCGTTTCCATCTCCCGGATCAAGTCACAGCCCATGTTTCTTCTTCGACCGGTTCCGGTCCTGCTCTCGATGCTGGCGTCACTGGCGCTGGCCGGAGCGGCCCTCGCCGCCGACCTCGCCACCCTGGTGGGCAACCTCACCTCAGGCGGTTTGAGCGAACGCGAGGCGGCGATCACCGCGCTGGCGGCTTCCGGCGAGGAGCGGGCTGCCCCCATCCTCGAGGCCCTGGCGGCTGGTCAACTCTACGTTCGCACGTCCGACAAGCTGGCCGTCATCGGCAAGACCGACGGCAACAAGCTGGCGCTGACCGATGCGGTCTCCGGCAACCCGGCCGGTACGGCTGTCGAAGCCGACCTCGAAAGGGTGCGGGTCAACAACCGTCTCCGCGGCACCATCGAGGCCGCCGTCGGCTCGCTCACCCTGATGAGCCCGAATGCCCGGGTCCGGCTGAATGCCGCCGATTCCCTCTTCAAGCGCCGCGACGCCTCGGCGCTGGCCGCCCTCGACCAGGCGCTCGCCGTCGAGAAGGACGCGCGCATCAAGCGCGCCATGAGCGAGGCGCGGGCCGCCATCATCCTCGCGACCCCCGATTCCCCAGCGGCGCAGAAGATCGCCGCCATCGCCGTGGTCCGCGATCGCGCCGATCGCGATTCACTCGGAGTCCTGAACACCGTCGCGGCCGCTTCCGACGGCGAGGTCAAGGCGGCCGCCACCGCGGCTGCCGCGTCGATCGAGCAGACGCTGGCGGCCTGGCAGATGGCGCAGAACGTCTGGTACGGCATCTCCCTCGGCTCGGTGCTGCTGTTGGCCGCCATCGGCCTCGCCATCACCTTCGGCACCATGGGCGTGATCAACATGGCGCACGGCGAGATGGTCATGCTGGGGGCCTACACGACCTTCGTCGTCCAGGAGGTCATCCGTACCTCGGCGCCGCATCTGTTCGACGTCTCGCTGGTCATCGCCCTGCCGCTCGCCTTCCTCGTCTCGGGCGCGATCGGCATCCTGATCGAACGCACCATCATCCGCTTCCTCTACGGCCGCCCGCTCGACACGCTGCTCGCCACCTGGGGACTGTCGCTCGTGCTGCAGCAGGCGGTGCGCTCGATCTTCGGCTCGTCCAACCGCGAGGTCGGCGCGCCCTCCTGGATGTCGGGCGCGTTCCAGCTGGGCCAGCTCAACATCACCTATGGCCGCCTCTGGATCGTGGTCTTCGCCCTCGTCGTCTTCGCCGCGCTGATCCTGCTCCTGCGCAAGACTCCGATGGGCCTCTACATGCGTGCCGTCACTCAGAACCGCCCGATGGCTTCTGCCGTCGGCATCCGCACGCCGCGGGTCGATGCGCTGACCTTCGGTCTCGGGTCCGGCATCGCCGGACTGGCCGGCGTCGCACTGAGCCAGATCGACAATGTCAGCCCCAACCTCGGCCAAGGCTACATCATCGACTCCTTCATGGTCGTGGTGTTCGGCGGTGTCGGCAACCTGTTCGGCACGTTGATCGGCGCGATGACCCTGGGCGTCGTGAACAAGTTCCTGGAACCCTATGCCGGCGCCGTGCTGGGCAAGATCCTGGTCCTGGTCTTCATCATCATGTTCATCCAGCGACGCCCCCGCGGCCTGTTCGCACTGAAGGGGCGGTCCGTCGAATGATCACGCGCTTTCTCTGGCAGGGCATGGACCGCAACCTGCGCCTCTCGGTCCTGCTGATCCTGGCCGTCGGCATCGCCCTGCCGCTGGCCAACCTGATCCTGGCCGCGACCAACCCGGCGCATGTGCCGTCCTGGGTGCTGCAGCTCTTCGGCAAGTATCTCTGCTATGCGCTGCTCGCCCTGGCGGTCGATCTGGTCTGGGGCTTCTGCGGCATCCTCTCGCTGGGACATGGTGCGTTCTTCGCGCTCGGCGGCTACTGCATGGGCATGTATCTCATGCGCCAGATCGGCACCCGCGGCGTCTACGGCAACCCGATCCTGCCCGACTTCATGGTGTTCCTGAACTACAAGGAGCTCCCCTGGTTCTGGCACGGTTTCGACCATTTCTGGTTCGCGGCCATCATGGTCTTGCTGGTGCCCAGCGTTCTGGCCTTCGCGCTCGGCTGGTTCGCCTTCCGCAGCCGCGTGACTGGCGTCTACCTGTCGATCATCACCCAGGCGATGACCTTCGCGCTGATGCTGGCCTTCTTCCGCAACGACATGGGTCTGGGCGGCAACAACGGCCTGACCGACTTCAAGGACATACTGGGCTTCTCGGTTCAGGCCAATGAGACACGGGCCGTATTGTTCTTCGCCTCGGCCGTCGCGCTCGCCCTCGGCCTCATCATCTCGGCGGCGGTCGTGGGCTCGCGCTTCGGCAAGGCGCTCACCGCGGTGCGCGATGCCGAGAGCCGCATGCGCTTCCTTGGCTATCGTGTCGAGGGCTTCAAGCTCTTCGTCTTCGTCCTGTCGGCCGCGATGGCGGGCGTCGCGGGGGCGCTCTACGTGCCGCAGGTCGGCATCATCAATCCCAGCGAGTTCGCCCCCGGCAACTCGATCGAGGCCGTCCTCTGGGTGGCGGTCGGCGGCCGCGGCACGCTGGTCGGCCCGATCATCGGCGCGATCCTCGTGAACTTCGGCAAGACCTGGCTGACCGGCGCCCTGCCGGAGGTCTGGCTGTTCGCACTGGGCGCGCTCTTCATCGTGGTCACGTTGTTGCTGCCCAAGGGCATCGTCGGCCTGTGGAGCCAGATGAAGACGCGCTCGCAGGCCCGCAAGGCGAGGGCGCCGGCATGAACACCCAGACTCAGCGCAGCACCTCCGCGCTGCTCTACCTGAGCGGCGTCACCGTCTCGTTCGACGGCTTCAGGGCCTTGAACAACCTGTCGCTGCTGATCGAGCCCGGCGAGATGCGCGCCATCATCGGTCCCAATGGCGCCGGCAAGACCACCATGATGGACGTGGTGACCGGCAAGACCCGGCCGGATACCGGCGAGGTCGTGTTCGACGGCCAGGCGGACCTCACCAAGCTCGACGAGGCCAGCATCGCCACGCTGGGCATCGGCCGGAAGTTCCAGAAGCCCACCGTGTTCGAGAGCCACACGGTGCGCGACAATCTCCTACTCGCGCTGGCCGGCCTGCGGAGCTGGTACAAGCTGCTGCTGGCCGCGCCGACCAGGGAGGAGAACCGGCGCCTCGACGAGATCCTGTCGGTCATCCGCATGGAGGCACAGCAGCACATGCCGGCGGCCCGTCTCAGCCACGGCCAGAAGCAGTGGCTGGAGATCGGCATGCTGCTGGCCCAGGACCCCAAGCTGTTGCTGGTTGACGAACCGGTCGCCGGGATGACCGACGTCGAGACCGAGACGACCGCGCAAGTGCTGCGCGAGATCAACAAGACGCATTCGGTGGTGGTGGTCGAGCACGACATGAGCTTCGTGCGCGCGCTCGACGTCAAGGTGACGGTGCTGCACGAGGGCTCGATGCTGGCCGAGGGAACCCTCGACCAGGTCAGCGCCGATCCGCGCGTGGTCGAAGTGTATCTCGGGCGATGACGATGCTTTCAGTCCAGAACGTCAATCTCTACTACGGCGCGGCGCAGGCGCTGCGCAGCGTGTCGCTCTCGGCCGCGATCGGCCGCGTGACCTGTCTGCTGGGCCGCAACGGCGTCGGCAAGACAAGCCTGTTGCGCGCCATCTCGGGCCTGCAGTCGGT
>CAZPOS010000251.1:0-7929 GCA_964588065.1 uncultured Reyranella sp.
GCTCGTCGGGCCACGCCGCGCTCGACCAGGAGGGGCTGGAACTGCTGCAGCGGGCACAGCCGCTGCCGCCGCTGCCGCACGATCAGCCCGGTGAGAGCCTCGAGATCGTCGTCCCCGTGCAGTTCTTCCTCAGGAGGTAGCGGATGGACCGGCTGGACGAACTGTGCCGCGAGCGCGGACTGCGGCTCACCGAGCAGCGGCGCATCGTGCTGGAAGTCCTTGAGGCCGCGACCGACCATCCCTGTACGTTCGAGATCCATCGCCGCGCCTCGGCCGGACGCCGGATCGGTGTGGCGACGGTCTATCGCGCGCTGAACAGCCTCGCTTCGGCCGGTCTCGTCACGCGTCACGTCTTTCGCGACGGCAAGGCGCGCTACGAGCGCACCGGCGGCGCGCCGCATCCGCATCTCATCGACGTCACCACCGGTGAGATCGTCGAGGTCGAAGACGATGGCGGGCTCGTGCGCCTGATCGAAGAGGAGGCCCGCCGCATGGGCTTCCGCCTCGTCGAGTTCAGGCTGAAACTCTTCGGCGAAAGACGGCCGGCCTGACGGTCACCGTACGGTGCCGCTCACCCGCACCAGCAGGATCGTGGCGATCAGGGCCACCATGGCGACGACGAAGGTCACGGCCAGAACTGCCTCCGCGCCGTAGCCCGTCATCACCGCGGCGAGCACCGGCGGGGCGGCCGCGGAGACGATCCCCTGGGGCAGAGCGAGGCGCCCGAGATAGGCCCCGAATTGAGCGCGGCCGAACAAGGCGAGCGGCAGGGTCGCGCGCAAGACCGCCTTCAGGCCGTTGGCGATGCCGTAGCCGACGAGGCACACCAGCGCGATCGCGAAATTGCCGCCGGCCAGCAGAGCGAGTCCCAGACCGAGCGGCAGGACGGCGGCGGCGAACAGGGCCGAGCTGCTGATCGCGTAGCGATGGCCGAACATCAGTTCGATCACGCGCACCGCCACCTGCGCCGGCCCGATCAGCGAGGCGAGCAGCAGGGCGGAAGCGGGATCGTGCCCGAGCCCGCGCAGCACACCGATCGCGTGCACGATGAAGCCGGTGAAGATGAACGCCCCGCAGGAGAAGGAAATCGACAGCAACAGAAATATCTGCCGGCTCCGCTCGGAGGGGGCCGCCGGCGCCGTCGCGGCCGCGGCCGCCTGCGGTCCGACCGCACCCCGGCCCGGCAGGGCGACCAGATGCACCGGCGCGCAAACCAGAAGATGCACCGCGGCATAGATCAGCAGCACGCCGCGCCAGCCGGCGAAGAGTTCCAGCGCCTCCGAGACCGGCCAGAAGACGGTCGAGGCGAACCCACCGACGATGGCCAGCACGGCGATGGCCTGGCGGGCCCGGGCGCCCGCGACCTGGGCAAGGGCGATGCTGGCCGGCGTGTTCAGCGCCAGGGTCGAGGCGACTCCCATGGCGGCCCAGCACAGGAGATAGCTCACGAGCCCCTGCGAGAAGGCCAGTGCCGCGAGCGAAAGGGCATAGACGACCGAGCCGACGGCCATGATCGAACGCGCGCCGGTCCGGTCGAGCAGGCGGCCGACCCGCGGCGCGAACAGCGCGCCAACGCCGAACATCACGGTGATGCCGCCATAGACGATCTCGCTCGCCAGTCCGAGGTCGCGCTCGATGTGGCGGCCCAGCACCGACGGCATCAGAAAGGTCGTACCCCAGCCCACGATCTGGGTGAGGCCGAGTCCGATCGTGGCTTTGGCTGCCGGCGTGACGATCACGCCGCCCGGTTCTGCTGCTCGGGGTAGAGCGAAAGAAGTCCGGCTTCGCTGGCGTCGCACACGCCGCGTTCGGTGATCAGCGCCGTCACCAGCCGGGCCGGCGTGACGTCGAAGGCGGGATTGGCGGCGGCGCTCCCTTCGGGAAGGATTTGCACCGTGGCGAGTTCGCCGCTGTCGGCGCCGTCCTTCACCAGGCGTCCCGTGACGTGCGACAGCTCGCGGGCGCTGCGCTCCTCGATCGGGATGTTGCGCACGCCGTCGAGGATCGTCCAGTCGATGGTCGTGTGGGGCAGGCCGACATAGAAGGGAATGCCGTTGTCGTGCGCGGCCAGTGCCTTCAGGTAGGTGCCGATCTTGTTGCAGACGTCGCCGCCGCGCGTCGTGCGGTCGGTGCCGGTGATGACGAAGTCGACCTCTCCGTGCTGCATCAGATGGCCGCCGGCATTGTCGGCGATGACCGTGTGCGGCACGCCGTGCTTGCCTAGTTCCCAAGCGGTCAGGCTGGCACCCTGGTTCCTGGGTCGCGTCTCGTCGACCCAGACATGGATGGGGATGCCGGCGTTGTGCGCCTGGTAGATCGGCGCCATCGCCGTGCCCCAGTCGACGGTGGCGAGCCAGCCGGCGTTGCAATGGGTGAGGGCGTTGATGCGACCGCTCCTGTCGCGCGGCTTCAGGTTGCGGATGAGCTCCAGTCCGTTCTCGCCGATGCGGCGGCCGATCTCGGCATCCTCGTCGCAGATCTCGGCGGCGCGCCGGTAGGCCGCCTCGCGGCGCTTCGCGGGCGGTAACGGCGCCAGCAGCGCGCGCTGCTCGTCGAGTGCCCAGCGCAGGTTCACCGCGGTCGGCCGCGACTCCATGAGAACCGTATAGGCGCGGGCCAGCATGGCGTCGGACGGGTCGGTGGCCATGGCGAGCGCCATGCCATAGGCCGCGGCGGCGCCGATCAGCGGGGCGCCGCGCACGATCATGGTGCGGATCGCCGTCTCGGCGTCCTCCATCGTGCGCAGGTCGCGCACGACGAAGCGATGGGGCAGCAGGGTCTGGTCGATTGCCTGGACGGTCGTGCCGTCGGGGCTGAGCCAGATGGTTCGGTAGGGGGTGCCGTCTACTTTCACCCCGCCCTTTTAGACGGCGCGCGCCACCGCGTCGATTATCGCCGCCGAATCGAGCCCGTAGGTTCGATAGAGGTCGGGAATGTCGCCGGACTGGCCAAACTTCTCGATACCGAGCGGCACCACCCGCTGGCCGCGCACCGATCCCAGCCAGGAAAGGGCCAGCGGATGGCCGTCCATCACCGTCACGATGCGCGCATCGCGCGACAACGGGGCGAGCAGCCGCTCGACCGGGCTGGGTGAACGGTCGACCAGACCCGCCGTGCGGCCCCGGTTCCGCTGCGCGGCCAGCCAGTCGGTATGGAGCCGGTCGGGCGAAGTCAGCACCAGCAGGCCGGCGCCGCCGAAGTCGCGGGCGACGCTCTCATGGGCGGCGACGGCTTCGGGCGTCACCGCGCCCATGGCGACGATGGCCACGTCGGCGCCATCCTCGGGCGGGGCGTACCAGTAGCCGCCGGACACGATGTCGGCCTGCTGCTCCGGCGTCAGCGCGCGCTCAGGCTGGGCCAGGCTGCGGGTCGACAGGCGCAGATAGACCGAGCCGCCGTCGGGCTGCTGCATGTAGTCGAAGCCGTGACGCATCAGCACCGCCAGCTCGTCGACATAGGCCGGCTCGTAAGTGACGAGGCCGGGCTGGCCGATGCCGATCAGCGGCGTATGGATGCTTTGATGCGCACCGCCTTCCGGCGCCAAGGTCACGCCCGAGGGTGTCGCTACCAGCATGAAGCGCGAATCCTGGTAGCAGGCATAGTTCAGCGCATCGAGGCCGCGTGCGATGAACGGGTCGTAGAGCGTGCCGATCGGCAGCAGGCGCGCGCCGAACAGCTGATGGCTGAGGCCGAGGGCGGCCAGCTGGATGAACAGGTTGTTCTCGGCGATGCCCAATTCGACATGCTGCCCCTTGGGCGTCTGGCGCCAGAGCTGCGCCGACACGACCTTGAGCTCGCGGAACACGTCCTCGGCCTCGGTGTGGCCGAACAGGCCGCGCCGGTTAACCCAGGCGCCGAGATTGGTCGAGACCGTGACGTCGGGCGAGGTGGTGACGATGTGGCGGGCCAGCTCGCCATCTTCCGACGCGATGGCGTTCAGGATCTTGCCGAACCCTTCCTGCGTGCTCGACTTCCTGTCGTTGGGCTTGGTGAGCTGCGCCGGGATGGCGACCACCGGCGCGTCGGTGCGGCGGCGGCCTTCTGCGTTGAAAGGTGCTGCGTCGAGGAAGGCCTGCAGGTCGGCGGGCGACGCGGTCAGACCTGCGAACTTTTCCCATTCCTGGCCATCCGCGATGCCCATGCCCTTCTTGAAGCTCGCCATCTGGTCGAGCGTCATCAGGCCGGAATGATTGTCCTTGTGGCCGGCGAAAGGCAGGCCCTGGCCTTTGATGGTGTAAGCGATGAAGCAGGTCGGCCTGTCGTCGTTCACGCCCTCGAAGGCGTCGATCACGGCCTGCATGTCGTTGCCGGCCAGGTTGGTCATTAACTTGTGCAGGGCCGCGTCGTCGTGCTGTTCGAGGATGCGGCGCACGCCGGGATACTGATTGAGGTCGCGCGTCAGCGCCTCGCGCCAGCCGGCGCCGCCCTTGAACACCAGCGCCGAATAGAGCGAGTTGGGGCAGGCGTCGATCCAGTCGCGCAGATGTGCGCCATCGGGCTGCGTGAAGGCGGTCTCCAGCAGCTTGCCGTATTTCAGCGTGACGACCCGCCAGCCGACCAGCTCGAACATCTCGGCGACGCGGCCAAACAGACGGTCGTTCACCACGCCGTCGAGGCTCTGGCGGTTGTAATCGATCACCCACCACAGGTTCCGCACGTCGTGCTTCCAGCCTTCGAGCAGCGCCTCGAAGATGTTGCCCTCGTCGAGCTCGGCGTCGCCGACCAGCGCGATCATGCGGCCGGTGGGACGCTTGCCGTCGCCCAGCTTCTTGAGGCGCACATAGTCCTGCACGATCGACGAGAAGAGCGTCATGGCGACGCCGAGACCGACCGAGCCGGTCGAAAAGTCGACGTCGTCGGTGTCCTTGGTGCGCGACGGATAGGACTGCGCGCCGCCCAGCGCGCGGAAGCGTTCGAGCTTCTCGCGGGTCTGGTGGCCGAACAGGTACTGGATCGCATGGAAGACCGGCGAGGCGTGCGGCTTCACCGCGACGCGATCCTCCGGGCGCAGCACCGAGAAATAGAGCGCCGACAGGACCGTCGCCAGCGAGGCGCAGGAGGCCTGGTGGCCGCCGACCTTGAGCCCGTCGCGGTTGGGCCGGAGGTGGTTGGCGTGATGGATCGTCCAGGCGCTGAGCCACAGCACCTTGCGTTCCAGTTCACGGAGGAGGCGGAGACGCTGGATGGGGGCGAGGGTGGTCATGGACACCGGCATACGCCTGCTCCGCTGGTAGGTCCTTGCGTTCGGCTTGCCGAACGGGCTGTATGGGGCAGGATTTCCCTGGATTGTGGCGATTTGAGCAATGATCTCCCTGGACGCGATCGACCGGCGCATTCTCGAACGGCTGCAGCATGACGGCCGCCTCAGCAACGCCGACCTCGCCGAGCAGGTCGGCCTCTCGTCGTCCCCGTGCTGGCGCCGGGTCAAGGCGCTGGAGGAGGCGGGCGTCATCAAGGGCTATGCCGCGCAGGTCGACGCCAAGTCGGTCGGCCTGTCGGTCAACGTCTTCGTCAGCGTCTCGCTGACGACCCAGACCGAGAAGGCCCTCAAGGATTTCGAGCGCGCCGCGGCGGAACGGCCCGA
Source organism: uncultured Reyranella sp. (assembly GCA_964588065.1). Classification (GTDB taxonomy): domain Bacteria; phylum Pseudomonadota; class Alphaproteobacteria; order Reyranellales; family Reyranellaceae; genus Reyranella. The sequence continues at coordinate 5,585 of CAZPOS010000251.1, forward strand.
GGTCATGGAATGCTACCTGATGACCGGCGACAGCGACTACCTGTTGCGCGTCGTGGTGCCCGACCTCGAAGCCTATGAGCGCTTCGTAATGGACTTCACCAAGATCCAGGGTATCGCCCAGATCCGCAGCTCCTTCGCGCTGCGTCCCGTGAAGCAGGGGGCGGCGTTGCCGCTTGGCGAGAAGAAGAAGGATCCTTCGCTGCGCTCAGGATGACACTCCATCGATCGGACAAAGACTGCGTCATGCCGAGCGTAAGCGAGGCATCCTTAATCTTCCAGCTCGATCACGCCGCTCATCATCGGCTTGCAGCGGCCGCCGATGTAGGTGGCGACGACCTTGCCGTCCCTCTTCTCGGCACAGGCCTGCAGCACGCTGGGGCGGCCCATGTCGAAGCCCTGGCCGATCGTCTTCGCGAGCGTGATGTCGGCCTCGGGCCGGTGATGCGCCAGCACGCCGATCAGCGCCACGTTGGCGGCACCGGTCGCGGGATCCTCGGGGATGCCGTGCTCGGGCGCGAACATGCGGGTCTGCACGTCGATCTCGCCGTCCTTCTCCTGGACGTAGAGATGGATGCCGACGAGCCGGTCGCGCGGCAGGTCGCGGGCGAAGACCTCGGCGCGCGGCGCGGCCCGGCGCAAGGTCTCGCGCGACGTGAGTTCGACGAACAGCAGCGCTGCGCCACACGAGGCGACGCGCGGCGGGTGCACGTCGAGCTTGAGGTCCTCCGGTTTCAGCGAGCAGGCGGCCGCCACCAGCGCGGGATCGATCTCCTCGCCGAAGCCGAGCGGCACCGGGGCGGCGAGGCGGGTGGCCACGACGGCGCCGCCCTCGCGCACGATGTCCATGGGCACGAGGCCCGCTTTCTCCTCGAAGACCAGCCGGTCGCCCGACACTGGCCGGCCGTAGCTGGTGCCGGCCCGCGCCAGCACGAAGGCGGTGCCGACATTGGGATGGCCGGCGAAGGGCATCTCGGCCTTGGGTGTGAAGATGCGGACCTCGGCGGTATGGGCCGGGTCCCTGGGCGGCAGCACGAAGGTCGTCTCGGCCAGGTTGAACTCGGCCGCGATGGCCTGCATCCGTTCGCCCGACAGGCCCTGTGCATCGGTGATGACGGCCAGCGGGTTGCCCCCGAACTGGCGGTCGGTGAAGACGTCGACGGTGACGAAATGGAGTTTCATGATTCCAAATCTGGCATGGCGCGCTAATCTCGACGCATGACCAAAGCTCAGGCCGCTCCCAAAATCTCCTACGATCACGGCGTCTCCGACAAGAAGCTGATCGGCGAGACGATCGGCGTCTTCTTCGACCGCACCGTCGAGGCCCATCGCGACCGCGAGGCGCTGGTGGTCCGCCACCAGAACGTGCGCTGGAGCTGGGGCGAACTCGGCCGCCGGGTCGACGATCTCGCCGCCGGTCTCCTGACCCTGGGTCTGGAGCGCGGCGACCGGGTGGGCATCTGGTCGCCCAACAATTCGGAATGGACCCTGGCCCAGTTCGCGACCGCCAAGGCCGGCCTCGTCCTGGTGAACGTCAATCCGGCCTACCGGCGCGCCGAGCTCGAATACGCGATGAACAAGGTCGAGTGCAAAGCGCTGATCCTGGCGCCCGCGCTCAAGACCTCGAACTATCTCGAGATCGTCGAGGATCTCGTGAAGTCGAACAAGCTGCCGCACCTCAAGCACGTCGTCCGGCTGGGGCCGGAGAAGACGCCGGGCATGCTGAACTTCGACGATGTGGCGACGGCGGGCGGCAACGCGGAGAAGGCACGCCTCGCCGAACTGGCGCCCAGGCTGCAGTTCGACGATCCGATCAACATCCAGTTCACCTCGGGCACCACGGGCTTTCCCAAGGGCGCGACGCTCAGCCACCACAATATCCTGAACAACGGCTACTTCGTGGGCGAGGGGCTGAAGCTCACGCCCGCGGACCGGCTCTGCATTCCCGTGCCGCTCTATCACTGCTTCGGCATGGTGATGGGCAACCTCGGCTGCCTGACGCACGGCTCGACGATGATCTATCCGTCGGAGGCTTTCGATCCGCTGGCGACCCTGCAGGCCGTGGCCGAGGAGCGCTGCACGGCGCTCTATGGCGTGCCCACCATGTTCATCGCCCAGCTCGACCATCCCGACTTCGCGAAGTTCGATCTCAAGAGCCTGCGTACCGGCATCATGGCCGGCTCGCCCTGTCCCATCGAGGTGATGAAGAAGGTGCAGAGCCACATGCACATGGGCGAGGTCACCATCGCCTACGGCATGACCGAGACCTCGCCCGTGTCGACCCAGTGCGCCACCGACGATCCGGTCGAGCGCCGCGTCTCGACGGTGGGGCAGGTCCTGCCGCACAT
>CAZPOS010000252.1:0-7926 GCA_964588065.1 uncultured Reyranella sp.
CGAATACACACTCGAGAGCTTGCCCAATACGCTCACAAGCTCTCAGGGTGAGGTGCTTTTGGAAGGTCCGATGTGCTTCCGCCTCAGTCGGAAAGACCCTGGGCGGCAACCGTGACCGTTCAATCGATCAGCTTCCCATCCGCGTCGAAGAACGGGTACGGGCCATCATAGTCGCCGATGACGGCGGCGTGGGTGACGAGCTGGCCGTCGTTCCACCAGTGCAGCATGAAACCCGGCGGCTCCATGCGGAAGCGGCTGGGGGCGTCGGGATCGATGTCGAGCGCGACCTGATGCGCCGGGCTGGGGCAGGTCAGGGCGGCCCGGCCACCGACCTGGGCATGGATCGTGCGATGGAGATGGCCGCACAGGATCAGTTCGACCTGCGCATGCCTGGCGACGATCTCGGCGAAGGCCTCGCGGCCCAGAAGGCCGATCTTGTCCATGTGGCCGATACCGGTGACGAAGGGTGGGTGATGCATCATCACCAGCGTGGGCACGCCGGGTTTGTCGGCCAGCGTCCGGTCGAGCCAGTCGAGCCGCTCGCGGCAGAGTTCGCCGCCGCCCTGGCCCGGGATCAGCGTGTCGAGGCCAATGAGGCGCAGCGGATAGTCGTCGATCGCGAACTGGAGGAACTTCCCCTCGGCCGGCAGGTAGCCGCCGTCGCGGAAGGCGTCGCGCATCGCCGCGCGCTCGTCGTGATTGCCGGGAATGGCGATGATGCGCTGCCGGATCGGCGCCAGGATCGACTTCAGGTGCTCGTATTCCTCCGGCCGTCCGAGATCGACCAGGTCGCCGGTCAGCAGGACGATGTCGGGCTGGGGGCTGAGCGCCAGCAGCTCCTGCACGCAGCGCCGCAGCATCGAAGCCGTGTCGACTTTCTTGTAGGCGAGCCTGCCCGGCAGCTTGATGTGGGTGTCGGTGATCTGGGCAATCAGCATGACGGGCTCCTCACAACACCAATAGGCCGCGCGGGTCGATGGCGAGCCCGACGGCATCGCCATGGCTGAAGTCGCGCCGTGCCGTGCTCTCGATCACCAGCGGCTGCGCCTCGCCCACGTCGACGAACAGGCGGGTGCGATCGCCGAGGAAGAAGGCGGCGGCGACGGTGCCCTTCAGGCCGGTCGCCTCGCCGCTCTCGACGACGCGGATGTCCTCGGGCCGGAACAGGATCTCGGTCGCCGAGGCCGGCGCCTGCGCCCAGGCCACGCCGCCCGCCTTGCAGGTGAAGGTGCCGTTGCTGACGCTGCCGGTGAGGCGGTTCATCGTGCCGATGAACTCGGCGACGAAGCGCGTGGCCGGGCGCTGGTAGATGTCGCGCGGCTTGCCGATCTGGGCGACACGGCCATGCTCCATCACGACGATGCGGTCGCCCAGCGCCATCGCCTCGGCCTGGTCGTGGGTCACGTAGATCGCGGTGATGCCGAGCGAGCGCAGCAGCGAATCGATCTCCAGGCGCAGCGTGTCACGCAGCTTGGCGTCCAGCGCCGTCAGCGGCTCGTCGAGCAGCAGCGCGCGCGGCCGCACGGCGATGGCGCGGGCCAGTGCCACACGCTGCCGCTGGCCACCCGAGAGCTGGTCGATGCGCCGGTCGGCCAGCCGCGTGATCTGCATCATCGCCAGCATCTCCGAGACGCGGGCCCTGATCTCGGCCTCGGGCACCTTCCGGATCTTCAGGCCGTAGCCGACATTGCCGGCCACCGTCATGTTGGGAAACAGCGCATAGGACTGGAACACCATGCCGACATTGCGCTGCTCGATCGGCAGGTGGGTGACGTCCGTTCCGTCGAACAGCACCTGGCCGCCGGCATCGGGTTCCTCGAGGCCGGCGATGATGCGCAGGGTCGTGGTCTTGCCGCAGCCCGAGGGGCCGAGGAAGACGACCGTCTCACCGGCGTCGATGGCGAGGTCGAGCGGCTCGAGCGCACGGGTGCCGTCGGCGAAGGTCTTGGCGCAGTTGGTCAGGGAAATGGAAACGGGTTTGGCGGTGTCGGTCATTCGGCATCCTCTGCCACGAACTTCGCCGGGCGCGGCTTGGCGAAGGCCTGCAGCGCCAGCAGGAGCGGCATGATCATCAGGAAGAACACGAGGGTGTAGGCGCTGCCGACTTCCAGCCGCAGCGAGGCATAGGCATCGGCGAGGCCCACCGGCAGCGTCTTGGTGAAGGGCGTATGCAGCAGCCAGGTCATGTTGAACTCGCCCATGGAGAGCGTCACGACCATCAGCGAGCCGGCGAGGATGCCCTGCCGGCAGTTCGGCAGCACGATGTCGCGGAAGCGCGGCCAGAAGCCGGCGCCCAGCGAGGCCGCGCCCTCTTCGAGCGTCTTGAGGTCGATGGCGCTCAGCACCGCCAGTACGCTGCGCACCATGAAAGGCAGGGTGAACAGCACGTGGCCCACCAGGATGAAGGCCCATGAGGTGCGGAAGCCCGACAGGCTGCCATAGGTGACGATCAGCGCCAGCGCGGTCGCGAGGCCCGGCACCGCCACCGGCAGCACCAGCATCTCCTCCAGCGCCCGCGTGAGCGCGGTCTGGCGCTTGGCCAGCACGTAGGCGGCCGGCACGCCGATCAACAGGGTGACGGCGAGGCAGGCCAGCGACAGGCCGATCGAGAGGAAGATCGTATCGCGATAACCGTTCCACACTTCCATGACCCAGCGCAGGGTGAGGCCGCTCTCGATGCCGACGAAGTAGTTGACGGTGAGCCCGGCCATGATCGAGAGGACCACCGGCACGACCAGGAAAGCGCAGACCAGCAGGGTGAAGCCGAGCTGGAGGTAGAAGAGGCCGCGGCGCTTCATGTCAGCCCGCCGCCGCGACGCTGGAACCGGCCGCCGTGCGCGCCAGCGCCAGCACCAGCCAGGTGACGATACCCAGCACGAAGCTCAGCGCCGCCGCCATGGCGATGTTCGCCGACAGGGTGAACTCGGTGTAGATGACCATCGGCAGCACGTTGATCTTGGCGGCGAGCGTGAAGGCGGTGCCGAAGGCGCCGACCGCTGTCGCGAAGCAGATTGCGCCGGCCGAGATGAAGGCGGGCTTCAGGCCGGGGATGATGACGTCGAGCAGCACGCGCCACGGCGAGGCACCGAGCGACCGTGCCGCCTCCTCGAGCTTGGGGTCGAGCTTTTCGGCGGCGGCCATCACCGTGAGGATGGTGCGCGGAATGGAGAAGTAGACGTAGCCCATGAACAGGCCGGCGAGCGTATAGGCGAAGACCAGCTTCTCGCCGGTCAGCGCCTGCGTGACACTGCCGATCAGCCCCTGGCGGCCGGCCAGCATGATCACCATGAAGCCGATGACCACGCCGGGGAAGGCGAGCGGAAAGGTCAGCATCGATACCAGCAGCGCGTTGCCGGGAAACTTGTGGCGCTGCAGGAACACGCCCGAGATGCCGCTGATCACCAGCGTCGCCGCCGTCGTCGCGGCCGCCACGGCCAGCGTCGAGATGAGACTGTCGAGATAGAGCGGGTCGGTGAGGATGGCGGCATAGGCCGCCCAGCCGGTCTTGCCGCTGCCGCCGATGAAGAACAGCCGCGCCATCGGCAGCAGGAAGAAGGCCGCGAAGACGATGCCGGCCGGCAGCAGCAGAAGGATCAGTCGGCGGGTTTCATGCCGCATTCTTCGTGGTTCCCTTGGCGCATCCCTCATCCTGAGGAGGCGCGAAGCGCCGTCTCGAAGGATGGGCAACAGGCGAGGTGCTCGTGCCCACCCTTCGAGACGCGCTCCTGCGGAGCGCTCCTCAGGGTGAGGTCGTAAGTGAGTGCAGCGGGGGCGACGGTCTTCGTCACCCCGCTGCGTTTGACGGTCAGTTCACTTCCTTGCGGTAGCGCTCGACGATCTGCGGCTGCGCCTTGGCGAGGTTCTTGAGGTCGACCGGCTTGGCGCGGGCATATTCCGCGTCGGGCAGGAACTTGGCCTTGGCCTCGGCCGACAGCCGGTCGGCAAAGACGGGGCGCAGATAGGCATTGCCCCACATCGCCTGGCTCTCGTCGGACAGGACGAAGTCGAGGACCTTCTTGCCGTTCTCGGCGTTCGGGCCCTTGTTCACCAGCGCCATCACGTAGGGGAACACCAGCGTGCCCTCCTTCGGGATCACGAACTGCACCGGCGCCTTGTCGGTGTACTGGCCGCGATAGGCGTTGAAGTCGTAGTCGAGCAGGATCGGGATCTCGCCCGAGATCACGCGGGCGTAGGAGGTCTGCTTCGGCACGATCGGCTGGTTCTTGGCCAGTTCCTTGAAGAACTTGATGGCCGGATCGAGATTGTCGTAGGTGCCGCCCAGCGCCAGGTTGATCGCCATGACGCCGAGCTGGCCGACGGCGGCCGAGGTCGGGTCGAGATAGCCGACCATGCCCTTGTATTCGGGCTTCAGCAGGTCGGCCCAGCTCTGCGGCACCGGCTTGTTGCCGAGCGCGGCCTTGTTCACGAACAGGCCGAGCGTGCCGGAGTGGATGGTGAACCAGTTGCCGTCCGGATCCTTGAGATCGGCCGGGATCTTCTCCCAGTTCTTCGGCTTGTAGGGCGTGAGCACGCCGGCATCCTTGGCCGGGTCGGCCGCGATGCCGCCGAGATAGGTGACGTCGGCCACGGGATTGCCCTTCTCCGCGATCAGCGCGGCGATGGCCTGGCCGGAGTTCTTGTTGTCCGGCGGTACCTGGATGCCGAGCTTGGCCTGGATGGCCTTGAGCTGCGAGCCCCAGTCGGCCCATTCCGGCGGGCAGTTGTAGCAGATGGCGCGCTGCTGGGCGGACGCGCCGGTGACGGTGCCGAAGGCGGCGAGGCCCAGGGCGGCCGCGATGGCCAGTTTCTTCAACATGAGATCAACCCCTCCTTGTTTGACTTGTCTGCTCGTTGGACTCGGTTTCGCTCGGCCAGGTGACCAGCCGGACGCCGGCCTCGCTCAATTGCCGCGCGATGGGCTCGGGCACCGGGCGGTCGGTGAACACGGCGCTCGCCTCGGCGATGGTGCCGCCGCGCACCGTGCCGCCGCGGCCGAACTTGGAATGATCGAGGACCAGGAAGCGCTGGCGGCAATGGGCGGCGAGCGCGCCGCGCATCGTCACCTCGTCGGTGCTGAAGTCGAGCAGGGTGCCGTCCTCGGCGACGCCGCCCACGCCGTAGATGCCGATGTCGGCGGCGAAGCGCCCGAAGAACCCGTGCGCCTCGCCCGCCACCACGTCGCGGTCGAGGTTGCGCAGCCGGCCCCCCGCGACGGTGATCTCGCACGACGGACTGCGGCAGAGCGCCAGCGCGACGTTGAGATTGTTGGTCATGACCCGCAGCCCGGCATGGTCCGCCAGCGCCAAGGCGCACTGCTCGGGCGTCGTGCCGATTCCGAAGAACAGGGAGGCGCCGTCCGGCACCTCCCGGGCGACCAGCTGCGCGATGCGGCGCTTGGCGTCGATGTTCAGGACCTGGCGCGCGGGATAGGCGAGGTTCTCGCCCTCGGGCGGCAGCTCGACGCCGCCATGGCGCCTGCGCAGCAGGCCGCGGTCGCAGAGCAGGTTCACGTCGCGGCGAATGGTCTGCGGCGTGACGCCGAACTGGAGGGCCAGCGCCTCGATCGCCTGGAACCCGTCCCTGCGGACGCGTTCGACGATGGCGCGGGCGCGTTCTTCCGCCTGCATTCCTGATTCCTGAGCCCGCTTCCTGTCCCGTTCGATCTGCATGGTTCGAATGAACTCTGCAGACCGTTGTTTTCGTTCATGTGACTTTCATATGAACATTCAGAGACGTCAAGTGAGCGGACGGCCGAGCGAAGCTCGGCCTAATAAACGAAACAATCGAAACGGGTGTCGCACCCCAGTCAGGAAGACAAAAAGGTCCCTCACTCCGTTCGGGATGAGACCGTTTGTGTGATCGGCGCAGGGCGCAAATCCCGACAAAACTGTCATCCCGAGCGAAGCGAGGGACCTTTCAATTTCTTATGCGCGGCGAGGCGCCAGACGATTTCGCGCCTTACTGCGCCGCGATCTTCGACGCCGCCGGGGCGAAGTCGCGTTCCATTTCGCGGCGCAGCTTCACGGCGGTGAGCGATTCGTCCATCACCACGTCGGCGTAGGTCAGCGACTGGCCGGCCTTGATCGGCTTCACCAGCTTCACGTTGTGGGCGAGGCCGAGCGGCAGGCTGCCGAGGCCGGTCGACTTCTCCGACGGGAACAGCTTGCCGTAGACCGTGTAGCCGCCCTCGCCGTCCAGCATCTCGCCGGGCTTGAGGTCGCGCTTGGCAGTGGCGATGACGTCGGCGTGGAAGCCGATCGGCGTGCCGGTCGGCTCCTTGCGCAGGCCGATCGAGGCGACCGACATGCCGACCTCGAGGCCGATCAGGTGCCAGCGCTTGTACATGACGGAGTAGCGACCGCTCGGGTCGGTCTGCAGCATGTATTCCTCGAAGCAGTTCTTCTGGTACTCGGTGGCCGCCTCGAACACGACCCACACGCCCTTGCGGATCTCGTAGGGGATGGCGCGCCCGTCCTTCTCCAGCGACGAGGCGACTTCGACCTGGCCCTTGTGATGGAGCTGGCCGCCCTCGGAGATCGGCCGCATCACGAAGGGCAGGTCCTCCACGGAGCAGGGCGGAAAGGCGAGGCCGTCCGGTGCCGGCGTGAGGCCGGTGGCGTTGGCGACGGCGGTGCTCTCGATGGCGGGCTTGGAGCCGTCGAGGAAGGAGTTGAACATCTTGGGGTTCAGGCCGCCGCGCTTGGCCTGCTCCTCGTTGAGGCCCCAGTACTTCCACACCGTCTCCGGCGTCGACTGCGCGAAGTGCGGCAGCCACTTGTGGCCGCGACCGGCCGCCGTCACCTCGAAGCCGGACGTGCGCGCCCAGTCGACCAGTTCGCAGATCAGCGCCGGCTGGTCGCCATAGGCCAGGGAGTAGATCACGCCGGCGGCGGCGGCGCGCTTGGCGAGCAGCGGGCCGCAGAAGGCGTCGGCCTCCACCGTCACCATCACCACGCTCTTGCCGTGCCTGAAGGCTTCGAGCGCATGCTCGACGGCGGCGATCGGGTCGCCGGTCGATTCGACGATGATGTCGATCTCGGGATGGCTGACCAGCGCGCGCCAGTCGTCGGTGAGATGGGTGCTGCCGTGCTTGCGCGCGTCCTCGAACGAGCTGGCCGAGGTCACGTCGGGCTTCCAGCCCAGCCGCGCCAGGTTCTCGCGCGCGCGATCGGGCGAGAGGTCGGCGATGCCCAGCAGATGGATGCCCGGCGTGGTCGGGATCTGCGACAGGTACATCGAGCCGAACTTGCCGGCGCCGATGACGCCGATGCGCAGCGGCCGGGCTTCGGCGGCGCGCGCCTGAAGCATGCGATGGAGACTCATGGTTTCCTCCGGAGTGTCTTGATTATTCCGCCGCGGCCTTGCGGTTGACGGCGCGGATCACCGCATCGTCTTCCCAGGCATCGACCGGCGTGAAGTCGCGATGGGCGATGTACTCCGGCCGCTTGAACCGGCGGATCGCGTTGCTGACCGCGTTGTAGGTCACGTAGATGATCTGGCGATCCCACGGCGACAGATTGGGCGGGCTGCCATGGACCAGCGTGCCGTGGAAGAAGATCGCCGAGCCGGGGCCGCCCTTGGGCGATACGATGCCGCCCTGGTCGACCAGCTTGGCGATGGTGTCGTTGTCGATCGTCCACAGCGGATACGACGTCGTGGTGAGGTCGTGCTTGGCCTCGATCGCCCCCTTCTTGTGGCTGCGGGGAATGAACCAGAGCGGGCCGTTGAACTCGTTCACCTCGTCGATGAACACCGCGAGGTTCATGGCGCGGGCCTCGGGCATGTCGTCGTCGGCCTTCCAGGTGCCGTAGTCCTGGTGCCACTGCCAGACGTCACCGTCGAACGCGGCCTTTCCGTTGATCTTGAACTGGTGGATGTAGGTCTTGTCCTTCAGGAGCTGCTCGGCCGGCTCCACGAAACGCGGAT
>CAZPOS010000253.1:0-7879 GCA_964588065.1 uncultured Reyranella sp.
CCGGCTGAAGCTCAGACGCCCTTGAACACCGGGGCGCGCTTCTCGACGAAGGCGCGCGCCGCTTCCTTGTGGTCCTCGGTCTCGCCGGTGCGGATCATGCGCGCGGCCTCGCTGTCGAGCGCCTCGGAGAGCGTGCCCTCTTCCGCCACCTTCATGTTCTTCTTCACGTGCCACCAGGCGACGCGCGGACCGGCGGCCAGCTTCTTGGCGAAGGCCATGGTCTCGGCATCGAGGTTGGCATCGTCGACGACGCGGTTGGCAAGGCCGAGCTTCTCGATCTGCTCGGCGTTCAGGATCTCGGCGGTGAAGTAGAGCTCGCGCGCCTTGGCGGTGCCCACGAGCTTGTGCAGGAAATAGTGCGAGCCGAAATCACCCGAGAAACCCACCTTGGCGAAGGCGGTGGTCATGCGGGCGCTCTTGCCGGCGAAGCGCATGTCCGCGGCGAGCGCCAGCGACAGGCCGGCGCCGGCCGCGACGCCGTTCACCATGGCGATCGTCGGCTTGCCCATTTCGTGCAGTAGCTCGGAGACCTTCATGCGCTCGCGGATGTCGTGGACCTTGTCCTCGTAGGTCTTGTCCTGGTCGCGGCCCGCCGCCATCGACTTCACGTCGCCACCGGCGCAGAAGGCCTTGTCGCCGGCGCCGCGCACCACGACGCAGCCGATGGCGCGGGTGCCTGCCGCTTCCTCGAGCGAGTCGGAGAGCGCCTGCATCATGTCGCGGCTCAGCGCGTTCATGGCATCGGGACGGTTGAGCACGATCTTCATGACGCCGTCTTCGACGGTCTTGATCAGGTGGGACATCGACTTCCTCCGGGATTGCGGTTGGCGGGTGTTGCGGCGAATGTTTCCCAAACCTTGAAGTCACGCAACGACATTCCGTCTTGCTGGGCGGAACGAAACCGGGAGGCAAATCTGGCCATGGACTACGAGACCCTGCTGACGCAGCTGGACGCCGGCGTGATGACCGTGACGCTCAACCGGCCCGACAAGCTCAACGCCTTCTCGACCACGATGAGCCGCGAGCTGATCGACTTCTTCCAGCGCGTGAACGCGATGGACGAGGTGCGTGCCATCGTCGTCACCGGCGCGGGCCGCGCCTTCTGTGCCGGTGCCGACATATCGGGCGGGACGTCTGCCTTCCAGGTGTGGAACGACGGCAGCAAGCCGCAGAAGCGCGAGGCGAGCGATTCGATCACGCTGGCGATCTTCAACTGCCTGAAGCCGATCGTGGCGGCGATCAACGGCGCCGCCGTCGGCGTCGGCATCACCATGTGCCTGCCGATGGACATCCGCATGATGTCGAGCAGCGCGCGCATCGGATTTGTCTTCAACAAGCGCGGCATGGCGATGGAGGCCGGGAGCTGCTGGTTCCTGCCGCGCCTCGTCGGCATGCAGCAGGCGCAGGAATGGGTCATGACCGCCGAGCTGTTCGGCGCGGACGAGGCGCTGAAGGGCGGCCTCGTTCGCTCCGTCCATGCGCCGGAGGACCTTCTGCCGGCGGCGCAGGCGCTGGCTGCGAAGTTCGCCGCCTCGACCTCGTCGGCCGTGGCGGCGGCCGTCAACCGCCGGCTGATGTGGAGCATGTGGGGTGCGCAGGACCCGCTCGACGCCGTCACGCTCGACCTGCAATGCGTCGGCCATCTCGCGGCCGGCGCCGATGCGCAGGAGGGCATCAAGTCGTTCTTCGAGAAGCGCGCGCCTGTCTTCCCGCTCAAGCCCTCGAAGGACATGCCGCCCTTCGGCCCCTGGGCTCAGCCCGCCGGCGGCAGCAGGTAGACGCCGGGCTCGGTCGACAGGTTCTGCTTGAGGCGCCGGCTGACCTCGTCGGCCAGGATCTCCGACTTGCCGGCCTCCAGGGCCTCGAGCACCTGCCGCGCCACGTCCTCAGGCTTCGACTTCGGTGCCGCAACCTCGCGCACCATGTCGGTATCCATGTAGCCGACATGCAGGGCCAGGACCTGCGTGCCCTGACCGCGCAACTCGTTGCGCAGGCCGTTGCTGAACGCCCAAGCCGCCGCCTTGGAGGCGGAATAGGTCGAAGAGGACGGGAACGCCACCCAGCTCAGGGCCGACAGGACGTTCACGATCGCACCGCCACCGTTACGGGCGAGGATGGGCGCAAAGGCGCGACTGACATGGACGGGGCCGAAGAAGTTGGTTTCGAGCTCCGCCCGCACCGCCTCGACGCCCTTCTCGCCGAGAAAGCCCGAGCCGCGGATGATGCCGGCATTGTTGATCACGAGGGTGACGTCGCCCAGCTCGGCGGCGGTCGCCGCGACCTGCGCGGGGTCGGTGACGTCGAGACGCACCGGCTGGACGCCCGGTTGCTTGACCGTGGCGGGATCGCGCGCCGCCGCATAGACCTTGCGGGCACCACCCGCCAGAAGCGCCTGGGTGAAGGCAAGGCCGAGGCCGCGATTGGCGCCGGTCACGAGGGCAACTGAGTTCTGGATTTCCACGACACGTCTCCGAAGGGTCAAGATGACCGGTCGTCTTGATTTGGGTTATCGAGATCGACTCTTCGAGCGAGTTTTCCTGCGTCAGGTCAGAATTTTGTTGAAGGCCACCTTCATGAAGGCGTCGAGCGGCGCCGCGCTCCGGTCGACCCGGGAGCGCAGGACGGCGCCCTCCCAGGCGTTGAGCAGGAAGGCCGCCAGCGTGGCGGCCGGCAGGTCGCGGCCGATTTCGCCGGCCTCCTGCGCCTCGGCGACGACGCGGGCAATATCCTTCGTCCAGTTGGCGAACGCATCGGCCAGTGCCTGCCGGATATCCGGGCTCTGGCTCGACAGCTCGGCGCTGAAATTGCCCAGCAGGCAGCCACGGCTGAAGCCGCTCGCCGTCCCCAACTGGTTGAGGGACTTGAAGTAGGCCTTCAGCCGGGCGAGCGGCGCGCCCGGCCCGTCGACGAGCGCCCGCCGGCGTTCCGCCCCCTTGGCGACATACTGCGCGACCACCTCGACGCCGAGCGCGTCCTTGCTCGCGAAGTGATTGTAGAACGATCCCTTGGGGACCCTGGCGGCGTCGGTGATGTCCTGGACGCCGGTCGCATTGAAGCCATTCTCGTGCAGGGCGTCGAACGCGGCGGCGAGCAGCCGCTCCCGGACGTTGGTTTTCTGGGCCATCCGACTCGATATGACCGGTCGGCTTGCCGTTTCAAGAGCGCAGCGACGCGACCAAGGCACGTGCGATGGCGGCCGGCGGCTTCTTCCCCGTGCGATACCAGGTCGGAGTCCAATTCAGCGCCCCCAGAAGCTGCAGTCGCCAGATCGTCCGATCGGTTCCCGGTGCGAGCGGCAGAGCGGCCACAAGCTCGACGAAGCGCCGTTCGTAACCGTCGCGCATCGTCACCAGCCGGCGGCGGAGCTTCGGATCGAGGCGGCTGAGATCGGCCGTCATGACGGCGGCGTGCGCACGGTCCGCAAGCAGCGACTCCAGATGCGCCCTGCAGGCGGCTTCGAGACGGACCCAGGGGTCCTGCAGACCCGCCAGGGCGCGATCGACCGCGCCGCCGATCTCGGCCACCCCGCGCTCGTAAACCGCCGCGATCAGGTCGTTCTTCGAGGGGAAGTGATAGTACATCGAGCCCGCAAGCATCCCCGCCTCGCCCGCGATGTCGCGCATCGAGGTGGCATCGAAGCCCCCGCGGGCGAACAGGCGGGCGGAGACGGCCATCAAAGTCTCTCGGGACATGGGCCCTTCTAACAACCAAACGCTTGTTTGGTAAACCGCGTGGCGCTAGCCTCGTCTGGTGACCTACGTCTTCGATCTCGGCAACCCCGCGACCAACGCCAACCCGTTCCCGGAATTCGCGCGTCTGCGTGCCGAGGACCCGATCCACTGGTCGCCGTCCATGAAGGCCTGGATCATCACGCGCCACGCGGACGTGAAGCAGGTGGCGCTCAACAGGCAGATCTCGGCCGACCGGCTGACGCCTTTCTTCAGGGCCAATCCAGAGTACCGGCGCGGCTCGATCGACAGCCTGGTCCGTTACCTCAACCACTGGATGGTGTTCCGCGATCCGCCCGACCACACGCGGCTGCGGCGGCTGTTCAACAAGGCCTTCACGCCGACCTCGGTCTCCAACCTGCGGCCCGGCATCGAGACCATCGTCGCCGAGCTGATCGACGGCATGGAAGCCAGGGCGCGGCGCGGCGAGACCGTCGACTACATCGCCGATTTCGCCTATCCGCTACCGGCCTCGGTGATCATGGATCTGCTGGGCGTCCCGCGCGCCGACCTCGAAAGGGTCAAGCTCTGGTCCGACGACATCGCACTGTTCATCGGCACCGCCCAGGTCGCCGGCAACAAGTACCTTCGCGCCGAGTCCGGCGCCAAGGCCATGTCGGACTACTTCCGCAGCTTGGTCGAGGCGCGTACCGCGGCGCCGACCGACGACATGATCAGCCATCTCGTGCTGGCGCGCGACGATCGCGATGCGCTCACGACCGACGAGATCATCGGCACCTGCATCCTGCTCCTGTTCGCGGGTCACGAAACGACCACGAACCTGATTGGCAACGGCTTCCTTTACTCGATGCGGCATCGCGACCAGTGGGAGCGCCTGGTCGCCGACCCGTCCTTGGCCGAAAGCGCGGTCGAGGAATATCTGCGCTACGATGGCCCTTCGGGCGCCCTCGCCCGTGTCGCCGCTGCCGATCTAGAGATGGGCGGCAGAAAGATCTGCGAAGGCCAGCGCCTCTTCGCCTTCATGAACTCGGCCAACCGCGATCCCGACGCCTTCGCCGACCCCGAGCGGTTCGACATCGGCCGCGAGCCCAACGCCCACCTCACCTTCGGCCACGGCATCCATTTCTGCCTGGGTGCGCCGCTCGCCCGTCTGGAGGCCCAGATCGCCGCGACGCGGCTCGCGGAACGACTGCCCGACATCCGCCTTTCCGGCGGCGACCCGGAATGGCACGATTCGCTCATCCTGCGCGGCGTCAAACGGTTGCCGGTACAACTCGGCTAGGGAGACATTGGCATGGCCTCTGGGATTCGCGACAAGGTCGCCATCGTCGGCATGGGCTGCACGCGCTTCGGCGAGCACTGGGACAAGGGCGCCGAGGAGTTGATGGTCGGCGCCTTCGAGGAGGCGATCGGCGATGCCGGCATCGAGCGCAGGCAGATCGATGCCGCCTGGCTTTCGACCTGCCTCGACGAGGTCCATGTCGGCAAGTCGGGCCTGCCGCTCTCAGAGACGCTACGCTTCGACTATATTCCGGTCAGCCGCGTCGAAAATTACTGCGCCTCCGGCTCCGACGCCTTCCGGTCGGCGGTCTATGCCGTCGCCGCCGGCGCCTGCGACATGGCCCTGGCGCTGGGCGTCGAGAAGCTGAAGGACACCGGCTTCGGCGGCCTGCCCGGCCTCAATGCGGGATCGACCCCACCGCTTTGGTGGGCGAACCTCACCGCCCCCGGCAGCTTCGCCCAGCTCGCCTCGGCCTATCGCGCCAAGCACGGGGTCAGCCGTGACGAACTCAAGCGCGCGATGGCCCACATCTCGGTCAAGAGCCATGCCAATGGCGTCAGGAATCCCAAGGCCCACCTGCAGCGCGCGATCACGGAAGCGGACGTGCTGAACGCGCCGCTGATCGCCGACCCGCTGGGCCTCTACGATTGCTGTGGCGTCAGCGACGGCGCCGCCGCCGCCATCGTCACCACGCCCGAGATCGCGCGCAGCCTCGGCAAGAAGAACATCGTCTCGGTCAAGGCACTCCAGATCGCGGGCTCCAACGGGATCGAGGAGCAGCACAACACCTGGGACGGCAGCTATTTCGCCACGGCCCGCGTCGCCGCCCAGCGCGCCTACCGCGAGGCCGGCATCGAACGGCCGCGCGAGCAGATCAGCCTGGTCGAGTGCCACGACTGTTTCTCCGTCACCGAACTGGTGACGCTGGAAGACCTGTTCATCTCGCCGGAAGGCGGCGCGGTGAAGGACGTCCTCGACGGCTTCTACGATTCGGACGGCAAGGTACCGTGCCAGATCGACGGCGGCCTGAAATGCTTCGGCCATCCGATCGGCGCCTCCGGCATCCGCATGATCTACGAGATGTATCTCCAGCTGCAGGGCCGCGCCGGCGCCCGGCAGCGTCCCGATGTCCGCCTCGGCCTCACCCACAACCTCGGCGGTTTCCCGGCGCGGAACGTCTGTTCCGTTGCCATCGTCGGCGCCCTCGGGGCCTGATAGAAAGCACGTCATGAAGGCCATGATCTGCCGCCAGTGGGGCGGCCCCGAGGACCTGCGTCTCGAAGAGGTGGAGTCGCCACCGCTGAAGGCCGCCCAGGTGCGCATTCGCATCCGTGCGGCCGGCGTCAGCTTCGCCACGACCCTTGTGATTGCGGGCAAGTATCAGCGGCGACCGCCCTTCCCCTTCGCACCCGGCACCGAAGCCTCCGGCATCGTCACCGAAGTCGATCCCGCCTGCACGCGCGTCAGGGTCGGCGACGAGGTCGTGGCGGTGCTCGACTGGGGCGGGCTCTCCGAGGAAGTCGTGGCTCATGAGGTCAACGTCTTTCCGAAGCCCAGCACCGTGGGCTTCGTCGAGGCGATCCAGCTCGCCATCTCCTACCCGACCTCGGCCGGTGCGCTCACCTGGCCCGAGGGGCTCGATGTGCAGCGCGGCCACACCTTGCTGGTCCACGCGGCCGCCGGCGGCGTCGGCATGGCGGCGGTCGAAATCGGCAAGATCCTCGGCGCAACGGTGATCGCCACCGCGGGCGGCTCGCGCAAGACGGAATTCGCGAAGGCTCACGGCGCCGATCATGTGATCGATTACAGCGCGACCGACTTCCGCGAGGAAGTGCTGAAGCTGACCGGCGGCCGCGGCGTCGACCGGGTCTACGATCCGGTCGGCGGCGACGTCTTCACCCAGTCGCTGCGCTGCATGGCCGTCGGCGGGCGCATCTGCCCGATCGGCTTCGCCAGCGGCACCATCCCACAGATCCCGGCCAACATCCTCCTGGTGAAGACCCTGGCCGTGATGGGCTTCAACTACGGATATTACGTCGGCTGGAGCCCGCACGATGCGCGTTTCGAGGAGGCATCACGCACACTCGCGCTGGCCGAACGCATCCGCGGCTGGTGCGAGCAGGGTCTCTGCCGGCCGCATGTCGACCGGACTTTCGCGCTCCCCGACGCGCCGCAGGCGATGCGCGCGCTCCTGGAGCGCAGCGTCACCGGCCGCGTCGCCATCGTGATGGACTGACCCTGCGTCCGGCGCGGGCCGTCACCGGCCGGTGAACTTCGGCTCGCGCTTTTCCAGGAAGGCCTTGATGCCCTCCTTCATGTCGTCCGTCTGCATCAGCGGCAGGAGCTGCAGGAAGACGTGATGGACGTGCTCGTTGAACGGCTCGTTCCAGGCCATGCGCATCATGCGCTTGGCGGCCTGGATGGCGAGCGGCGCGTTTGCGGCGATCTCCAGCGCGAGTTCACGGGCGGCGCCCATGACGTCGGCGTCGGGCACGACCTTGTTCACCAGGCCGATCTCCAGCGACTGGTCGGCGCTCAAGGTCCGGCCGGTGAAGATCAGCTCCGCGGCCTTGGCCCAGCCCAGCATGCGCGGCAGATACCAGGTGCCACCCGATTCCGGCAGGACGCCGCGCTTGGCATAGGAGGCGGCCAGCTTGGCCGACTGCGCCATCACCCTGATGTCGGCGCCGAGCGCCAGGTCGAGCCCGTACCCCGCCGCGGAGCCGTTGAGGGCGCAGATCACCGGCTTGTCCATCGCATGCAGGACGGGCGGCGGCGTGTTGCGCAGGTCGATGTTGGTCGGGGTCGCGCCCGACCCGACGCTCAGATTGTCGGTGCCCTTGCTCTGTGCCTCCAGGTTCAGTCCGGCGCAGAAGGCGCGGCCCGTCCCCGTCAGGATCACCACGCG
>CAZPOS010000254.1:0-6807 GCA_964588065.1 uncultured Reyranella sp.
CCCGAAATGCGTTCGACGGGCGAGGTCATGGGCCTCGACATGAACTTCGGACGCGCCTTCGCCAAGTCGCAGCTCGGTGCCGGCAGCAAGGTGCCGGTCGAGGGCGTGGTCTTCGTCTCGGTCAAGGACCAGGACAAGCAGGCGATGGTGAAGCCGGTGAAGCGTCTGGTCGAACTCGGGTTCAAGGTCGTGGCGACCCGCGGCACCTCGGTTTTCCTGCGCAAGCACGGGATCGAGACCCAGGAAGTGAACAAGGTGCTGCAGGGCCGGCCGCACATCGTCGACCTCATGAAGGACGGCAAGGTGCACCTCGTCTTCAACACGGTGGACGGGGCGGGCGCCCTGACCGACAGCTTCACGCTCCGGCGCACTGCGCTGATGCACAAGATCGCCTATTACACGACGGTCGCCGGCGCCAAGGCGTCGGTCGAGGGCATCGCCGCGCTGAAGGAAGGCGCGCTGGACGTGGCGCCCCTGCAATCCTACTTCAAGACCGCCTTCTAACCGGGCGGTCTCTCCCGCAACGTGCCGAAGCGCACCCCGTTTTCGGGCTGCGTTCGGCGTTGACGCCGTACGACTGATCAAGGACGATTTGGCGATGGAACGTATTCCCATGACGGCCGAGGGGCTTCAGCGCCTCGAAGGCGAACTGAAAGTGCTGAAGAGCGTCGAGCGCCCGGCGATCATCAAGGCCATCGCGACGGCGCGCGAGCACGGCGATCTCTCGGAGAATGCCGAATACACGTCTGCGCGCGAGAAGCAGAGCTTCATCGAGGGACGGATCGCCGAACTCGAGGATATCATCTCGCGCACCGAGGTGATCGACTTCTCCAAGCTCACCGGCAAGGTCGTCAAGTTCGGCGCCATCGTGCGCCTGGCCGACGAGGATACCGACGAGACGGTGAAGTACCAGATCGTGGGTCCTTACGAGGCGGATCTCGCAAAGGGCCGCATCTCCGTGACATCGCCGATCGGGCGGGCATTGATCGGCAAGACCGTCGGCGACCGCGTCGAGGTCCAGACGCCGCGCGGCGGCAAGTCCTACGAAGTCGTGGGCGTGCAGTTCAACTAGCCGCCATCATGGCGCGCGCCCGGCGGATGCCGGTCGACTTCATGATGGCGTATTGAATGCCGAACAGGCCGATCTTGCTGCCGATCGCCCAGACCGATTTCACGGCCGCCCAGCTGGTGACGTCGAGAGTGAGGGCGAGCAGGATGTTGAGTGCGGCCGAGAAGAACATCAGCCCCGCCCAGACATAGCCGAAGGTGATGGCGAGGTCAGGGACGGTCGCGCGTGCGATCGGCGGCAGATAGCGGGTCATCCAGCCGCGCCTCAGCATCACCAGGCCAACCACCACATAGATGATGCTGGGCTTCAGCATGATGAAGAGGGGATCGTCGGTCAGGAACGTGGCCGTGCCCGACGCGAAGATGATGACGAGGCTCAGCCACTGCAGCGCCTCGACCGGCTGCCGGCGGATCAGCTGGGCGCCGATCTGGACCAGGCCCAGCGCCATGCCGAGCCCGACGGCGAGAAACAGGTTCCCGCTGATCGCATAGACGGCGAGGAAGAGCAGCGTCGAGGCAAGATCGAGCAAGAGGATTTTGGAGGCCTGGAAGAGGTTCCTCATCGCCTGGGTCCCGCCTTGATGACTACGCTGTGTATTTTTGGACCGTATCGATACACGCTGTTTCCCGCAAGCGCTTTCACCTGCTCAGCCGACCAGCTTGATGTAGGTGTCCTTCATGACGATGAGGCCGCGCCGGAACGTGTAGAGGTCGCAGCCCAGCCACTCCTGACGCTCGCCCGACTTCAGCGTGGCGGTGCGGTGCCATTCGGTCACCGCCCGGTCGCCGCAGATGAACTCGTTCGTGTGAACCCACTTCACGTCGCCCGTATTGGCGAACAGGGGCTCGAAGTAGCTGCGGATGGCCGCCTTGCCCTTGAA
Source organism: uncultured Reyranella sp. (assembly GCA_964588065.1). GTDB lineage: Bacteria > Pseudomonadota > Alphaproteobacteria > Reyranellales > Reyranellaceae > Reyranella. Next base: position 1,950 of record CAZPOS010000254.1, read on the forward strand.
GCTCTCGCCCCAATAGTGGGGACCTTTGGCATTTCGGAATTCACCGTCCTCGGCGAACGAGTCGACGATGCCGTCGACGTCGCGCCGGGCGAAGGCGTCGGCGACCCGGTGCAGGATCTCGAAGGTCACGTCCGTCATTTCACGCCTCTGTCGAGATCGGGACGCCCGGCACTTCCTTGGCCGTCCGGAACACCATCATCGACTTCACGTGGCTCACGTTCGGCGCCGAGGTGAGGCGGGTGGTCAGGAATTTCTGATAGTCGTCCCAGGTTTCGGCCACGATCTTGAGGAGGAAATCGGCCTCGCCGGCCAGCATGTGGCACTCGCGGACCTCCTCCCACTTGGCGATCAGCTCCTCGAACGCCTTGAGGTCGGCTTCGGCCTGGCTGTTCAGCCCCACCAGCGCGAACACCGACACGCTGTAGCCGAGCGATTCGGGGCTCAATTCCGCATGGTAGCCCTTGATGATGCCGGCCCGTTCGAGCGCCCGCACCCGGCGCAGGCAGGGCGGCGCCGAAATGCCGGCCCGTTCGGCCAGCTCCACGTTGGTCATGCGCCCGTTGGACTGCAGGTCGCTGAGAATTCGCCGGTCAATTCGATCGAGCTTGGCCCGAGCCATCAGTATTCCTCCGTTGGGCGCGGTCTATGCCAGAACCATACCGGACGCGCAATAAAGTTGCGAGGATTCGGCATTTGCCTGTGAACAATTGCGTGTGAAATCGACTTCTGCCCGTGCAACTCACGGGAGGTTTGCATATATGTCGAAGATATGCGGTTGGCGGGATGCGGGAAGAACATGGCTGAAACTCACCGAAGCAAGGTAATGATCCTGGGGTCCGGCCCGGCCGGCTATACGGCGGCGATCTATGCCGCCCGCGCGAGTCTCAAGCCCATGCTCGTGCAGGGTATCCAGCCGGGTGGCCAGCTCACGATCACCACCGACGTCGAAAACTATCCGGGCTTCGCGGACGTCATCCAGGGGCCGTGGCTCATGGAGCAGATGCAGAAGCAGGCGGAGCATGTCGGCACGCAGATGTTCTTCGACACGATCGTCGATGTCGACGTGTCGCGGCGGCCGTTCGTGTGCCTGGGGGATTCCGGCGACCGCTACGAGGCCGATTCCCTCATCATCGCGACCGGCGCCACGGCGAGATGGCTGGGCCTGCCCAGCGAGGAGACGTTCCGCGGCGGCGGCGTCTCGGCCTGCGCCACCTGCGACGGATTCTTCTTCCGCAACAAGGAAGTCATCGTGGTCGGCGGCGGCAATACCGCGGTCGAGGAGGCGCTCTACCTGACGCATCACGCCTCCAAGGTGACCCTGGTCCATCGTCGCGACAGCTTCCGCGCCGAGAAGATCCTGCAGGACCGCCTGTTCAAGAACCCCAAGGTCAGCGTCATCTGGGATCACGTCGTCGACGAGGTCCTCGGGGAGAAGACCCCGGCGCCGGTCGTCACCGGGGCGCGTCTGCGCAACGTGAAGACGGGCACGGTACAGGACGTGAAGGCCGACGGCTTCTTCGTGGCGATCGGCCATTCGCCGAACACCGAGCTGTTCAAGGGCAAGCTCGAGATGGATGGCGAGGGCTATCTGGTCACACGGCCGGATTCGACGGCGACCAACATCGCGGGCGTCTTTGCGGCCGGCGACGTGCAGGACAAGGTGTTCCGGCAGGCCGTCACGGCGGCGGGAACGGGCTGCATGGCCGCGCTCGAAGCCGAGAAGTGGCTGGCAGGCCAGGAGGCGCGCCACGCAGAGGCGGCGGAGTAGGCGGCGGGCGCGGATAGGGGAGGGCTCTGATGGACTGGGACAAGCTGCGGATATTCCAAGCCGTGGCGGATGCCGGCAGCTTCACGCACGCAGGTGAATCGCTGAAACTCAGCCAGTCGGCGATCTCGCGCCAGATCGGGGCTCTGGAGGAACAGCTCGGCGTGATGCTGTTTCACCGCCATGCGCGAGGCCTGATCCTGACCGAGCAGGGCGAACTGCTGTACCGGACCGCGCGCGACATGGCCGCCAAGGTCAACACCGCCGAGGCGCTGCTGCGCGCGAACCAGGACAAGCCTGCGGGGCGGCTGAAGATCCATGCGACCGTCGGCTTCGGTTCGACTTGGCTCACCGCCCAGATGCACGAATTCATCGCGCTCTATCCGGAGATCGACGTCAGCCTCGTGCTGTCGGACAACGAACTGGACCTCGGCATGCGCGAAGCCGACGTGGCGATTCGCATGGTGATGCCGCGGCAGCCCGGGCTGGTGCAGCGCCACCTGCTCACCGTGCGCAGCCATGTCTACGCCTCGCACGACTATGTGCAGAAATACGGCAAGCCGACCTCGATCGACGAGCTCGATCAGCACCGGCTGATCATCTTCGGCGAGGACGCACGCGCGCCGGTCCAGGACGTGAACTGGCTGCTTCGCGAGGGCAATCCCGACCAGAATCCGCGCCTGGTGGTTCTGCGGGTGAACAACACCTACGGCATCTTCCGCGCCGTCGAATCCGGCCTCGGCATCGCCTCGCTGCCCGACTATCTCGCCCGCGAATCGACCAAGCTGGAGATGCTGTTGCCCGACCTGAACGTGCGGACGACGGACGTCTACTTCACCTATCCGGAGGAACTGCGGCACTCCAAGCGCATCGCCGTGTTCCGCGATTTCCTGCTGCGGAAGGTTGCGGAAACACGTTTTTAAGGCACGAGACCTGCAGGATTGCATAGTCGGTGAAAGGCATGCGCGCATCGCATGTCAGTGTCCAAAACTTCACCACTACCAATCTTTTCTGCGAAGCATAGGTTGAGTGCAGGTTTTCGACACGACCGGTTTTGGCTGATCGATTCGAAACTCGGGATCCTCATGATCCCACGTCTCCCAGACGTGAAGCCTCCCTGTTTGACTCGCCGGGCCCTGTGGCCCGGCGTTTTTTTTGCGCTTTGCGTGCTCTGAAGGGCCGATATGGGGCGATCCGCCGCTGACCGGCCGGCGGACCGGCTTAACCTATCGATTGATATTATGTCGTCGATGGCCATATAAAGTCAGGAGAGTGCAGTCCCATATGTTTTCAGAGATCAGACAAGGAATCCTCCCCCTCGCCCTGCGCAACATCAAGCGCCTCGGCGATCTGGAGCGTGCGGGGCTTCTGATCGAGTCGCTGGCCAAGCACTGGCGGGACAGCAAGCCGTTCGAGCTTCTGATCATTGCCCCCGATCGCGACGCGGACCTGTTGCGTTCCAATCTGCCGCGTTTTCCCAAGATCGAAGTGACGGTGCGCCGCGAGGGCGACTTCTTCCCCGCCTTCAGCTCGTTCTATTGGATGACCGGTTGGTACCGGCAGCAGATCGTCAAACTGCACGTGCCCGCCGTCCTGGGATTCGGCGGCTTCTTCACCCTCGATTCGGACGTCTGTTGCGTCGGCGACTTCGATTCGCGGACGTTCGTACAGTTCGATCGCGCACTGTCGCGGTGGGAGCCAAAGCAGCACCACGACTGGTGGCAGAGCGCTTCCGAGGTGGTCGGTGTCCCCTACGATGCCCGGTCGCACGGCCTCTCGGTCACGCCCAACATCCTGCACGGAGACCTCGCGCGCCAGACCCTGGAGAGGCTGCGCGGGCCGCGGATGAGCGCGATGACGTCGCTGTTGCTGTGGAAGGCCCGCAAGCCGATGCAGGTGCCCTGGACCGAGTATTCGCTCTACACGAGCACGGCGGAGATCAACGGCACGCTCTACGACTATCACGCCGAGTGGGACACCTGTTACACGTCCGACGTCCAGCTCTTCTCGGAACGGTCCTGCGTCTGGGGAGCCGACGATTTCGAGCGCCTGGTGCGGCTGCCCAACGGAACCGATCCCGGCGGCAAGTTCATCATCGTCCAGAGCCACGCCCGCATCCCGCTCCAGCAGGTGCGCGACTACTGCCTGAGCTTCGCCGGTTAGCTTTCCCCGTTGTGCTCGCCGATCTTCGGCGCCTTCTCGTTGCCACCGGCGCGCCGGCCGTCGATGCTGAGCGGCAGGCCATGGAAGAGGGCGTTCGAGCCCGCATAGGGCTGGGTGAACATGGCGAGGGCTGCCACCTGGGCCAGCTCCATCACCTGGGGCACCGTATTGAGCGGCCCGTTCGGGACACCGAGCGCATCGAGCTTGGCCGCCCAATGGGCTCGGGGGTGTTGCTTCATGATGTCGGCGATCATGCCCAGCAGAAGGTCGCGCCGTTCGGCGCGCTGGACGTTTGTCTTGAAGCGTTCCTCGTCGGGCCATTCGGGGTGGCCCAGCGCCTCGGCGAACTTGCGCCACAGCCGGTCGTTGCCCGGACAGATCATCAAGGGCCCGTCGCTGCACTCGAAGGCCTGGTAGGGCGTCAGCGAGGGATGGCCGGTTCCCTGGCGTGGCGGCATCCGGCCGGTGACCGACCAGCCGGCGACATGGTTGGAGGCCCACATCAACCCGCTTTCGAACAGTGACGTGTTCACGAGGCTTCCCTCGCCCGTCGCGGTGCGCTTGGCGAGCGCCGCCAGCACGCCGATCGCCGTCCACATGCCGGTCGACAGGTCGATGATCGAGACGCCGATGCGCGCTTCGGGGCCGGTGGGATCGCCGTTCAGCGAGATCAGGCCGGCGACCGCCTGGATGATCGGCTCGTAGCCCGGCCGGTCCTTCCAGGGACCGGCATGGCCAAAGGCGCCGAGGTCGGCATAGATCAGGCGCGGGAAGCGTTCGGTGAGCGTGGCGCCATCGAAGCCGAACTTGGCCGGCACGTCGCGGTTGTCATCCACGTTCAACTTGGCGACCTGCAACTTGCCGTTGTAGGAGCCAGCCACCTCGTCGAGGATGGGGGCGATCATCTTGCAGGGACCGCACCACTCGGCC
>CAZPOS010000254.1:6817-7875 GCA_964588065.1 uncultured Reyranella sp.
GTCGGCCTCCCCGATGCGCTCGATCAGGGCCGCGCGCTGCGCCGGATCGGCGAGGTCGCAGGTGATCGACTTCTTGCCGCGGTTCAGCGCGATGAAGCCCGTCGCATCGCCCTCGACGAAGGGAGGCCCCCATTTGCGCGCGTCGTCGCCTTCGGGCCGCTCGACCTTGATCACCTCGGCCCCGAGAAAGGCCAGGATCTGGCCGCAATAGGGGCCGGCCAGGTTCTGGCCGAACTCGACGACCTTGATGCCCGCGAGCGGGCCCGTAGACGTACTCATCGCAGATTGCTCCCGAGGATTTCGCGGGCGATCACCATGCGCTGCACTTCACTCGGGCCTTCGCCGACCCGGCGGATGCGCATCTCGCGGTACCAGCGCTCCAAAGGCAGGTCCTTCGTCATCCCCATGCCGCCATGGATCTGCATCGCCCGGTCGACGACCCGGCCGCCGCCCTCGGAGGCGGTGAGCTTGGCGATCGCGGCTTCGGTGCGGAAGGGAAGGCCGCGGCGCGCCTTCTCGGCGGCCTCAAGGGTGAAATGACGGGCGGTGCGGATGTCGATCTCGTTGTCGACCAGCATCCACTGCACGGCCTGGCGGTTGGCGAGCTTCTCGCCGAAGGTGGTGCGTATCTTCGCCCATTCGATCGCCATTTCGTGCGCGGCGATGGCGACCCCGATGCAGCCGGCGGCATAGGGGATGCGCTGGCGGGTCAGCCGGTCGTTGGCGACCGCGAACCCCTTGTTCACTTCGCCCAGCACCTGATGATCGCTCACCCAGCAATCCTTGAACTCGAGCTCGGTGGCATAGTGGGAGGAGCGCAGCGTGTGCACGACGCGGCGGACATGGAAACCCGGCGTGTCGCTGTCGATGATGAAGCAGGTGATGCCGGCGCGGCCCTTCGACGAATCGGTGCGGGCGAAGACGATGCCGTACTGCGCGCGGTCGGCGTTGGAAATGTAGAGCTTGGCGCCGTTCAGGACCCAGCCATTGTCCTTGCGCTCGGCCCTGGTCTGGATCGCGCGGGCCGGATCGCTGCCGCCCGACGGCTCGGTCAGGCC
>CAZPOS010000255.1:0-7806 GCA_964588065.1 uncultured Reyranella sp.
CCCAGCGGGCCGTTCCACACCACGGTCGAGCACTCGGCCAGCTCCTGCTGGTAGAGCGCGATCGACTTCGGACCGACATCGAGGATCATCTTGTCGTCCGGGCAGGCATTCGCGTCGACCACGACATGCGGGGCGCCGGCCTTGAACTCGTCCGCCGCCATGACGTCGACCGGCAGCAGCACCTTGCACTTGGCGGCCTTGGCCTTTTCCAGGATCTCGAGCGCGGTGGCGGCGAGATCCTTCTCGCACAGCGACTTGCCGACCTTGATCCCTTGGGCGTGCATGAAGGTGTTGGCCATGCCGCCGCCGATGACCAGCTTGTCGACCTTTCCGACGAGATTGCCCAGGAGGTCGAGCTTGGTCGAGACCTTGGCGCCGCCGACGATGGCGCAGACCGGACGCTTCGGATTGCCCAGCGCCTTGTCGAGTGCTTCGAGCTCCTCCTGCATGAGACGACCCGCGACCGCCGGCAGGCGGTTGGCGAGGCCCTCGGTCGAGGCATGTGCGCGGTGTGCGGTCGAGAAGGCGTCGTTCACGTAAACGTCGCCCAGCAGCGAGAGCTTGTCGATGAAGCCGGCATCGTTCTTCTCCTCCTCCTTGTGGAAGCGGAGATTCTCGAGCAGCAGCACGTCGCCGGGCTTCAGGGTGCGCACGGCGGCTTCCGCCAGCGGGCCGATACAGTCCTCGGCGAAGGCGACCGTCTTGCCCAGCGCCTTCTCCAGCGGCTCGATCAGCGGCCGCAGGGTCATCTCCGGCACGCGCTTGCCGTCGGGGCGGCCGAAGTGGCTGAGTACGATCACCTTCGCGCCCTTGGCCGCCAGCTCCTTGAGGGTCGGCGCCGCGCGCTCGATGCGCGTCGCATCGGTCACCTTGCCGTTCTTCATCGGCACGTTCAGGTCGACGCGCACCAGCACCCGCTTGCCCGACAGGTCGGCGGAATCGATCGTCTTGAAGGTCGTCTGCGGCATGATCTCTCTCTTGTCTGTCGGACGGGCGTCTGGCGTTTCCGCCGTCTAGCGTTTCCGAATCACGAATACCAGCACCTCGCCGTCGCGAGCGGCAGAGACCAGCTCGTGTCCGGTCTGCCGGCAGAAGGCCGGGAAGTCGGCCTCGGCGGCGGGATCGGTCGCGCGCACGGTCAGCAAACCGCCGGACGACAGTTCGCGCAGCTTGCGGTTGGCGCGCAGCACGGGGAGGGGGCAGAGCAGCCCGGTGGCGTCGTATTCCAGCGTATCGGTCATCGCGGTTTGTAATACTGCATGGCTTCGGGCAGCCAGCGCCTGATGTCGGCTATGCGCGTGGTGTCTGCCGGATGCGTGCTGAGCCATTCCGCCTGCCGCTTGCCGGAACTGGCGGCGCGCATGCGTTCCCACAGGCCGATCGCCTCGCGCGGATCGTAGCCCGCCATCGCCATCAGCACGAGGCCGATGCGGTCGGCTTCGGACTCCTGGGCCCGCGACATCGGCAGGATGTAGCCGACCGTGGCGCCGGCGCCGACCGCGGCCATCATGGCCGGCAGATAGGTGCGACTGCGTCCGCTCACCGTCGCCGACAGGGCGACCGCGGCGGCGGCGGTGCCGACCGATGCCACCATCTGGTCGCTCATGCGCTCCGCACCGTGACGCGCCAGGGCATGCGCTACCTCGTGGGCGATCACGACCGCCAGGCCGGCCTCCGTCTTCGTGATCGGCAGCAGGCCCGTATAGACCACGATCTTGCCGCCGGGCAGGCAGAAGGCATTGGGTTCGTTCTTGTCGACCGTCTTGAATTCCCAGCGGAAGCGCGGCGCGCGCCACAGTTCCTGCGGCGGATGCTCGGCGGCATTGGCGATGCGACGGCCGATCTTCTCGACCATGGCGTTGACCTGCGAGTCGCGCGACAGCGGCTCCTTGTGCAGCACCTCGCGATAGGCCTGCAGGCCCATTTCGCGCTCCTCGTTCTCGCTCACCAGCATGATCTGCGACCGGCCGGAGACCGGAGCGGTTTCGCAGGCAGCGAGCAGGGACGCGAGGCCGCACACGATCAGCAGGGAGCGCAGGATGGGGTGCATGGGCCGAAGTCTAGGGGCCCGTTCGCTTCCGGTCGAGGGTGCGTCAGTCGGCGAAGAAGCCCGGCCCGCCGCGGCGCTTCAGTTCCTCGCCGGCATCGCGGCCGAGCGCGGCTGCGTCAGAGATCGAACCGTGACGCTCGGTTTCGATCACGACCGATCCGTCGGGCCGCGCGATCAGGCCGCGCAGGTGAAGCCGGCCGCCGGTCAGGATCGCATGTCCCGCGATCGGCGTACGACAGGATCCGTCGAGCACCACCAACATCGCATGTTCGGCGCGCACGCAGACCGCCGTGGACTCGTGATCGATCGCGGCGAGCCAGCCGCGTGTCCGTGCATCGTCCTCGCGTGCCTCGATGCAGACCGCACCCTGGCCGACCGCCGGCAGCATCTCGGCTTCGGGTATCGCGGTGCCGACGCCGGTCTTGCCCAGCCGCTTGAGGCCGGCGAGCGCCAGGATGGTCGCCTGCACCGTGCCGTCGGCGCGCCGGGCAAGGCGCGTGTCGACGTTGCCGCGCAGCGTGACGATGCGCAGGTCGGGCCGGCGATGCAGCAGCAGCGCCTTGCGGCGCAGCGCCGACGTGCCGACGATGGCGCCCTGCGGCAAGTCGTCGATGCGCGCGAGGTCGCCGGCGATCAGCACGTCGCGCGCGTCCTCGCGCGGCAGGAAGGCCGAGATCGCCAGGCCGGGCGGCTGCGCCGTCGGCATGTCCTTCATGCTGTGCACCGCGGCGTCGATGCGCCCGCGCAGCAGGGCTTCCTCGATCTCCTTGACGAACAGTCCCTTGCCGCCGGCTTCCGAGAGCGGCCGGTCCTGGATCACGTCGCCCGTGGTCTTGATGGCCACGATCTCGATCGCGCCGGGTGCTGCGAGCGCGGGCACGGCAGTGGCCAGGGCGTCGCGCACCAGGCCGGTCTGGGTGAGGGCGAGAGGGCTGCCGCGGGTGCCGAGCCGGAGGAGGGGGGCCGTCATGCGCGTTGCTCTAGCGCAGGGCGCCCCGATACGCCAGAAGGCCCCGACACCAGAAGGCGTGGTGCCGACTGGTCGCGGCCGGCGGCAGTTGCGGGGGCCGGGCCCCGCAGGCAAGAACACGGCGAACAGAGGCCGAGTAATGAGCCAGGATCTCGAGATCGTACCGTTGTTTGCCACGCCGCTCGTCGTCCACGACGTGCCGGACGCGGCCAAGTTGAATGCCGACCTGAGGCGGGTCATCGCGGAGCGCGAGAAGTCCCATCCCGGCACACAGGCGTCCAACGAAGGCGGCTGGCAGTCGACCTGGGACATGGAGCGCTGGGGCGGCGTGCCGGCGCTGAAGCTGCTGGCCATCGCGCGCAACGTCGCCAACCGGATGACCATCGACCGGTCGGGCAATGCCGGCGGTCCCCATCCCGGCGTCTTCGCCGTGACCTGGCGTGCCAACATGTGGGCGAACGTCAATCGCAGTGGCCACGGCAACCTGCCGCACACGCATCCCGGCGCCTTCTGGTCCGGCGTCTACTATGTCGACGATGGCGGCATCTCGGCCGACCCGTCGCTGGGCGGCGCGCTCGAGTTCCTCGATCCGCGCGGGGCCGGCCCGGTCATGTATGCGCCGCATCTCGGCTTCGCGATGAAGGGCGGCCTGTCGGGCGGCGCCAACGAGGTCCTGCAGCCGAAGGCCGGCCGCATGGTGCTGTTTCCCTCGTGGCTGCTGCACCAGGTCCGCCACTATCGCGGCGCCGCCGAACGCATCTCGATCGCGTTCAACCTGAACCTCTGAGGTCCGGACGATCCGTCGTCTGGCGCCCCGGCGTGCGGGCGGCTAGAAGACCCGCATGCGCGTGCTGGGCATCGAAACGAGCTGTGACGAGACCGCCGTCGCCGTGGTCGAAGGCGAGGCCGGGACCGGGCCGGTCGGCCGGATCCTGTCCAACACGGTCTACAGCCAGCTCACCGAGCATCGCCGGTTCGGCGGCGTGGTGCCGGAGATCGCGGCGCGTGCGCATCTCGAGCGCATCGACGGGCTGGTCGCCCAGGCGCTGGACGAAGCCGGCATGGATCTCGCCGACCTCGACGCCATTGCCGCCACCGGCGGGCCGGGGCTGATCGGCGGGGTGATGGTGGGCGTCATGACCGCCAAGGCGCTGGCCTTCGCGCACGACAAGCCGTTCATCGCGGTCAATCACCTCGAAGGTCACGCTTTGTCCGTGCGGCTGACCGAGCCGGTCGAATTTCCCTATCTGCTGCTGCTGGTGTCGGGCGGCCACTGTCAGCTGCTCACGGTGCGCGGGCCGGGCGACTTCACGCGGCTCGGCACCACCATCGACGATGCCGCCGGCGAATGCTTCGACAAGACCGCCAAGCTCTTGGGACTGGGGTTCCCGGGCGGACCCGCGGTCGAGAAGGCGGCGGTCGGCGGCGATCCGAAACGCTTCGCGCTGCCGCGGCCGATGTGGCGCAAGCCCGGCTGCGACTTCTCCTTCTCCGGGCTGAAGACCGCGGTGCGCCAGACGGTCGAGAAGCTGCCCGCCGACGATCCGCGCGCCGTCGCCGATCTCTGCGCTTCCTTCCAGCGCACCGTCGGCGACGTCTTCGCCGATCGCTGCGCCAATGCTCTGGCCCGTGCGCCCTCGCCGACGCTGGTGGTGGCCGGCGGCGTCGCGGCCAACGTCTATCTGCGTGGACGGTTGGAAGAGGTTGCGGCGGCGCACGGCGCGAAATTGGTTGCCCCGCCGGTCAGGCTCTGCACCGACAATGGCGCCATGATCGCCTGGGCCGGTGTCGAACGGCTGCGCCTCGGCCAAGTCGATGCGCTCGATTTCCGCCCGCGGCCGCGCTGGCCGCTCGATCCCGCCGCCGCCAATCGGGTGTAGACTGACGCCATGAGCCAGGCCCCGCCCGCCTTCGAGACCGTCGCCGCCTTCGCGACACCGATCCTGATCGCCGATCTGCCCGAGGGGCCGCAGCTCAATGCCGCGCTGATCCCGGTCCTGGCGAAGCGCGAGGCCGAACAGGAGAACGAGCCGCACAGCACGCTGGGCGGCTGGCAGTCGACCTGGGATCTCGACAAGTGGGCCGGCGTTCCGGCGATCAAGCTGCTGGCGATCGCGCGCAACATCGCCAACCGCAGCACCAGCGATCGCGAGGGCAACGCGGTCACCATCGCGTGGAAGGCCAACATCTGGGCCAACATCAACCGCGGCGGCCACGGCAACGAATTCCATTCCCATCCCGGCAGCTACTGGTCGGGCGTCTACTATGTCGACGATGGCGGCATCTCCGCCGATCCGTCGCTGGGCGGCGAACTCGAGTTCATGGATCCGCGCGGTCCGGCGCCGGCCATGTATGCGCCCTATCTCGCCTTCAGCCTGCCAGGCGGCCTGTCGGTCGGCACCAACCAGACGATCTCGCCGCGGGCCGGGCGGCTGGTGATGTTCCCGTCGTGGGTGCTGCACCAGGTGCGGCCCTATCGTGGCACCGCCCAGCGCATCTCCATCGCCTTCAATCTCAGCCTGTGACCGAAATCGCGCATATCGGCGTCGTCGGCGGCGGCGCCTGGGGCACGGCACTGGCCTGTCTCGCCCGCCGCGCCGGCCGCAGGGTCACGCTCTGGTCGCGCGATCGCAGCGTATCGGCTTCGATCGCCCACGACCGTCGCAACGAGATCTATCTCCCGGGACAGATGCTCGACGCCGGCATCGAGGCGGCGGCGGACCTCGTCGAACTCGCCGGTTGCGATGCGATCCTGCTCGTCTGTCCGGCCCAGGCGTTGCGCACCGTGGCGCAGGGTCTGCCGGGCACCGGCCCCGTGGTGATCTGCGCCAAGGGCATCGAGGCCACGACGGGCCTGCTGATGCCCGAGGTGTTGGCCGAGGTGCTGCCAGGGCGGGCCATCGCCATGCTCTCGGGCCCGAGCTTCGCGGAGGAAGCCGTGCAGGGCCTGCCGACGGCGGTCAGCATCGCCACTGCCGATGCCGCGCTCGGGCGCGACCTCGCGGCCGCGCTCGCCGCCGGCATGTTCCGGCCCTACTGGACCGACGACGTGGTGGGCGTGTCGCTGGGCGGCGCCGTGAAGAACGTGCTGGCCATTGCCGCCGGCATCGTCGAGGGCCGCGGCCTCGGCCACAACGCCGCCGCCGCGCTGATCACCCGCGGCTTCGCCGAGATGGCGCGGTTGGGGCTCGCGCTCGGCGCCAATCTCGAAACCCTGACGGGGCTGAGCGGGCTGGGCGATCTGGTGCTCACCTGCCAGGGGCCGCTGTCGCGCAACCGCTCGCTGGGCGCCGCGCTCGGCAAGGGCCTGTCATACGAAAGCTACATGAAAGGCCGGCGGCAGGTGGTCGAAGGCGCGGCGACCGCGCCGGCGGTTCTCGAACGTGCGGCGAAGCTCGGCATCGAGATGCCGATCTGCACCGCCGTCGATGCTATCCTGCATCGCGGCGCGGACCTCGACGGATCGATCCGCGCGCTGCTGGCGCGGCCGCTGCGGCGCGAAGGCAAATAGGAGCAGGGGGAAACGACATGGCGTACTGGCTCATCAAGTCCGAGCCTTCGGTCTATTCCTGGGCGCAGTTCGTGAAGGACGGGCAGACCTCCTGGACGGGCGTGCGCAACGCGCAGGCCGCGCTCAATCTCAAGGCGATGAAGCCCGGCGACCGCTGCTTCTTCTACCATTCCAACGAGGGCAAGGAGATCGTGGGCATCGCCGAGGTCGTGAAGCCCGCCTACCCCGATCCCACCGACCAGGCCGGCAAGGCCGTGACCGTCGACGTGAAGGCGGTGGCGCCGGTGAAGACGCCGGTGACCCTGGCGGCCATAAAGGCCGATCCCAAGCTCGCGGATTTCGGCCTGGTGCGCCAGTCGCGCCTCTCCGTCGTGCCGGTCTCCGCCGAGCAGTGGAAGATGATCGAGAAGATGGCGAAGTAGTCGCTTCGCCCGCAGCCTCGTCATGATCGACAATACCCGCGGCATCGTGGCGATGCTGGCGTCGGTCGTCGTGTTCATCTTCAACGATGCGCTGATCAAGCTCGCCGCCGAGACCGTGCCGTCGGTCCAGGCGATCGGCGTGCGCGGCCTGTTCGCGACGCTCTGGTGCGCGCTGGCGCTGCTGGCGACCGGCGCCTGGCGCAAGATGGCCTATGCCGTCCATCCCAAGGTCCTGCTGCGCGGCGGCCTGGAGGCGGGAGCGGCCATCATCTACCTGATCGCGCTGTTCCAGATCCCTTTCGCGATCGCCACCGCCGTCAACCTGTCGACGCCGCTCATCCTGACGGTGCTCGCCGTGCTTCTGCTCAAGGAGGATGTGCGCTGGCGGCGCTGGACCGCCGTGGGGCTGGGCTTCGTGGGCGTGCTGCTGGTCATCCAGCCGCGACCGGGCGATATCAACGGCTGGACCTGGGTGGCGCTGATCGGAACCTTCCTCGGCGCGCTTCGTGACGTCATCGCGCGCTACCTGCCGCCCGCCGTGCCGACGCTCGTCGTTTCCTTCACCACGGCCATCACCGTCGCCCTCGTCGGCTGCGCCTGGGCCCTTGTCGAGGGCTGGCAGCCGATCGACGTGCCCGCCCTGGGCTACATCGTGGCGTCGTCGCTGCTGCTGGCGATCGGCTACCAGTTCCTCGTGATCGCGCTGCGCTCGGGCGGCGAGATCTCGGTCATGGGATCGTTCCGCTACTCCTCGATCCTGTGGGCGCTCGCCATCGGCTACGTCGTGTGGGGCGAGGTCCCCAACACCCTGGCACTCGCCGGCATCGCCGTGATCGTGGCCTCAGGCCTCTAC
>CAZPOS010000256.1:0-251 GCA_964588065.1 uncultured Reyranella sp.
TGATGGTCACGCCGCTCTCGCGGCCGCGAGCGACCGCGACAACGTCCTCGCGGAGGCCCGGGACGCGGACCGGGGCCTGATCTGGATCGCCAACCGGCCGAGCCAGGCGGAGCCGTTCGACCAGATCGTCGTTATGCAGGGTGGCCGCGTGGTCGCCCAGGGATCGCCGTCGGAGCTGGCGGCAAGGGGCGGGCTCTACACCGACCTGATGGCATCGGGGTAGGCACGAGGAGGACACGATGAACCTCAAC
>CAZPOS010000256.1:261-7676 GCA_964588065.1 uncultured Reyranella sp.
ATCTTCTCGAAGGTCGAGCAGGCGAGGCTGAAGCTGCTGGCCTTCACCAGCGAGCGGGTGAACTTCGGCGTCGGCCAGGAGGTCTGTCACCAGGGCGACCCGGGCGACACGATGTATGTCATCCTGGGCGGCACCGCCGACGTGCTGATCGATACGCCGAGCGGCCAGATCGCGGTGGCCGAGATGAAGCGCAACAGCTTCTTCGGCGAGATCGCCATCCTGTGCGACGTGCCGCGTACCGCGACCATCAAGGCCAAGGAGCCGCTGGCCACGCTCAAGATCACCAAGGACATGTTCTATCGCCTGGTCGCGGAATTCCCGGAAATGGCGATCGAGATCATGCGCGAGCTGGCGCATCGCCTCGAGGACACCAACCAGAAACTGCGCGCCGCCACCCGGGCCGGCTGATCGCCCTCAGAGTCATCGCATCGATATGAGCCGTCTCGACAGTTTCATCGCGCGCATGCAGGCGCAGCGCGATTGCCTGAATTTCCTGAAGTCCGCGATCGATGCCGTGCCCGGTCCGATCCTCGAAGTCGGCCTGGGCAACGGCCGCACCTACGATCACCTGCGGGAGCTGTTTCCCGGCCGCGACATCTATGTGTTCGAACGCAAGGTGGCGGCCCATCCCGATTGCATCCCGCCCGACGACCGGCTGTTCCTGGGCGACGCCGACCGCACGATCGACCTGGCCGCGCAAAAGCTCGGCGCGACGGCGGCGCTGATCCACACCGATCTCGGCACCGGCGACCATCAGGCCAATGTCGAGATGGGCAAGTGGCTGGGGCCGGCCCTCGACCGGCTCGCCGCATCGGGCGGCTACGTCCTGGCCAACCAGGCGCTCGACGTCGCGCGCTGGCAGCGCCTGCCCGAGCCTCCGGGCGTGCCGAAGGACCGGTACTTTCTGTATCGGGTGGGTTAGCGACCGATCAGCCGCAGCAGGACCAGCAGAACGACAGCGCCGACGACGGAGCCGAAGAAGCCGGCCGGCTCGCCGACCTGATAGAGGCCGAGCGCCTGACCGCCATAGGTCGCGATGACGGCGCCGACGATGCCGATCACGATGGTGACGATGATGCCGCGCGGGTTCGGACCGGGCGTCAGGAAGCGCGCGATCAAACCGACCACCAGGCCGATCAGCAGGACTCCAAGAATCGTCATTCCATCTCTCCCCTAAACCTCGCCCCTAGACCTCGAACGTCGCCGACACCGGCACATGGTCCGAAGCCTTTTCCCAGTCGCGCAGGTCGACGTCGATGTGGTGGCTGCGGATCGCGCCGGCAAGGGCGGGACTCGCCAGGATGTGATCGAGTCGTCGGCCGCGGTTCGAGACGCGCCAGTCGTTGTTGCGATAGCTCCACCACGAATAGAGCTTCTCGTTCTCCGGCACGAACCGGCGCGGCACGTCGATCCAGTCGAGCGAGGCCTGCAGCTTGCCGAACAGCTCCACTTCGATCGGCGTGTGCGAGACGATCTTGAGGAGCTGCTTGTGGCTCCACACGTCATGTTCCAGCGGCGCCACGTTGAGATCGCCCACCGTGATGCGGCGCAAGCCCTTGCGGGCGCGCGGCCCGGGTTTGCGTTCGGCGTACCAGGCCGCCATCTCGCGGTAGAAATCGAGCTTGTGCGCGAACTTCACGTTGAGATCGGGATCGGGAACGTCGCCGCCCGCCGGGATGTAGAGATTGTCGAGCAGGATCGGATCGGCGCCGACATCGAGCGCGACCTCGATGTGGCGGCAATCCTCCTTGCCGCAGCGGTGATGGACGGTGCCGGCGGCGAACGGCACCTTCGAGAGGATCGCCACGCCGTTATAGGCCTTCATGCCCTGCACGAAGCGATGGGCGTAGCCCATGCGCTCGAACGCCTCGTGCGGAAAGAATTCGTCCGGGCACTTGGTCTCCTGGAGGCACAGCACATCGGGCTGGCGCAACTTCAGGTACCGTTCGACGTTTCCGATCCGCAGGCGGACCGAGTTTATGTTCCAGGTCGCAATGGTGAGACTCATCGCCGGGCATTATAGACGATCCGGAGACGATCTCGCCGGCAACATGCCGGCCAAGGAGAGCTGAGCCATGCGCATGGATGGCGACGAGAGCAGCAACATCGAGGATCGCCGCGGCGAAGGCGGCGGGTTCGGCGGTGGGGGATTCGGCGGCGGCGGCTTTCCCATCCCGATGGGCGGCGGCGGGGGCGGCCTGTTCAAGGGCGGCTTCGGCCTGGTGGCCTTCGTCGTCATCGCCATGATCATGGGCGCCGATCCCGGCGCCATCCTAAGCGACATCGCGGGCGGCGGCACGTCGAGCTACGCGCCCGCGCCCTCTTCGCCCTCGGCCAGCCGCACGCCGGGCACGCCGGCGCCGGCGGGCGATGCCGAAACCCAGTTCGTGTCGCGCGTGCTGAAGAGCACCGAGGATGTGTGGCACGATATCTTCCAGGGCATGGGCCGCCAGTACCGCGACCCCAAGCTGGTGCTGTTCCGCGATGCCACGCGCACCCAGTGCGGCGTCGGCCAGGCGGCGATGGGGCCGTTCTATTGCCCGGCCGACCAGCGGGTGTATCTCGATCTCGGCTTCTTCGACGAGCTGGCGCGCCGTTTCCGCGCCCCCGGCCAGTTCCCGCAGGCCTATGTGATCGCCCACGAGATCGGTCATCACGTTCAGAACCAGCTCGGCATCTCGGCAAAGGTCCAGCAGATGCAGCAGAGCATGAGCAAGCGCGACGCCAATGCGCTGTCGGTGCGGGTCGAACTCCAGGCCGACTGCTTCGCCGGGGTCTGGGCCAACCGCGCCGACCGGCAGCGCGGCGGCAAGATGATCGACGACAAGGACGTCGATCAGGCCCTGGCCGCCGCCTCGGCGATCGGCGACGACGCGCTGCAGAAGCAGGCCCAGGGTCGCGTGGTGCCCGACAGCTTCACGCACGGCACCAGTGCGCAGCGCGCGCGCTGGTTCCGCAAGGGTTTGGACACGGGCGATCCCCGCCAGTGCGATACGTTTCGCGCGCAACAACTTTAGCTGCGCGCTTCCCGCGTCAGACCAGCACGCAGGTGACCGTGCCGCAGCCGTCGACGAAGCCCGACAGCGTGTCGCCCTTCACCACCGCGGCCACGCCATCGGGCGTGCCGGTGTAGATCAGGTCGCCGGCCGCCAGGGTCACGAGTCCCGACAGGTAGGAGATGGTCTCGGGCACGCTCCAGATCAGCGCGTTGAGGTCGGACTTCTGGCGGGTCTTGCCGTTGACGTCGAGCTGAATGGTGCCCTTCGACGGATGACCGATCTTCGCGGCCGGATAGATCTCGCCGATCGGCGCGGACTGGTCGAAGCCCTTGCCCATGTCCCACGGGCGGCCCATGTCCTTGGCCTGATTCTGAAGATCGCGCCGCGTCATGTCCAGACCGACACCGTAGCCGTACACGTGATCCAGCGCCTTCTCGACCGGGATGTCGGCGCCGCCCGACTTCATCGCGACGACCAGCTCCATCTCGTGGTGCAGGTTCTTGGTGGCCGGCGGATAGGCGACCTTGGTCGGGTTCTTCGGGTCGGCGCAGATAACGATCGCGTCGGCCGGCTTGGTGAAGAAGAAGGGCGGCTCGCGGTCGGGATCGTGTCCCATTTCGCGGGCATGGGCGGCATAGTTGCGGCCGACGCAGAAGATGCGGCGCACCGGGAACAGGTCGCCGGTTCCGTGGACCGGCACGCCGACGGTTGCCGGCGGGGTTACGACATAAGCCATCGCTTTCTCCCTCAAGAGCGTGCCTTTATGAAGGGCACCGGAGTACTGGGCAATGACCGACGAGAATGTGCTGATCGTACAGGCCGACTCGGCCGAGACCTCGCTGGGCTGGGCCACGCTGGGCGGCCGGCGCTGGCGTTGCACCGTGGGTGCAGGCGGCATCCGCGAGGACAAGGTCGAAGGCGATTCGGCCACGCCGGTCGGCGAGTTCCCGCTGCGCCGCATCTATTTCCGTAACGACCGGCTGATTCTGCCAAAAGTCGCCCTGCCGGCGCGGCCGATCAACGAGCATGACGGCTGGTGCGACGACCCGCGCTCGCCGACCTACAACCGGCTGGTCCGCATCCCGAACGAGTGGAGCCACGAGAAGATGTGGCGCGAGGACGGGCTGTACGACGTCGTGGTGGTGGTCGGCTACAACGACGATCCGCCCGAGGGCGAATGGGGCAGCGCCATCTTCCTCCACATCGCGCGCGACGACTATGCCGGCACGCAGGGCTGCGTCGCCTTCTCGCGCGACGATCTCCTGGAGCTGCTGCCGCTGCTCACCCGCGACACCCGCCTGCGCGTGCTCTCGCATGCCGCCGACGAAGACGCGCGGCCGCCGTCAGAGGAAGACGAGCGCATGAAGCAATTCGAGGATTTCGACGAGAAGGACTGGTAGGCGCTGACGGTTGTTGCAGGCAAATTTGTCATCCCGAGCGCAGCGAGGAATCCTTATTCGATGCGCACTTTGCACGACTCCCGAGAAGGCGATGGAACAGTCAGACGACGATAAGGCCTTCAGGCGAGCCTATCTGAAAGGCTTCGTAGGGTGCGTCATCGACAAGGATCTTCAGCACCTCATCCCCACTAAAAGAGAGGATCAATGCGTTTTCGCCATCTGCATCGACTCGCTCGATCAACTTTCCTAACAGGCTCACCAGCGTCGACGCCCTTTCCGGAATGCTTGTACTTTGCGAAAGGACTTGCCCCAAACGCTCGTGGATGAAGTCTGTCTCCATCGAAATCGGGCCCCCATTGAGCAGCGCGATTTGTATCTGATGGAAGCCAATAGCGATTTGAGTAACTTCGGCACCTATCAGAAAAGACCAATCAGTGCTCTGAAGGATTCGGTACAACGCCACTTGGGTGGCTAGCCCACCACGCGCCCGATGGCGCGCGCGGTGTAGTCGACCAGGGGAATGATGCGGGCGTAGTTGAGGCGCGTGGGGCCGATCACGCCGATGGCGCCGAGAATCCGCTCCTGCGAATCGCGGAACGGCGCGACCACCATCGAGCAGCCGGTGTTCGCGAACAGCGGGTTGTCGGCGCCGATGAAGATCTGCACCCCCGAGGCCGTGTTGGCCAGTTCGAGCAGGCGCACGAAGCTCTCGCCGCGTTCCAGCGCGTCGAACAGGATGCGCACCCGCTCCAGGTCCTCGATCGCCGTGATGTCTTCCAGCAGGCGCGCCTGGCCGCGCACGATCAGCGCGCCGCCGCCCGGCTCGCCGGACCAGGTGGCCAGGCCGGATTCGATGACGCGCGCGGTGAGCTCGTTCAGTTCGGCGCGCTTCAGCTTGATGTCTTCCAGGATCAGCCGCCGCGCCTCGTCGAAGGTACGACCGCTCAGCCGCGCGTTGAGGTAGTTGCTGGCTTCGGTCAGCGCCGAGGGCGGCATGCCGATCGGCGTGTCGATCACCCGGTTCTCGACATGGCCCGACTGCGTCACCGTCACGACCAGCGCGCGGCCCGGGCCGAGGTTCACGAACTCGATGTGCTTCAGCGGCTGCTCTGTCTTGGGCGCCATCACCAGGCCGGCGCAGCGCGACAGGCCCGACAGCATCGCGGTCGCCTGTTCCAGCGCCTCGGTGACGCTGCGTCCCGAAGTGGCGCAGCGCGCCTCGATCGATTCGCGCTCTTCCTCGGAAACGTTGCCGACCTCGAGCAGGCCGTTCACGAACAGCCGCAGACCGGCGTCGGTCGGCAGGCGGCCGGCCGAGGTGTGCGGCGCGTAGAGCAGGCCGGCATCCTGCAGGTCGGCCATGATGTTGCGGATGGTGGCCGGCGACAGCGTCTCGGTGAGCTTGCGGGTGAGGGCGCGCGAGCCCACCGGCTCGCCGGTCTCGACATAGCCTTCGACGACGTGGCGCAGCACCTCGCGGGCGCGCTCGTTCAATTCCGCCACGGAGGCGGCTCTCTGACCTGTCGGGGTGTCGGCATGGGCACCCCCGGGCATGCCGATGCGGTGGATCGCCATGGTAAAAATGTAGGTAGTGCGGAGAGTACGGTCAATGAACCCCGTCTCCAGCCGCGGATGGCGGCTGGATTCGCCTTCGCCCCGGCGCTACACACCGCGGCCCGCCCCTCAGGAGAAACCAATGCGCCCATCCGGCCGCGCCCCCGACCAGCTTCGCCCGGTTTCGCTGGAACCCGGCTTTTCCCGGCACGCCGAGGGATCGTGCCTGGTCAAGTTCGGCGATACCCATGTGCTCTGCACCGCCTCGGTCGACGAAAAGGTGCCGCCGTGGATGCGCAACAGCGGCCGCGGCTGGGTGACGGCCGAGTACGGCATGCTGCCGCGCTCCACGCATACCCGCACGGACCGTGAGGCCGCGCGCGGCAAGCAGTCGGGCCGCACCCAGGAGATCCAGCGCCTGATCGGCCGGTCGCTGCGCGCCGTCGTGAACCTGCAGGCGATGGGCGAGCGCCAGATCAACATCGATTGCGACGTGCTGCAGGCCGACGGCGGCACGCGCACCGCCAGCATCACCGGCGCCTGGGTCGCCCTGCATTTCGCCTTCGAGCGCCTGATCAAGGACGGCAAGCTGGCGGTCAATCCGCTGACCGGCGCGGTGGCCGCAGTGTCGTGCGGCCTGTGGGAGGGCACCGCGGTGCTCGACCTCGACTATCCCGAGGATTCCAAGGCCGACGCCGACGCCAACTTCGTGCTGACCGGCGCCGGCGGCATTGTGGAAGTGCAGGGCACGGCCGAGAAGGACCCGTTCACCGAGGCGCAGTTCCTCGAGTTGCTGGCGCTCGCCAAGAAGGGCATCGGCGAACTGGTGGCCTTGCAGAAGCTGGCGGTCGGGAAGAGCTGATGGCGCGCCGGTTCGCCCTGCCGAAGCTCGTTGTGGCGACCCACAATCGCGGCAAGGCGGGCGAGATCCGCACCATGCTGGCACCGTTCGGCGTCGAGATCGTCTCGGCGGGCGATCTCGGCCTGCCGGCGCCGGACGAGACGGGAACGACCTTCGAGGACAATGCCACCCTGAAGGCGCTGGCGGCGGTGCGCGCAAGCGGCCTGCCGGCACTGGCCGACGATTCCGGCCTCAGCGTGCACGCGCTCGACCACCAGCCCGGCGTCTATACCGCCGACTGGGAAGGGCCGACGCGCGACGCCATGGTCGGCATGCGCCGCATCCAGGACGAGCTGGCGGCGCGCGACGTGCCCAGGACGGACGCGGCGCGCGTGGCGACCTTCCATTGCGTGCTGGCGCTGGCCTGGCCCGACGAGCATGTCGAGCTGTTCCACGGCACGCTCGACGGCGCGATCGTCTGGCCGCCGCGCGGCACCGGCGGCCATGGCTACGATCCCTGCTTCCAGCCGGTCGGCGAGACGCGCACCACGGGCATCACGGGCACCACGGACGCCCCGACGGTGGAGGGCATCGGCCCGATCCCGCTCGCGCAGGCGAAAG
>CAZPOS010000257.1:0-5158 GCA_964588065.1 uncultured Reyranella sp.
GCATCATTGAGGGCGACGGTGCCTTCTCCCGGATGAAATTTGAAAGCGGCGGCCATCGCGTGCAGCGCGTGCCGGAGACGGAGACCCAGGGCCGCATCCATACCTCGGCCGCGACGGTGGCGGTGCTGCCGGAAGCCGAAGACGTCGACATCAAGATCGACGAGAAGGACCTGCGCATCGACGTGTTCCGTGCCTCGGGCCCGGGTGGGCAGTCGGTCAACACGACCGATTCGGCGGTTCGCATCACGCACATTCCGACCGGCGTCGTCGTCAGCCAGCAGGACGAGAAGAGCCAGCACAAGAACCGCGCCAAGGCGATGAAGATCCTGCGCGCCCGTCTCTACGACGCCGAGCGCCAGCGCCTCGACGACCTGCGTGCCGCCGACCGCAAGGGGCAGGTGGGCAGCGGCGACCGCAGCGAACGCATCCGCACCTACAATTTCCCGCAGAGCCGCGTGACCGACCATCGGATCAACCTCACGCTCTACAATCTCGCCGAGGTGCTGGACGGGCGGGGGCTGGACGCGATCATCGACGCGCTCACCGCCGACGACGAAGCCTCGCGCCTGGCGGAGCTGGCGGCGTAGCCGGTGGCGGCGAACGCCTCCTACGACGCCCTGCTGCGCGACACGTCCGTCGCCCTGACGGCGGCCGGAATAGACAATGTCCGTTTCGAGGCCCGCCTGCTGCTGAGCCGTGCAGCCGGGCTGACGATCGAGCAGCTCATCTCGCGCGGGCCCGATCCGGCGCCGGCACCCGTGGCGGCGGCGCTGCGGGAGTTGACGGCGCGGCGGGTCCGGCGCGAGCCCATGGCCTATATTCTCGGCGAGCGCGAATTCTGGGGGCTGCCGTTCCAGGTATCGCCGGCGGTGCTGATCCCCCGACCGGACAGCGAGACGGTGATCGAGACGGTGCTCGCGCTGCTGCCCGATCGCGGGCGCAAACTGCGCATCCTCGACCTCGGCCTGGGATCCGGTTGCCTGCTCCTCACCCTGTTGCGCGAGTATCCAGCGGCGACCGGGGTCGGCATCGACGCCTCGGAGGCCGCGTTGACCGTCGCCCGGGCCAATGCAGAAGCGCTCGGCGTGGCGCCGCGGGCGCACCTGCTGGCGGCGGACTGGCGGCAGGACGGCTGGATGGCGGCGCTGGAAGGCCCGTTCGACCTGCTCGTTTCCAACCCGCCCTATGTCGAGAGCGCCGCGGTCGAGGGGTTGATGCCCGAAGTGTCCGCGCACGAGCCGAGGCTGGCGCTCGACGGCGGGGCCGACGGGCTTGCGGCGTATCGCATCATCGCGGCGGCTGCGCCGCGGCTGGTCGCCACCGGCGGTTGGGCGGTCGTCGAGGGGGGCGAGGGACAGGCGGCCGATATCGCCGCGCTTTTTGCGGCCGCAGGCTTCTCCCCGAGGCCTCCGCGGCGCGATCTGGGCGGCGTCGAACGGGTCGTGCCGGCCCAGCATTAAGAGGTTGGCAACCAGAGGGAATGAGACTAGTTTCCCTTCACCCCTTGGGGGACATTGGTCCGACCGGTCTGTGGCGGCGGACACCAATCCCCTCAATTCAGCCGTGACGGCGCCCGGGAAGGGCAGAGGGGAACCAACAACAACATCCGTCCGGCGTGTAACTGGCCCTAGGTTAATGAGACCAAACAATCGTCAGCGGTCCCGCGGCGGTCGCAGTGGCGGTGGCGGCGGTGGCAACACCCACCATCACAAGCCCCAGCACCACAATCCCAACCGCCCGCCCAATCGAAACCAGATTTTCGACAGCAGCGGCCCCGACGTCCGGGTTCGTGGCAATGCGCACCAGGTCTTCGACAAGTACCAGTCGCTGGCCCGCGAGGCGGCCTCTTCCGGCGATCGCATTCTCGCCGAAGCCTATTACCAGTACGCCGATCATTATTACCGCGTGATCCAGTCCATGGGCGGCTTCGTGCAGCGCAACCAGGGCTGGGAAGGCGGCGAGGATGGCCAGCAGCAGGGTCAGCCCGGCCAGCAGGGCCAGCAGCCCGGCGCTCCCCACCAGGGACAGGGCGGTGCATCCGCGGCCGAAGGGGGCGAGGCGCCCCAGGGCGAGCGCGGCGAGCAGGGCCCTTCCGAACAGCGCAGCGAACATCGTCCGTCCGAGGCACGCCAGGGCGAGACCCGTCAGGGCGGTGAGCACCGCCAGGGCGGCGGTCATCGCCAGAACGATCGCCGGCAGAACGATCGGGACCGTGATCGGGACCGGGATCGGGATCGAGAGCATGATCGCGGCGAGGAAGAGCCCGGCCTCAACGGCGTCGCTTTCCTGCAGAACGGGCGCAGCGCGCCGGTGAGCAGCGATCCGGCGGTCGAGGAGCAGCCCGAGGTTCCGGAATTCGTACCGGCTGCCGGCCGACGCGCCTCCTGACCGGCCGTTTCCGATCCGACGTTCGAAACCGCCCGCAGGCAGCCGCCTGCGGGCGCTTTCGTTGGAGCTACAGGTGGATCAGCGTCGGCGCCACGAAAGCCAGCACCGTGAAGGCGAACCCCACCGCGCCGAGTCCGACCGACAGGAAGGTGAGCCAGATCACCGACGTGAGTGCGGCGGCACCCGCCAGCACGATGGCGAGCTGGAAGCAGGCGGAGCCGTATTCGAACATGTGATAGGCCGACAGCGAGCGGTCGCGCTGGGCTTCCTTGACCTTGGCGCGAGCTGCCAGCTCCTTGCGGCCTTCGCCGGTCTCGGGCTCGGTATCGTAGCGCTGCGCGGTCTGGCGCCAGCGGTCGGCCTGGGCCTTCAGCGCCGGCGGCATGGGCGACGGACCGTCCTTGTAGGCGGCCTCCACTTCCTCGGCGGCAGTGCGCAGCGTCGTCTGCCGGATGGTCTTCGACTGGAAGAAAGACCACAGGTTGGACGCATCGATGTGACTGGCCAGCGAGTTGGTCTGGGAGCTCTTGCCGCCCATTTCCGAGACCGCGAGCAGTGCCGCCAGGATGGCGACCAGCAGGGCGATCTTCTTGTTCGATCCATCGACGTGGCCGTGTCCGCCTGACATCCGTAGCTCCGCAGTAGTAGGAAGCCGCCTTCTAGCCGAGGCGCGATTCAAGCGAAAGCCGCACGGTGGATGAGGTCTTGCAGCCGGCCAATCCGATCCCATATCGCCTGCAGGATGCTTCTTCTCAGAGGGTCCGCTCTTCCGCCCGCCGCTCGACGGGGGCGTAAAGGAAAGGGTTAGTGATGAACCAGGAAAAATATACCGAGCGCATGCGGGGCTTCCTGCAGAGCGCCCAGATGATGGCGCTGCGTGAAGGTCACCAGCGGCTTATTCCCGACCATATTCTCAAGGTCCTGCTCGACGATCCGGAAGGCCTCGCGGCCAATCTGATCGGTTCGGCGGGCGGCGATTCGCGCGCGGTCTATCGCGCCGTCGAGGCCAACCTCGCCAAGCAGCCCAAGGTCGAGGGCCAGGGCGCCGGGCAGATCTACCTCGCGCCCGAGACGGCGCGCCTGTTCGAACAGGCCGAGGCGATCGCCGAGAAGGCTGGCGACTCCTTCGTCACGGTCGAGCGCATGCTGATCGCGCTGGCGCTCGCCAAGGGCACGCCGGCTGCCGAGGCGCTCGCCGCCGGAGGCGTCAAGCCGCAGGCTCTCGAGAAGGCCGTGCAGGAGCTGCGCAAGGGTCGGACGGCCGATTCGGCCTCCGCCGAAGACAGCTACGACGCGCTGAAGAAGTACGCTCGCGACCTCACCCAGGCCGCGCGCGACGGCAAGCTCGACCCGGTGATCGGCCGCGACGAGGAGATCCGCCGCGCCATCCAGGTGCTGAGCCGCCGCACCAAGAACAACCCGGTGCTGATCGGCGAGCCCGGCGTCGGCAAGACCGCGATCGCCGAGGGCCTCGCGCTGCGCATCGTCAACGACGACGTGCCGGAATCGCTCAAGAACAAGAAGCTGATGTCGCTCGACCTCGGCGCGATGGTCGCGGGCGCCAAGTTCCGCGGCGAGTTCGAGGAGCGCCTGAAGGGTGTGCTGTCCGAGATCTCTTCGGCGGAAGGCGAGATCATCGTCTTTATCGACGAGCTGCACACGCTGATTGGCGCCGGCAAGGCCGACGGCGCGATGGATGCCTCCAACATGCTGAAGCCCGCCCTGGCGCGCGGCGAGCTGCATTGCGTGGGTGCCACGACGCTCGACGAGTACCGCAAGCACATCGAGAAGGACGCCGCCCTGGCGCGGCGCTTCCAGCCCGTGTTCGTGGCCGAGCCGACGGTCGAGGACACGATCTCGATCCTGCGCGGCATCAAGGAGAAGTACGAGCTGCATCACGGCGTCCGGATCGCGGACTCCTCGATCGTGGCCGCCGCGACCCTGTCCAACCGCTACATCACCGACCGGTTCCTGCCGGACAAGGCGATCGACCTGATGGACGAGGCGGCGAGCCGCATCCGCATGCAGGTCGACAGCAAGCCCGAGGCGCTGGACGAGCTCGACCGGCGCATCATGCAGCTCAAGATCGAGAAGGAAGCGCTCAAGAAGGAAAGCGACTCCGCGTCGCGCGACCGGCTCGAGCGGCTCGAGAAGGAACTGTCGGAGCTCGAGGAGAAGTCGGCGGCGCTGACCGCGCAGTGGACCTCCGCGAAGGACAAGCTTGCGGACTCGCAGAAGGTGAAGGAGCAGCTCGACAAGGCGCGCTCCGAGCTGGAGGTTGCCCAGCGCCGCGGCGAACTCGCCAAGGCGGGCGAGCTGGCCTACGGCGTGATCCCCGACCTCGAGAAGAAGCTCAAGGAAGCCGAGACACATGAGGTCGCCGGCGGCAAGGGCGTCAAGGAAGAGGTCATGCCCGAAGACATCGCGGCCGTGGTGTCGCGTTGGACCGGCGTGCCCGTCGACAAGATGCTGGAAGGCGAGCGCTCCAAGCTCCTGCGCATGGAGGAGGAGATCCACAAGCGGGTGATCGGCCAGGACGAGGCCGTCGTCGCGGTGGCGAATGCGGTGCGCCGCGCCCGCGCGGGCCTGCAGGATCCGAACCGTCCGATCGGTTCGTTCCTGTTCCTGGGCCCGACCGGCGTCGGCAAGACCGAGCTCACAAAGGCGATCGCGGCGTTCCTGTTCGACGACGACAACGCCATGGTGCGCATCGACATGAGCGAGTTCATGGAGAAGCATGCCGTGAGCCGCCTGATCGGCGCACCCCCGG
>CAZPOS010000257.1:5168-7647 GCA_964588065.1 uncultured Reyranella sp.
GGCGCCTCCCGGCTACGTCGGCTACGACGAGGGCGGGGCGCTGACCGAGGCGGTGCGCCGGCGGCCCTACCAGGTCGTCCTGTTCGACGAGGTCGAGAAGGCGCACCCGGATGTCTTCAATGTGCTGCTGCAGGTGCTGGACGACGGTCGCCTGACCGACGGCCAGGGCCGCACGGTCGACTTCAAGAACACGCTGATCATCCTGACCTCCAACCTCGGCAGCTCGCATCTGGCGGCCCTGAAGGACGGTGAGTCCGCGGAGTCGGTGCGCGAGCAGGTCATGGAGGAGGTGCGCCGGGCCTTCCGTCCGGAGTTCCTGAACCGTCTCGACGAGATCCTGCTGTTCAACCGGCTGAGCCGGGCGCACATGACGGACATCGTCGAAGTGCAGATGCAGAAGCTGCTGAAGCTCCTGGCGGAGCGCAAGATCGAGCTCAAGCTCGACGCCAAGGCGCTGCAGTGGCTGGCCAATCGCGGCTACGACCCGGTGTACGGCGCGCGGCCGCTGAAGCGGGTGATCCAGCGCAGCCTGCAGAACCCGCTGGCGACGCAGCTTCTCGAGGGCCGGATCCACGACGGCGACACGGTCGAGGTCGGCGTCGAGAACGGAGAGCTGACGGTCGGTGGCGAGCGCGTGATGAGCGACGCCGCCGACTGACGAACGCTAGTTGCTCCTGGCAACGAGCGACGGCGCAGGTTCCTTCGGGGCCTGCGCCGTTTTTTTTGGCGCGGGCTTTGAATCCGCGGGCTTTGCCGGCTCGCTGGCCACCGGTGCGTTCCGCAGCTGGGCGAGATACTGCTTCGCCAGGGCGTTGAATCGCGCGGCGTCCTTGGCCCCCACCGTGCCGCGCATGGCGAACTTCTGGGTCAGCGGATTGACGTGCTTGCCGCCCTTCAGGAACTCGTAGTGAAGGTGCGGGCCGGTCGACATGCCGGTGGATCCGACGAATCCGATGACCTGTCCCTGGCGCACCTGAACGCCCGGCTTGATGCCCGGCCCGAAGCGGGACAGGTGGGCATAGGCGGTCGCCACATCCTGCGTGTGCTGCAACTTGACGTAGAGGCCATAGCCGCCGTTCGGCCCGGCCGCGACCACCTTGCCGTTGCCGGCGGCGAGGATCGGCGTGCCGGGGGGCGCCGCGAAATCCACGCCGGCGTGCAATGCGCTGAAGCCCAGGATCGGATGCTCGCGCATGCCGAAGCGCGAGGTGATGCGCGAGGCATCCATCGGCGTGCGCAGGAACGAGCGCACGACGCTCTCGCCTTGTGGGTTGAAGAACCCATCGGCCCCGCCCTGCGGGCGATAGCGCATGACGACGACCGTGCGCTTCATCAGGCGCAGTTCGCCCGCCAGCAGCCGCCCGGGATGGGTGACCTTGCCGTCGCTCGTCACCAGCTGCTCGAGCAGCACCGTGAACTTCTGGCCCTGCTTCAGTTCGCGCTGGAAATCGACGTCGTAGGAGAGGGCGCGCACGAACTCGACCATCGCGGCCGAGGGCGCGCCGGCCTTGACGCCGCTCTGCTGCAGCGAGCCGTCGCGCTCGCCTTCGACCCGCACGATCCGCGGGCTGACCTTGTAGATCTTCTCCTCGGCGTCGTAGGTGCCGTCGTCCTTGCGGCTGACGATGTACTCCCGCTCGGGTTGAGGCCGGACCGACAATGCCAGCACCCGTGGTGTGTCGGGGGTCTCGGGGAGCGTCTGCATCGTGAGCTCGATCGTCTCGCCGACCGCAAGCCGGCGCTTCTTCAGGAGCGAGTGCAGCTTCTCCGCGACCTGCTTGCGCTCGGTCTCCACCACGTCGATGTCGGCCAGCATCTTCTCGACCGTGTCGCCCTTCTCCAGCCGCAGCGTGAGTTCGTAGATGTCGCTGGCCGGCGGATCGGCATCGGTCGAAGGCGATTCCGGGGGCTTCATCTGGAAGCCGCGGAGGTCGAGCGGGGCCGCTTTGCCGAAATCGGCCGCCGTGACGGGCGGGGCGGGCTGTGAGTCCGCGAGGATGACGGGAACCGGCGGGACCTGCGCCTGTTGCCGGACGGCCGGTACCGCAGGCTCCGAAGCGGGCGGCAGGGAGGCGATCTGCGGGTTCGATCGATGGCTGAGGACGAGACCTCCCATCGCCAGGCCGATGACGCCGATCGCGAAGAGGACAGGCCGGAACAGCCCAAAAGCCTGTCCTTCGGGGCTTTTCGGCCGGTCCGACGGAGGAGGGGAATCCGTCATGACCGCTGACCTATTGTGGGCCCGGTGGGTTCAGGCCTTGGGTTGGAGTGGTGCCGGAGCCGAAAAATCTGTCGTCGCCGGCCTCGCTACATATTGATGCCGGAAACGCTTCTGGCGCACAACAATACAATAGGTTCCACGCGGTTTTCAGCGATTCCGAGTCAACGTTACGGAATCGTAAATTTCCCGTTGACGGTCTGAGGGGGTGCCCATATAAGCCCGGCTCCCGACGACGAGCGGGGCGGCCGAAAGCGCTTC
>CAZPOS010000258.1:0-7640 GCA_964588065.1 uncultured Reyranella sp.
GATGACGAAGCCGGCAGGCCAGGACAGAAGGCGTCGCGGCGACAGGCGCAGCAGCGCCAAGCCCAGGCCGAGCGCGACGCCGCAGACCAGCGCCGTGCCCGTGATCCGGAGCGTGTTCACCAGACCCTCGACCAACAACGGTGCGTTGGCGAGGACCGGCGAGAAGTCCCACTGATAGGCCAAGTAGCGCGGCCGCCTACTTGATCATCTCTTTCATGACCGGCGGCGCCGCATTGGGATCGAGGCCGAAGTCGGCGATCGCCTGCTCGTACCACTTCTGCGTCTGGCCGCTCTTGTAGTAGTCGGCGAACTGCTGATCGACCCAGGCGGTGAAGGCGGTGTCGCCCTTGCGCAGCGCCGCGCTCGAGGGCTGCGATTCGGCGGGTAGCGGCACCACGATCTTGCCCTTGCCCAGCCGCTGGCGGGCGGCCAGCAGCGGCGGATGGAACAGCAGCACGGCATCGACGCGGCCCGACTGGAAGGCGGCGATCGCCTCGGCATTGCCGGGGAAGCGCTGGATGTCGGCCTTGGGCGTGTGCTGGGTCGCCCAGCGGTCCATGGTCGAGGCCTGCGGCACGGCGATGCGCACGCCCTGCTTGTTGAGGTCCTCCCAGGTCTTGGCGTTCAGGTCGTCGCGCGCCAGCACGGCGAGCGAGTACCAGAGGAGCGGCGATTCGGGGAAGTTGGCGGCCTGTTTGCGCTCGGCCGTGGCGTCGAGCATGAACATGATGTCGATCTTGTCGCCCTGCAGCGCGGCGATCGCATTGCCCCAGCTCACCTCGACCGGCTCGAACTTCACGCCGAGCTTCTGTGCCATCGCCTTGCCCATCTCGATGCCGAGGCCCGACGCCCATTGGCCGGTCTTGGGATCCTTCGAGTACCAGGGCGGCGCCTGGGTGACGCCGACGCGCAGCACGCCGCGCTTCTTCACCTCGTCGAGCGTGCCCTCGGCGCGCGCGGCGAACGGAATGGCCAACGCGGCAGCACTCGCGGCCGCGACGGCGAACAACGAACGTCGATTGATGCTCATGATTTGACTCCCCTTTTTGGCTTCCCCGGCAGATCCGGCATCGAGCGCAGGAATTTCTCCGTGGTCTCGACGCCGCGACGCATGTGATCGGCGATCTCGGCCTTCATCGCGTCGACGTCAGTGCCGAACGCCGCCTCGATGTAGCTGTCGTGACTGTCGCGCTTCGGGCCGCGCCGGCCATGCGCGCGATGATGCGCCGCCCAATAGAGCTGCAGCCGGCCGCGCAGCCCGTGCCAGGCGCGCTGCAGGAGCTTGTGGCCGCTCGCCTCGTAGACGAGGCCGTGGAAGTCGAGTTCGTTGAGAATGCTGGCGCGGTCGTCGCCGGCATCGATCGAGGCGATCAGCACGTCGTTGCGCCGCCGGAGTTCGGCGCGGAACCGGTCGTCGCGGCGCAGCCAGACTTGTTCGAAGGCGAAGGTCTCCAGCACGGTACGCAACGAATAGATCTCGTGGACGTCCTCGACCGAGAGCTCGGCGACGTGCGTGCCGGTATAGGGCACGGTCACGACCAGCCCCTCCTCGATCAGCTGCCGCAGCGCCTCGCGCAATGGCCCGCGGCTGACGTCGAACCGTTCCGACAGCGCCGTCTCGACCAGCGGCGCCCCCGGCGGAATGTCGCCCGCCAGGATCGCTAGCCGCAGCCGCTCGACGATATGCGCGCGCAGGGTCGCCTTCGGCACGCGCTCGAAGAGCGCGCCCACCTCCCGCGTCGAGACATCGGAAACGGACAAAGAGCCTCCTGGAAACCCTGATCGTCGATTGTTGACAATCCTGAATAGCGGAGAACTTCCGGACAAGGAAGTGTGAGCCGCTTGGCAAAGGGGGCGGCCAAGGGGAAGGCAGGGATGTCCGCACAGGGGACCGGTTGACCAACTTGTTCCCGTCGCGAAGGGATCCACAGGGGTGGCGGCTCCAGTGCCCCGGCCGGCGCAAATATTTTGCCGCGTCCTTCCCTCCGCCTGCCGGGGCCTCGTCATTCGGCTGAACGTCGGCAAGCGCCGAACTCCAGCAGGGCGTGCAATCGCGCTTCTCTGAAGGCTCTTCCAAATTCCTTGATGCTCTCCCCCTTTTGGGGGAGGCGCTCCACGAGCCACCACAGCTACTCGATGCAGCATATGAGGATGCGGGGAGAGCATGGCAAAGGTGCTGGGCGCTATCTGTACCGCACTGCTGTGCTCAATCAACTCGGCTGCCCTGGCGGGCGAAGAAACGATCCGACTTACCGATCTGGACGTCGTCGAACCTGCCGACAACGCACTTTCAGCGGGTGGCGGTAGATCTGCTAGCGATCCAACCGCCCTGATGTTTGGCTTTGGCATTTTGTTGCGGCCGCATGGCACCAGCGCAGGTGGCGTCGGATCTGTGACGTTCAAGCTCAACAAATGGTTCACGGATTTCAGCGCATCGTTTAGCGCCGTCAAAGACAGTGAATGTCACGACGAAGCAACTATTGTCTTTCAGATCTTATCCGATCAGACAGAATTATTGGCATCGATGAACATCAGAGATGAAAAGGAAGTCTTATTCAAGCAATTGAATGTTTCCGACGTGATTACGCTGACGATCAACGTGAAGACAGACTCGTCCCGGATTGACTGCGTGATCGGTGTGGTCGACTCCCCGAAGGTTTGGAGATAGTCCCACACATGACACTCCTATCTGATACGCAACTTCGGAAGGAAGAGAGCTGATGCCATTCTTCGACACAGCTTGCCGATTGGCTGCGCTCAAGCTTTATAAACACCCAACCGCGTCGGTTGGCACAACCAAACCAAAGCAGCACAATAGCGAAACTCGGAGCCCCGACGTCCGAGCGGTCATGGCTATTGACGCTTGAACGTCAGCGTATATTCCTGCGCACCAATAGGCACAATCGCCGTCAAAGTCCTATCCGTGATCTTCGTCACCTTCATTGGCCGTGCCCCTGACGTAGGACGCAGCAACAAGGTTCCGTCCGCTACTTCGGCTTGGCCATCCGTATTCTGACCTGACCCAAATGACGCCCTCAATGTAGAAGAGTATCTTCCTTGTGGCGCAATGTTGAGCCAAACAATGGTTGAGCCGCTATCGGACGTGTAAACCCAACTTCCCACGGCTTGTGAAAGCAATCCCTCAGCGTTCGCACCTGCTATTGAGAGGAACGCGAGAAGCGAGGCGAGGAGGAGCTTGGCCAAGTGAAACTCCAGTTGTCGGCGGTTTCATTAAAGCGGGTCTTTAACGCCAGGCGTAGCTGGGCGTGCCTCTGCGAGCGCCCGATGCCAACTGATGTTCAACGCGAGAGGGAGGGTTCCCCCACGATCCCGTCAGCGCAGCTGGCGGCCCCTGAGGTCGTCGTCGCCCGTATGGTGAGAGTCGCGACACCCGAGACATCAATCTGTCGATTCACAAAGGGCTGCGACGGGTGGACTTCGATATCCGCGAGCAGTTTGCCGCCGTCACCGAGGACAGTAAAAGACACGCGCGCCGTAGGCTTCGAACAATAGCTCTCCCGCTCGATCCCGAAAGCAGCGAGGAACGCGGCATACTTGCGGTCAAGATTGAAGGCCGCAACTACGCTTCCGCTTGGATCTGTGCCAGGTGGAAGCATGACAATGCCGAAGTCAAATTCACGGGCGTTGTTGTTGCTGTAGTCTCCTCCTCCGAAAGGACGCTGGGAGATCCAGCCATTGGGCGAAGGAGTCGTGGTCAAATTGGAATCCTTCACCATCTCAAGATCGGTCAGACGAACGGTCTGAGCTAAGGCCTGGCCGGAAGCCAGCATTACTGAGAGCCAGACGACGCACGCTGCTTTCGCGATTTTCCCCACCTATCGCCTCCCGGTTTCTTGACGAGGCATAGAACGATGAACGCATCGAGTGCATCCCCCATCCGGGGGACATCAAGCACATGCATCGTGGGGCGAGATTTTCGGGGCAGCCTGCTCGGCTTCACAGGCGGGCCGCAAGAGTATCGACGGACCTGCGATGTCACAAAGATTCTCGGGCCGCTGCGCGGCACTGCACCAGGTTGATTGGGCGCCCGTCCATCACCCGATTGCAGACCGGGACCGCCGCCCACGCCGCCGCACCAGAATGCGCAACCGACAAACACGGAACTATTTTGGGTTGAGCGGCCGAATGGCATGCGGATAATTCGCGACTGACCTTCGCACGTCTGTAGGGAGGAGCGGTCCATTGCAACCCGTGTCCGATCTCACGGGCCACCTGTATGAAGCGGCACTCAATCCCGCGCTGTGGCCGACCGCCATCGAAGCGGCAACATTACGCTTTAAGGCATCGAAGGCGATAGTCTACTCTCTCGACCTTTCTCCCGCTGCCGGCGGCTTCTTGAGCACGGTAAACATTCCAGAGGAATCGCTCGATTGTTACTGGAAGAGCTACCGCCACGGCGATCTCTGGATAAAAGGCCACGAGGAAAGATTCGACGGGAGGCCCGGCACTTACTTGGGGAACGCGCTAACAGACTACCGAGTCGTCGAGCGAACATCGTTCTACGATGGGTTCATGAAGCCCTACGACTTGTATCATCTGTGTACATCCGGGGTGGAGTCGACGCCGAACGCCAAAGGGCTGGTGTCATTTGCAATGTTTCGCGGCCGGCGCGAATCAAATTTTGATGCCGCTGACCTGCGCTTGAGTGAGCAGCTGGCGCCGCACCTTCAGCGTTCATTGGCGATTGGTCACAGATTCAGGGAATGCGACCTGTCTCGAAAGATTGATCTGGCGATGCTGGATGGCGCCCCGTCGCCCATCTTTCTCGTCGACGCCGTTGCTCGCGTGAGGCGAATGACGAGAGCTGCTGAGTCCTTTGCGAGCAAGGCGACGCATCTGGCCATTCGAGGGGGTCGCCTTTCATGCCCGCACGACAACCGGCTAAGTGAGGCGATATCCAGCGTTTTGAATGCTCGATCGCATTCTAGAGTACTCGACGTATATGATGCCCAAGGGGTCAGCCGTATTCACGTTCTGGTCTCTGGCGCTGGGCGGGATTTGCCGGGTATGGCGTATGTCGCTGTCGGTACCGTCGGCGCCATCCAGGACATCGGGCCAGGCAGATTGCGAGCCCTCTACAATCTGACCCCCGCCGAACTCCGCCTATGCGAGCATCTTCTCCAAGGGCATTCTCTTGCGGAAGCAGCGGAACTCCTAGCAGTGAAAGTCTCGACTGCCACTTCGCAAATCAAGAGCTGCCTTGCGAAGACGGGTACCCGACGCCAGTCGGACCTGATGCGCCTGCTCATTGACGTTGGTTCTTTAACGTAGCGCTACGGTCCATCAGGAGAGAGGCCCGCAGCGAGCTAGGGGCTAGACGTAGCAGGTCAGCCGTTTGCCAGGCAGCAGGTCATAGGGCGCTTTCCATCCGGGAAGTTCCGCCAGGCGCAGAAGCCACGCGTTCACAGCGGGATGGCTGACCGCCAGATCATACCCGGCCTCCTGCTTCGGGAAGGACAGATAGGCCATCAGGGAGATATCGGCGATCGTCGGCCGGTCGCCGATCACGAACGGTCGCGCCAGCACGTGGCCGTTCAGGATCGTCAGATAGTCGTCGAGACGCCGTCGCATATGGGTCAGCACGGCGGGATCGGGTGAGGGCGTGAACGCCCGATAGTAACGGTAGGTCGCCATGTAGCCGCTGAGCTTGTGGTTGTCCCAGAACAGCCAGCGAAGAATCTCGAACGTCTCCTCGTCGCTCCGCCCACCGAACTGGCCGTGGCGTTCGGCGAGCCGCAGCAGGATCGGCGCGGTCTGGGTCAGGCGTTGCCCGCCCTCCTCGAGGACCGGGATCTCGCCCATGACATTGACGCGGGCGCGCCATTCGGGGGTTCGCGTGACGCCGCCGCCGAAGTCGGTCCAGACCGGCTCGAAGGCCTGGCCGCACAGCGTGAGCATCAGCGCCAGCTTGTAACTGTTGCCGGACTCCGGGAAGTAATGCAGGCGATAGTTGGTCATGCGCGACGCCGGTCCCCGGACGCAGTCTTCGATGACCGCGACCGTAGGGCCCGGCGTCCGGTCCGACCATTCAGTTCTCGGCCGATGGCTTCAGGAATCCTCAACGCCAATACTTCAGGCGGCGGCAGCGGCTTCGCCGATCAACCAGTTCCGGAAGAGATCGAACCGGTTCGACTCGACCCGATCGGTCCGCCGCACGAGATGGAAGCCTCTGGAAAGCGTTACGTCATCCTGCCAGAGGCGCATGAGCCGGCCGCTCTCCAGATAAGGCCGCACCAGGGGATCGAGGCCGATGGCGACTCCGAGTCCGGCCGCTGCCGCCTCGTAGACGAGCTGAAGATTGTCGAAGCTCTTGTAAGGACCTCGGGCCAGGCCGATGCCGGCGTGCCGAAACCATTCCGGCCAGAAATCGGGCTGATGAGCGGATCCAATGAGAGTCTGTCGCGCGAGGTCGGTCGGGCCTTTGAGCCGCTTGCGGGCGACGAAGTCCGGACTCGCGACCGGATAGGCCCTTATCGGCAGAAACCTCTGTCCGACCGTTCCCGGCCAGGGCCCGAGCCCCAGGCGAATGGCGCAGTCGAGATCGTCGCGCCCGCGCAGGTCCACGATATCCGGCGCGGTCTCGATTTCGACCTCGAGTCCGGCGAGACGCAACCGGCTTCGCGCAAGCCGGGGCACCAGCCAGTTCGCGGCAAAGGTCGGGATGACGCTGACCTTGAAGGCGTCACGGCGAACCGCCGACGTGGCCGCGATCGTCGCCTTCCAGACGCAATCCCAGGCGGGTCCCAGCTCAGAGAAGTATTTCTCGCCCGCCTCCGTGAGGCTGAGGCCGCGTGGCTGGCGGTCGAAGAGTTTCGCGCCGAGGTAGCGCTCCAGGATCTGAACCCTGCGGCTCACCGCCGGAACCGTGATGTTCAACCTCGCCGCGGCTTGCGCGAGATTGCCGGCACGCGCCACGACGACGAAGGCCTCGATGGATCGCAGGGGAAGCTGGCTCATGAAGCCAGTCTACCCCCGCGCAGCAACGTCCGGGATAGGCTTCAGTAGGTCTTGTATCCCAGGAACTTGCCGGACATGGCGATCTTCACCCGGTCGCCCTTCTGGTCGGGCTGGCGCTCCATCGTCATGTCGAAGTCGATGGCGCTCATGATGCCGTCGCCGAATTCCTCCTGGATCAGTTCCTTCCAGGTCGTGCCGTAGACCTGGACCAGCTCGTAGAAGCGGTAGATCAGCGGGTCGGTCGGCGGGATCTGTGGCAGCGACCCGCGATAGGGCACTTCCTGCAGCAGCAGGACTTCTTCCTTGCCCAGCCCGAACAGCTTGCCGGCCTTGGTGGCCTGCTCCTTGGTCATCTTCATCTGGCCCATGCAGGCCGCGGTGACGACGATCTTCGAGGCGCCGCCGATCTTCTTGGCGATCTCTTCCCAGGTCAGTTCCTTCATGCGCTTGGCGGTCAGGATCTTCTCTGTGACTTCAGCCCGCTTCATTGCCGTCTCCCGTAGCTGTTGACTGTCAGTTGCTGTGCCGCAGGGGCACCACGTCGGCCGGCGGATTGACCGCCGACAATCCCGGCTTCACCAGCCTGGGCCGCCGCGGGTCGTAGCCGTGCGCGGCGATCTCCGTGTCGAACGCCTTCGAGCGGTTCACGAGGAATTCCACGA
>CAZPOS010000259.1:0-510 GCA_964588065.1 uncultured Reyranella sp.
AGTAGTCGAGCACCTGACGGACCTGGTCGTTCTTCACGACGATGTCGCCCTTGGCATTCACGAGCTGCGCGCCGAAGGCATGGAACAGCGCGCCGGCGCTGTCGACACTGTCGGACGTCTGGCCGAGGCCGATACCGAACGGGTTGCCGCCCTTGTGGCAGGCCTCCGCGGCCTTGAGGAAGTTGTCGAGGTTCCAGGCGTCTGCCTTCGGCGCCTGGCCGGCCGGGTACATTGCCTGGATGTCGATGCCGGCATGCTTCTTCAGGAGGTCGATGCGCGAGCACGGGCCCTTGATCTGGCTGCCCGCGGTGGCAGGCACGGCGAGCCACTTGCCGTTGAGCTTGCCGAGATACTCGACGGTGCCGTTGACCGCGCCGTTCTCCTTGATGAGGGGCTCCATCACGTCGTTCATGGCGACCAGCTGCTCTGAGTAGCGCGCCGGCAGCCAGGTCGAGAAGGCGAGCACGTCGTGGCCCGACTTGGCCTGCGCTTCCGCGGCTGTGGTGAGCA
>CAZPOS010000259.1:520-3829 GCA_964588065.1 uncultured Reyranella sp.
TGATGAAGTCCATCTGGACTTCGACCTTGTTCTTCTCACCCCACTCCTTGCAGAGCTCCTCGGTGGCTTTGTTCGCACCAGGCACCCAGTGGTCCCAGAAGCCGCAGGTGAGCTTGCCGGCGGCGTGGGCGCCGCGGACGAAAGGCGCAGCGACGAACGCTGCGGAAACCGCAGCCGTGCCGGCCACGAATCGACGACGATTGACCTTCCTCGAGACCATGTTTCCTCCTCAGAGCCGTTTCGTACGGCCGATTGACCCGGGCCCGCGTTGACGCAAAGGCAATGGCTCTCATTCGGAGCCTTGAGGCGATGCTATGCACAAGACGCCGGGCAAGCAACGCATTTTGACAGGAGAGATGGATTCGCGATCGATTTGACAGGCCGGCGTGGGCCTTGGATGCTCCGCGCCCCAAGCCGGAGCGAGGCCTGCAATTCCTGCTAGAAGTCTCCGTGAATTACCCTCGCCCCTCATGACCGCCGGAAATTCCGGTTGCCCGTTCTGAAAGAAGCGTTCGCTGCTCATGACTACCGTTCCGACGCCCAATCCCTGGCTCGCCGCCGTCGCCCCCTCGCCCATCGGCGAGACCAAGCGCTGGGTGATGGGCCGCACCTTCCCGGCCGACCGTCCGCTGATCGACCTCAGCCAGGCCGTGCCCGGCTATCCGCCCGCCCTTGAGCTGCGCCAGCATCTGGGCGAGTTGCTGCTCGATCCCACCATGCACGGCTACACGCCGATCCTCGGCCTGCCGGTTCTGCGCGAGGCCTATGCGGCACATCTCTCCGACTTCTACGGTGCGCCGGTCGCGCCTGGCGAAGTCGGGATCACATCCGGATGCAACCAGGCCTTCTGCCTCGCGCTCATGAGCATCGCCAAGGCGGGCGACCAGGTGATCGTGCCGCGGCCACATTATTTCAATCACGACATGTGGATGCGCATGCAGGGAGTCGAGCCGGTGGCGCTCGATTTCAGGCCCGGCTCCGGCGCGGTGCCGAACGCCGAGGACGCGGAACGGCTGATCGGGCCGCGCACGCGCGCGATCATCCTGATCTCGCCGAACAACCCGACGGGCGCCGTCTATCCGCGCGAGACGCTCCACGCCTTCTTCGAACTCGCGAAGAAGCACGGCATCGCGCTGCTGCTCGACGAGACCTACAAGGATTTCCTGCCCGATGGCCAACGTCCGCACGATCTCTTCAGCCGGCCCGACTGGCGCGGCACCCTGGTGCACCTCTACAGCTTCTCGAAGGTGTTCGCGCTGACCGGCTACCGCGTCGGTGCCGTCACCGCCGGCACCGAGCTGATGGCCGAGATCGAGAAGGCGATGGACTGTGTGTCGATCTGCCCGCCGCGCCTTGCACAGGAGGCGGCCTTGTACGGGCTGCGCAACCTGCTGCCGTGGGCACGGAACAACACTGCCGGTCTCAAGACGCGCGCCGACCTGCTGGGCCAGGGCCTCGAACGCTCGAACCGCTGGCGCCTCGTCAGCATCGGCGCCTACTTCGCCTATGTGGAGCATCCCTTCCCGGGTACGGCTTCGACGGCAGTCTCCAAGCGCATGGCCGACGAAGAGAACCTCCTCACGATTCCCGGCGACATGTTCGGTGCCGGCCAGGAACGCTTCATCCGCCTCGCCTTCGCCAACGTCACCGACGACAAGATCCCGGCGGTGCTGGAACGGCTGGAGCGGTTCGGCGTGTAGGAAGAGCCCTGCGGATCACTCCGTTCGCAGGATCTTCTCCATGGCTTTGCCCCTGGCCAGTTCGTCGATGAGTTTGTCGAGGTAGCGGATCTCGCGCATGGTTGGCTCCTCGACCTCCTCGACGCGGACGCCGCAGATCACACCCTTGATCAGATTACGGGACGGGTTGGGCCGAGGCGCCTTGGCGAAGAAGGTCTCGAAGTCTGTCTTCTTCCTGATCTGCGCATCCAGGGCTTTGGCGCTGTAGCCCGTCAGCCAGCCGATGATCTGGTCGACCTCGGCCTTGCTTCGCCCCTTCTTCTCCGCCTTCGTGACGTAGAGCGGGTAAACGCTCGCGAAGCTCGTCGTGTAGATGCGATGCTTTGCCATGAGGGGGATGCTAGCCTATCGGCCATTGCGTTCAAGCTGATGAGGATCCGCGCCATGCCGCACGCCACCACGCCCGACGGGGTGAAGCTCCACTACGAGGAAGCGGGCAGCGGCACGCCGATCCTGTTCGTCCACGAGTATTGCGGCGACTGGCGGGCGTGGGAGCCGCAGATGCGGTTCTTCGCTCGGCGCCATCGCTGCATCAGCTACTCCTTCCGCGGCTACCCGGGCTCCGACGTTCCCGCGACCGGTGACCGGTACGGCCAGCAATTCGCCATCGACGATGCGAGGCACATGCTCGACCATCTCGGGATCGCGAAGGCGCATATCGTCGGCCTGTCGCAGGGCGCCTTCGCGACGGCACACTTCGGCAGATTGTATGCCGACCGTGCTTTCTCGCTGACGCTGGCCGGCGTCGGTTCCGGCGCGGGCAGAGACGGACACGAGCAATTCAAGAAAGATGCCGTCACGACGGCCGGCCTGATCCGCAAACACGGCATGGCGAAGTACG
This sequence comes from uncultured Reyranella sp., assembly GCA_964588065.1. Taxonomy (GTDB): domain Bacteria; phylum Pseudomonadota; class Alphaproteobacteria; order Reyranellales; family Reyranellaceae; genus Reyranella. Next base: position 3,101 of record CAZPOS010000259.1, read on the forward strand.
CCGAGAGCCTGACGACCAATCCCACCCGCTCACGCTTCAAGACGAAGGATCCGCGCGGTTTTGCCGAGTTCACCAGGCACCTCGCCGAACATCCCGATGTCGGCGCCGCCAACACCATGGAGAACTACCAGGGCAAGCGGCCGTCTCTCTACGACTTCGAGGAGGAGTGGCAGAGGCTCGAGCTGCCGACCCTGATCATCTGCGGCGACGAGGACGATCCCTGCCTGCAGCCCAGCCTCTACCTGAAGCGCGTGCTGCGGAATGCCGGGCTGGCAATGTTCGCCAAGACCGGCCATGCGGTGAATCTCGAGGAGCCGGACGCCTTCAACCGCGAACTCTGGAACTTCATCGCCCTGGCCGAAGCCGGCAAATGGACACCGCGGCAGCCGGCGGCGAAGGACGCCAGCCTCATCTGACCGTTACGGCGTGATTGAGCGGCCCGTGTCCGCGCCCAAAGCCCGGCGCGGTCTCGATGGCCTGGCGGACATAGTTGCGCGCCCGGGCGACGGCGTCGCGCAGCGTCATCCTCTGGGCGAGACCCGCGGCGATCGCGGACGCCAGCGTGCAGCCCGTGCCGTGGCCGTTGTGCGTGGCGATGCGCTCCGAGCGCAGGTGCGTGAGGGCGCCGCCGGCCTGGGCCAGCACGTCCACCACATCATCGCCCGGCAGGTGCCCACCCTTGAGCAGCGCGGCACGCGCGCCCAGCGCCAGCAGGCCGCGCGCGGCGGC
>CAZPOS010000259.1:3839-5503 GCA_964588065.1 uncultured Reyranella sp.
CGGACGCCAGCGTGCAGCCCGTGCCGTGGGTGCTGCGGCTCTCGATCCTCGCATCCTCGAAGCGGTCGAACCTGCCGTCATGGAACAGCAGGTCGACGACGCGGTCGCCTTCCAGATGGCCGCCCTTCATCAGCACCGCGCCGGCACCGAGTTCGATCAGCCGGCCGGCCGCCCGCTTCATGTCGGCTTCAACTCGCACCGGAAAGCCCACGAGCACTTCCGCTTCCGGCAGATTGGGCGTGACCAGGGCCGCCATCGGCAGCAGCGTGTCGCGCAGCGCGGCTTCGGCTTCGGTCAGCAGGAGACGATGCCCGCCTTTGGCCACCATGACCGGGTCGACCACCAGCGGCACGCCGGGCGCATGCCGGGCAATCTCCGTCGCCACCACGCCGATCACCTCGGCACTGTGCAGCATGCCGGTCTTCAGCGCGTCGGCACCGATGTCGCTCAGCACGACCTCGATCTGCTGCGCGATGAAGGCGGGCTCGATCCCGACAACGCCATGCACGCCCTGGGTGTTCTGGGCCGTGAGCGCCGTGATGGCCGTCGCCGCGAAGCCGTTCATCGCAGTGACGGCCTTGATGTCGGCCTGGATCCCGGCCCCGCCGCCCGAATCCGATCCGGCGACGATCAGTACCCTGCCCTTCATGCGGCCTGCCGCGGGATCGCGTCGATGATCTGGTCGACCACGCTCTGCACGAGTTCGGAATCGTCGCCCTCGGCCATCACGCGGATCAGGGGCTCGGTGCCCGACTTGCGCACCAGGATGCGCCCGCCCGTGCCGAGGCGGGCTTCCGCCGAAGCGATTGCCTTGGCGACGGTCGTTGCTTCGAGGGCCGCGGCGGCATCGGCTACGCGGATGTTCTTAAGCAGCTGCGGCACCGGCTCGAACGCCCGGAAGAATTCGCTCGCCGGGCGGTCGCACCGGATCAGCGCCGACAGCGCCTGGACCGCCGCCATCAAACCGTCGCCGGTCGTTGCGTAGTCCGTCATGATGATGTGACCCGACTGCTCGCCACCCAGATTGAAGCCGTCGGCGCGCATGCGTTCCAGGACGTAGCGATCGCCGACCTGAGTGCGCACGAGCGTCAGCCCGCGACCGTCGAGATAGCGCTCCAGCCCGAGATTGGACATGACGGTCGCCACGACGCCGCGGCCGGCGAGCAGGCCGCTCTGCCTCCACTGATCGGCGATCGTCGCCATCAGCTGGTCGCCGTCTATCACGCGGCCGGTTTCGTCGACCAGTATGACGCGATCGGCATCCCCATCCAGGCCGATGCCGATATGGGCATTGTGCGCGATCACCTGCTCCTGCAGCACACCGGGATGCGTCGAGCCGCAATTGCCGTTGATGTTGAACCCGTCCGGCGTAACGCCGACGCGCACGACCTCGGCGCCGAGCTCGGTCAGAACGGTGGGCGCCACCTTGTAGCCGGCGCCGTTGGCGCAATCGACCACGACCTTGAGGCCGCTCAGGTCGAGGCCGCGCGGCGCCGATGCCTTGACCGACTCGATGTAGCGGCCCTGCACGTCGTCGAGCCGCTTGGCGCGGCCGATCGCAACGGCATCGGCGAGAATGAGGTCCGAGTGCTGCATGACCAGCGCCTGAATCTCGCTCTCGACGGCATCGGATAGCTTGAACCCGTCCGGCCCGAACAGCTTGA
>CAZPOS010000259.1:5513-7615 GCA_964588065.1 uncultured Reyranella sp.
GCCGAGATCATCACGCCGACATCCGCCCGCATCGATCGGGTCAGGAAACCCACGGCGGGCGTGGGAATGGGGCCCAACAGGAACACGTCGACGCCGACCGAAAGGAAGCCCGCGGTCAGGGCCTGCTCCAGCATGTAGCCTGACAGGCGGGTATCCTTGCCGATCACCGCCCGGTTGCGATGCGCCCCGCGATGGAAGACCTGGCCGGCGGCCATGCCGATGCGCATCGCCATCTCGGCGGTCATCGGTGCGGTGTTGGCACGACCGCGAACGCCGTCGGTGCCGAAGAGTGAACGAGCCATCGGGCAATTTTTAGCGCATCGCTTGCGCGACCGCGAGGGTCTGGCGGGTCGCCACGACGTTGTGGACGCGCACGATCGACGCGCCGAGGCGGACGGCCTCGACCGCCAGCCAGGCCGATGCCGGGTCGCGATCCGACGGCTTTTCCACGCCGGTCAGCCGGCCGATGAAGCTCTTGCGCGAACAGCCGATCAGCACCGGATACCCCGCCTGAGCGAGGCGCTGCGTCCCTGCGATCAGCGCAATTTCCTCCTCGACCGTTTTGCCGAAGCCCAGCCCAGGGTCGAGGGCGATGGCCTGCCGCTCCAGGCCCGCCACCTCGCACGCCGCGGCACGGTCAAGCAGGAAGCGCCGCACATCCTCGACGACGTCGCGATAGGCCGGGCCGGCATAGCGCTCCTCCGGTCGGCCTCGGCGATGCATCAGGACGACCGACGCCTTGCGACGCACGACCAGCGGCAGCATGGCCGGATCGTCACGCAGGGCCGACACGTCGTTCACGATCCGTGCGCCGGCAGCCAGGCCCGCTTCGGCGACCAGGGCGCGACGCGTGTCGAGCGAGACGATTGCACCGTGGCGAGCCAGACCTTCGACGACCGGGAGAACGCGCCGGCGCTCCTCCTCGGGAGACACCGCAGCCGAGCCGGGACGGGTCGACTCGCCGCCGACATCGAGGATGTCGGCCCCTTCCGCCACGAAGCGCAGGCCATCGTCGATGGCCCGCGCCGGGTCGAGGCGTTCTCCGCCGTCGGAAAAGGAGTCGGGCGTCACGTTGACGATCGCCATCACGAGAGGGCGATCGAGCGCGAGGCCCGCGAAGCGTCGGATCAAACGCCCGGCTGAGGCTCGGGATTGGCGCCCGGCGCCGGACCAGTTGTGGTCGGAACCGAGGCGCGGCGGCGGCGATCGGAGGTGCCGGCACCGCCGGTATCGTCGCGCACGACCTTCTCGCCGCGCAGGATGGTGCCGATCTCGTCGTTGCTCAGGGTTTCGTACTCGAGCAGCGCGCGGGAGATCGTGTGCAGGTCCTCGAGATGCTCGGTGAGGATCGTGCGGGCGCGGCCTTCGGCCTCCTCGATCAGGCGGCGAACCTCCTGGTCGATCAGCTGCGACGTCGCTTCCGACACGTTCTGCGTCTGCGTTACGGCGTGGCCCAGGAAGACCTCCTGCTCGTTGGCCTGGTATCGTACGCGGCCGAGCTTCTCCGACATGCCGTAGGCAGTGATCATGCCCCGGGCCGTCTGCGTCGCGACCTGGATATCGCTGGCGGCGCCGGTCGTCACGTTCTCGGGTCCGAACACCAGCTCCTCGGCCAGGCGACCACCGAACATGATGGCCAGCCGCGATTCGAGATACTGCTTGGTGTGGCTGAGGTGATCGCGCTCGGGGAGTTGCATGGTCACGCCCAGGGCGCGGCCGCGCGGGATGATCGTCACCTTGTGCAGCGGATCGCTCTTGGGAACGTGCATGGCGACCAGCGCATGGCCCGCCTCGTGGTAGGCCGTGAGCGTCTTCTCCTCGTCGGTCATGGCCATCGAGCGGCGCTCGGTGCCCATCAGGACCTTGTCCTTGGCGTACTCGAAGTCCCCCATGGTCACGAGGCGCTTGCCGACGCGCGCGGCGCGCAGGGCGGCCTCGTTCACGAGGTTGGCCAGATCGGCACCGGAGAACCCCGGGGTGCCGCGGGCCAGCACGCGCGGGTCGACGTCCGGCGCCAACGGCACCTTGCGCATGTGGACCTTGAGGATCTTCTCGCGACCACCGACGTCGGGGTTCGGCACCACGACCTGACGGTCGAAGCG
>CAZPOS010000260.1:0-7587 GCA_964588065.1 uncultured Reyranella sp.
GCCCGACGCGTATGACGACGGCACGCTCGCGCCGACCGCGGCGCTCGGCTCGCTGCCCTTCGCGCCCGAGATCGTGATCCCGGCCGCGAACGCACTGCGCAAATGGCCGGGCCTCTACAGCCAGTACGGCTTCCTGATGTACGCGATCAACGCGCTGGGCGTCGGCGCGACCCCGGTCGCGGCGCCGGCCAAGGGCTATGGCAGCGACATCGATGCGATGCTGGCGGCGGTGACGGACAAGACGCGCATCGTCTGTCTCGCCAACCCGAACAACCCGACCGGCACCTACGTCAGCAAGGACGATGTCCGTCGCCTGCATGCCGGCCTGCCGAAGAACGTGCTGCTGATCATCGACGCGGCCTATGCCGAGTATGTCAGCCGCAACGACTACGAGTCGGGCGTCGAGCTGGTCGACCAGGCCGAGAACGTGGTGATGACCCGCACCTTCTCGAAGATCTACGGGCTCGGCGGGTTGCGGCTCGGCTGGATGTACGGCCCGGCCGGCATCGTCGACGTCATGAGCCGGCTGCGCCAGCCGTTCAACGTCAACCTTCCGGCGCAGATCGCCGGCATCGCGGCACTTGAGGACATCTCCCACACCGATGCCAGCCGCACCAACAACGACATCTGGCTACCCTGGCTCAGCGCCGAGCTGACGAAGCTCGGGCTCGAGCCGGTGCCGAGCGTCGGCAACTTCGTGCTGGTCGGCTTCGGCTCGAAGGAACGCGCCGTCGCGGCCAACGAATGGCTGATGAACGACGGCCTGATCCCGCGCCTCGTGGCGGGCTACGGCCTGCCCGAGCACCTGCGCATCACGGTGGGAACCGAGGCCGAGGTGAAGGCGGTGCAGGCTTCGCTGGCCCGCTTCGTGGCGGCGAAATGACCGAGCCCCTGTTCGACAAGATCGCGCTGATCGGCATCGGGCTGATCGGCGGCTCGATCGCGCTCGAGGCCCGCAAGCGCGGCCTCGCGCGGTCGATCGTGGCGGCGACGCGCAGCCCCGAGACGGCCGCCCTCGCCAACAGGCTGAAGCTTGCCGATCATTGCGGCACCGATCTCGCCGAAGCCTGCAAGGACGCCGACCTGGTGATCGTCTGCACGCCGGTCGGCGCCTGCGGCGCGGCGACGAAGGCCATCGCCTCGAGTCTCAAGCCCGGCTGCATCGTCTCCGACGTGGGTTCGGTGAAGCAGACCGTGATCGCCGACATGGCGCCGCACATCCCGAAGGGCGTGCATTTCGTGCCGGCCCATCCGGTCGCCGGCACAGAGAATTCCGGACCCGAAGCCGCGCTGCTCGACCTTTTCCAGGGCCGCTGGTGCATTCTCACACCGCTGCCCGACAGTGACGAGGCCGCCGTCGCCCGGCTCGAAGCCTTCTGGACGGGGCTTGGCAGCCAGGTCGAACGGATCGACGCCAAGGACCATGACCGCATCCTGGCCATCACCTCGCATCTGCCGCACCTGATCGCCTACACGATCGTGGGAACCGCCGACGATCTGGGCGGCCACCTGAACAGCGAAGTGCTGAAGTTCGCCGCCGGCGGCTTCCGCGACTTCACGCGCATCGCCGCTTCCGATCCCACCATGTGGCGCGACGTGTTCATGAACAATCGCGAGGCCGTCCTCGAAGTGCTGCAGCGCTTCCAGGAGGACCTCTTCTACCTGCAGCGCGCGATCCGCTGGGGCGAAGGCGACAAGCTGTTCGACCTGTTCACGCGCACGCGCGAGATCCGCCGCGCCCTGATCCACCTCAACCAGGCCTAGGATTGGGCACGGCCTCGGCACCGGCGCCCGCGAGACCCCTGTGGGTCTTCGGCTATGGCTCGCTGATGTGGAACCCGGGTTTCGCGACTCCCGAGACCCAGGCGGCGCGGCTCCAGGGCTGGCACCGCGCCTTCTGCATCTACTCGGAACATTATCGCGGCACGCCCGAGAGGCCGGGGCTCATGCTCGGCCTGCTGCCCGGCGGCGCCTGTCGCGGCCTCGCGCACCGGCTGCCGGACGCCGCCTACGACGAGGTGCGGCGCTACCTGATCCATCGCGAGATCGACAATGACGGCGTGTACGTGGAGACGGTGCGGCCGATCCGGCTGGACGACGGTCGCATCGTGCCGTCGCTGGTCTATCTCGCCGACCGCTCGCACCGGCAGTTCGCCGGGAAGCTGCCGGAGGCTGAGGCGCTGCGCCTGATCCGCCAGGGAACGGGCGCCACAGGCACCAGCCTCGAGTACGTGCTGAATACGGTCGCCCATCTCGGCGCGCTGGGTCTCAGCGACCGCTCGCTCGAGAGGCTGGCCCGCGCCGCCGCCGGCGGCGCGGAACCCTCGACCCGCTAGCGGCGCGCCGCCTCGGTCGCGAACACCGACTGGACCACGAAGCCCAGTTCCTCCCGCGCCTGCTCGACCGACAGGCCGAGCCGCTGGCGCAGCACGACCCAGCTTTCCGGCGCGATGGCCAGGGCCAGGGCGGTCAGGGTCCGCTGCCGCGACTCCGCGGGCAGGGCCGCGAGTTCGGGACCGAAGGCCTGCGAGAGCTGTGCGGTGTTGGCGCTGTAGATCTGGGAGATCATGTCGGCCGCTTCGGGCGAGCGGCGCTGCAGCGTCTCGACGAAGGTCCACATCGGGCGGAGCTGCTCGTAGCGGTCGGCGCACTGGTTGATCAGGCTGGCGACGCGCTGTTCGACCGGACCGGCGGACGCGAGTTCCGGCGCCTCCCCGACCAGGGCGGCCAGGACGCGGCCGAGGACGGCGACGTAGAGCTCGGCGGTGTCGGCGAAGTGCTGGAACACGGTGCGGGCCGAAACACCGGCCATCTGGGCGATGTCGCGCACGATCGGCGCGACCTGTCCGGCCGCGGCGAGGGCCAGGGCCGAGGCCACGATCGATTCGCGGGTGCGCGCGACGCGGTCACCGCGACCGGCCGTGTTGAGCTGCTTCGTGTGCAGGGTCTGACCGTCCATTCCTGACTCCCCAGCGAGTGTTTGCCGTCTCGTCGGCAACCGTGCCGACCCTAAAGATGTCTCGACCACATCACTGTATATGAAGCTACTAGTGCCTCCTCATTTCAAGTGCGGCGATGCGCTATAAGGGCGCGATCCAAGTAAGATTTGTGTAAGCGACGGTGTCCCGATGTCCGAGAAGAAACTTGCTCCCGCCTCCCTCGCCGCCCAGGCGATGGGATGGATCGACCCCGTCACCCGGGCCGTCGTGCCCCCGATCCACATGGCGAGCACCTATATCCGCGACGAGGACAACGGCTACCGTTCCGGCCGCATCTACGCGCGGGCCGACAATCCCACGTTCGACCAGGCCGAGGCAACGCTCACGGCCCTCGAAGGTGGCGCGAAATCGCTGATCTTCTCCTCCGGCATGAGCGCCGCCAGCGCCTGTTTCCTCGCCCTGTCGCCGGGTGACCATGTGGTGACTTCCAAAGTCATGTACTGGGCGCTGCGCAACTGGCTGATGACCTTCGCCACGCACTGGGGCCTCAAGGTCGATTTCGTCGATACCGACAAGACCGATGCGGTGGCGGCAGCCGTGAAGCCCGGCCTCACCAAGCTCGTCTGGATCGAGACCCCGGCCAACCCGACCTGGAGCGTGTCCGACATCGCAGCCATCGCCGAAATCGCCCACAAGGCCGGCGCCCTGCTCGGCGTCGATTCGACGGTGGCGACGCCGGTGCTGACGCGACCGATCGAGCACGGCGCCGACATCGTGATGCACTCGGCCACCAAGTACCTCAACGGCCATTCCGACATCATCGCCGGCGCGCTGACCGGCGCGCGCGACGACGCCCATTGGGCGAAGCTGCGCACCATCCGCTCGCAACTGGGGACGATCCTCGGCCAGACAGAGGCGTGGCTGCTGATGCGAGGCATGCGCACCCTCTTCCCGCGCGTTGCCTGGGCCTGCGCCTCGGCCCAGAGCCTCGCCGAGAAGCTCGCCGAGCATCCGATGGTGGAACAGGTGCTCTATCCCGGCCTGCCGTCCTTTGCCGGCCATGCGGTGGCGGCGAAGCAGATGAAGGGCGGCTTCGGCGGCATGCTGTCGGTCCGGGTGAAGGGCGGCGAGCGCGCGGCCATCGCCACGGCAGCGCGGGTCGAGCTGTGGAAGCGCGCCACGTCGCTGGGCGGTGTCGAAAGCCTGATCGAGCATCGCGCCAGCATCGAGGGCCCGGGCACGCCCTGCCCGCCCGACCTCCTGCGCCTCTCGGTCGGCGTCGAGCAGAGCAGCGACCTGTTCGACGATCTCGACCAGGCGCTGAAGCGCGCCCACAACGCCTAGTCTAGGACGGCGCCCCGAACACCGAGCTCAGCCCCGCGCCGATGCGCTCGTTCATCATCTCGATCGAGCCGTCGGTGTAGGCGGCGATCTTGGCGCCCGCGAGGTGGCGGGCCAGCGGATGGTCGGCGCGCAGGCCGTTGGCGCCCATCGCCTGGATGCAGTCGGCGATGCGCTGCACGGCCATGTCGGTCGCGAACTTCTTGGCATGGGCGGCCGGCAGCACGGCATCGGCACCCTCGTCGATCAGGCGCGCGGCGCGATAGCAGAGCAGGCGCGCGGCTTCGAGATCGGTCGCCGCATCGACCAGCTTCCAGCGCACGCCCTGATGCTCGATCACCGGCCGGCCGAAGGTCTTGCGCTGCTGCGTATAGCGCACCGCGGTTTCCAGCGACGCCTGCAGCATGCCGCAGCACATGGCCGCGACATAGGCGCGGGCGCCGTTGATGCCGGCGAGGGCGGCCTTGAAGGCCTTGCCCGGCGGATGCAGCACCGCTTCGTCGGGCGCGAAATAGTCGACCAGCCGGAAGCCGCCGACGCCGATCGCGTGACCGCCATGCAGCTCGAACGGCTTCTCGCGATGGAAGCCCGGCCGCTCGGCCTCGATGGCGAGGCAGATGATGCCGCGATAGCCCTGCGCCTTGTCGGTCTGCGCATAGGCAACGGAAAGTCCGGCCACGGCCGCATTGGTGATCCAGGCCTTGGCGCCGTTCACCTTCCAACCGCCTTCGACGCGCACCGCTTCCATTTCCAAGCCGCCGAAGTCGCTGCCGACGCCGGGTTCGCTCAAGCCGGCGCAGCCGATCAGCTCGCCGGTCAGCATGCGTGGCAGCAGGCGCGCGACATGGGCCGGCTGGCCGTCGCGGGCGAAGCGCGCACAGGCATTGTGGTGGTTGATCAGCGCGAACGCGAAGGCGAAGTCGTGCCGCGCGATCTCCTCGAAGGCGCGCAGCTTGCAGGAGAAGGACAGGCCCTGCCCGCCATGCTGCTTCGCCAGCTCGATCGTGTTGAGGCCGATGGCGCAGGCCGCCTGGATCGTCTCGAGCGGATAGCGGCGTTCCCATTCCCAGCGCGCGGCGTTGGGGGCCACATGTTCTTCGGCAAAAGCCTTGGCGCGCGCCACGACGGCGCGCTCTTCGGGGGTGAGGACTTCATCGAGCATGTTCCTGAGATACACGATTGGACCTCGGGCGCAACGACAGGCTAGAATGGGCCCAATGCGGGTGTAGCTCAGGGGTAGAGCGTCGGCTTCCCAAGCCGTAGGTCGCGGGTTCGAATCCCGTCGCCCGCTCCATAATAATTCGGGCAGGAACGTCGTTATGGATGGCAGGGCGCCGGTCGCGGCCAGCGGCGACTTCGCGGCCGATGCGGCTGCTTTCTCCAGCTATTGGCGCGATGCCGCGGAGCATCTCTCCCGCCTGCCCGCCAAGCCGAACCGCAATGCGGCCGCCTACGAGCAGGCCGAAGCGCTGAAGCAGGCCGCGCGCGAGGCCCGCTTCGCGTTCCTGCGCCGCCACGCCCGCACCCTCTACGACAGACTGACCGACAACCGGCGGAAGTTCGTGCGCATCGAGCGGCTGGTCTATGATGCCGCGGCCCTCGTGCCCGGCCTCGCGCCGACGCAAGCGGAGGTCGCGGCCGAAGCCGAGCTGCGCCAGTCCGAGAAGGACGGCGTCGAGATCGACCAGGGCATCCTCTGCAACCAGTTCCTCGCCGATCCGGAGTGCGGCCTGCATCTCTGCCACGCCATGCTGCTGCCCTGCGAGGAATCGGCGGAGGCGCTCGCCAAGTTCCAGCGCGACGGCACGCTCGACCTCGGCTGCGCGCGGGTCGAGCGCCAGGGCAAGGCGGCGGTGCTGCTCCTGTCGAACAAGCGCTTCCTCAATTCGGAAGACAATGCCACGCAGGCCGCCACGGAGATCGGCGCCGATGTCTGCATCCTCGACCGCCAGAGCGAGGTCGCGGTGCTGCGCGGCGACGTGGTGCCCGAGGGCAAGTATGCCGGCCGCCGCGTCTACAATGCCGGCATCAACCTCACGCATCTCTATTACGGCAAGATCCCGTTCCTGTGGTTCCTGATCCGCGACATGGGATTCGTGAACAAGATGTTCCGCGGCCTCGCGCGGCCCGACGTCCTTCCCGACGAGGTGGCCGGCGATTCGATCGAGAAGCTCTGGATATCGGCGGTCGAGACCTTCGCCATCGGCGGCGGTTGCCAGATCCTGCTGGCCTCCGACTTCAACATCGCCGGGCACGACGCCTACATGACCCTGCCGGCGCGCAAGGAAGGCATCATCCCGGCGATGGCCAACCTGCGGCTCCAGCGCTTCGTCGGCGACCGGCTGGCGCGCCAGGCGATCATGTACGAGCGCCGGATCGAGTGCGATTCCGAGGTCGGCCGGATGATCTGCGACGAGGTCGTGGCGCCGGAGGAGATCGACGCCACCATCGTGCGCGTCATCGACCGGCTGACCGGCTCGGGTGCGGTCGGCGCCATCGGCAACCGCCGCGCGCTGCGGCTGGGCGCCGAGCCGCTCGACACGTTCCGTCGCTACGCCGCGCTCTACGCGCGCGAACAGGCCTGGTGCCACTTCAGCCCGGCGCTGATCGCCAATCTCGAACAGTACTGGAACGCCGCGAGCCGGCGCGCTTAGCGATCATTCCACCCAAGCCCTCATCCTGAGGAGCGGTCCGCAGGACCGCGTCTCAAAGGATGGGAATGCGCACCACGTCCGTTGCCCATCCTTCGAGACGCGCGCTGCGCGCGCTCCTCAGGATGAGGTCGGTGGTTAACCTGAGGCGGAAGCCTCAGTGCTCGCGCGGGGCGTGCTTGCCGAGGATGCGCTGCAGGGTGCGGCGGTGCATGTTGAGGCGGCGCGCGGTCTCCGAGACGTTGCGGTCGCATTGCTCGAACACCCGCTGGATATGCTCCCAGCGCACGCGGTCGGCCGACATCGGATTGCTGGGCGGCGGCGGCAGCTTGCGGCCGTGCGCGGTCAGCGCCTGCTCGATCGCATCGGCATCGGCGGGCTTGGCGAGATAATCCACGGCGCCTTCCTTCACGGCGGCCACCGCGGTCGCGATGTTGCCGTAGCCGGTCAGGACGACGATCCGGATGTCGGGACGGGCCTGGCGCAGCGGCCCGACCAGCTCCAGCCCGTTGCCGTCGGCCAGCCTGAGGTCGAGCACGGCGAAGGCCGGCGGCCGGGCGGTCTGGGCCAGCGCTTCGGCGACGGAGCCCACGGCGGTGACGATGAAACCACGCTGTTCGAGCGCACGCGCGATCCGGTTGCGGAAAGCCGCATCG
>CAZPOS010000261.1:0-526 GCA_964588065.1 uncultured Reyranella sp.
CCCCCTTCGGGGGCACCTCCCCCGTATGACGGGGGAGGTAAAGAAAGAGAGAAATCATGAGCGACGACATCTCGCTCTCGGAGGCCGAACGCAGCGCCGGGATCGTGCGCTGCGACGCCTGTCCTGTCCTGTGCCGTATCCGCCCCGGCCGCGCCGGCGCCTGCGACCGCTATGCCAACGAGAACGGCGCGCTGGTGCGGGTCGATCCGCTGGTCCTGTTGGCCAAGCCCGACCTCGCGCGCGTCGCCTTCGTGGAAGGCAGCGACGCCTGGCACGGCGAGTTGGGCAAAGGAGAAGGCGCCTTCGTCACCGGCATCGGTGCCACCACGACCTATCCCGACTACAAGCCCGCGCCGTTCATCGTCTCGTCGAAGCAGGACGGCGTCGACATGGTCACGGTCGTGACCGAGGGAATCTTCAGCTACTGCGGCGTCAAGGTGAAGATCGACACCGACCGCTATCTCGGGCCCGAGCAGGCGGCGGTGCGGGTGAAGGGCGAGGCCGTGGGCCACGTCACCACGGCCGA
>CAZPOS010000261.1:536-4688 GCA_964588065.1 uncultured Reyranella sp.
GAGTACGGCTCGCAGATGCTGTCCTTGGGTGGCGTCCATCACCTCACCGGCGGCAGCAAGAAGGAGGGCGTCGTCACCTGCGACACCCTGCTGGCGCTGTGCAATCGCGAGGCCGTCGAACTCAGCATCGATGGCGGCTCGACGGTGATCGTGCAGGCCGACAAGCCACCGGTGGTGAACGGCGCGCTCGAGGAGCGCATGCGGGTCGGCTGCGGCTCGGCCGCCATCGGCATGTTCGCGCCGCAATGGAAGGACCATGTCGACGAGGTGATCGTGGTCGACGATCACATCACCGGCGTGCTGAGCGAGCACCAGGGCGGCGTCTTTCTCGACATGAAGCCCGCCGGCATCCGCGTGCGCGGCCGCCGCTCGACGCCCGGCCGCTATTTCCAGGTGGCCGAGCCGGGACTGGGCTGGGGCGGCACAAATGTCAGCGATCCGCTGGAGATCATCGAGAAGATCGATCCGAAACAGGCCTGGCCGGGGCTCAAGCTGCTGATGGTCTCGACGACCGGCGAGCATTCGGCCTGGTTCACGCTCGACGAACAGCTGAAGCCGCGGCCGGCCGAGATGCCGGCGCCAGTGCGCCATGTCGTCGAACGCATCGCCGAGAATTGCGAGCCGGCCCTCTGCACCGTCCTGTTCATGGCCGGGGCCGGCGGTTCGCTGCGCGCCGGTGTCACAGAGAACCCGGTGCGGCTCACGCGCTCGGTGCGCGACACGCTGACCAAGGTCACGCTGGGCGGCGTGCCGGCCTACATCTGGCCGGGCGGTGGCATTACCCTGATGGTCGACGTGGCGCGCATGCCCGAGAAATCGTTCGGCTACGTGCCGACGCCGGCGCTGGTCGCGCCCATCGAATTCACCCTGCGCGCCGACGACTATGCGGCGCTGGGCGGTTACGCCTCGCGCGCGGTCACGCTCGAAGACGTGATCGCTCGACATAAGGTGCGGATCGAATGAGCGCCGTCGCCGCCCGTTTCGCCGACGGACGGCTGCATCTGCAGCATGGGCCGATCGATCTCATCGTCGAAGCCTTCGGCGCGGCGGAGGAGGTCGAGCGTGCCTATGCGCAAGCCATCGATCGCTTCGGCGACATCCTGCCGGCCCTGGTCGGCGAGCTGATCGTGCTGCGCCGGCCTATCGGCGAGGCCTATCCACTACTGCAGGGGCCGGTGGCGCGGCGCATGGCCGAAGCCGTGTGGCCGCACCGCACCCGCTACATCACGCCGATGGCCGCCGTTGCCGGTGCCGTCGCCGACGAGATGCTTCAGGCCCTGGTCCGTGGCCGCAGGCTCGACAAGGCCTATGTGAACGATGGCGGCGACATCGCGATCCATCTGGCGCCAGGCCAGTCGCTGCGCGCCGGCATCATCGGGCAAGCCCTTGATGGCGTGGCGCTGCTGACGCACGAGCGGCCGGTGCGCGGGATCGCGACCTCGGGCCGGGGCGGGCGCTCCTTTTCTCTGGGCATCGCGGACTCGGTGACGGTGCTGGCCGCCACGGCGGCATCGGCCGATGCCGCGGCGACGATGATCGCCAACGAAGTGAATGCCGACCATCCGGCGATCGAGCGCCGGCCGGCCCGCGCGCTCGATCCGGACAGCGATCTCCATGAATTGCCCGTGACGGTGGCGGTCGGTGACCTGCCACCCGAGACCGTCGACGCGGCGCTCGATCGCGGACTGGCGGCAGCGCGGCGGCTTAGGCTGTGCGGCCTGATCGACAGTGCGGCGCTGTCGTTGCGCGGACACTGGCGAATCGAATCAGGCGGCACGCCGCTTGCTCTGTCGGAGGCGGGATGAGCGATCTGGTGAAAGTGCGGAAATACGTGGCCACGGTCGAGGAGACGCTCCACGACTTCGGGCCGGCGCTGGCGCGCCCGGCGACCAAGGCGGTGGTCGGTGGCGTCATCGCCAATCCCTATGCCGGCCGCCACGTGGCCGACATCCAGCCGATGATGAAGGCGCTGGAACCGCTCGCGATCGATCTCACCGAGCGGGTGATGAAGATTTTGGGCGCCCAGGGCTCCGAGCTGGAAGCCTATGGCAAGGGCGCCATCGTCGGCCTGAACGGCGAGCTGGAACATGCCGCCCTGTGGCACCAGCCCAGCGGCTTCGGCATCCGCCATGCCATGGGCGGCGCCAAGTCGATCGTGCCATCAACCGTGAAGGTGGCGACGGCCGGCGCGCGCATCGACATTCCGCTGCATCACGTGACGGCGGCCTATGTGCGCAGCCATTTCGACGCCATCGAGTTCTGCGTGCCCGACGGGCCGCGCCCGGACGAGGTCGTGTTCATCGTCGCCGCCGCAATCGGCGGTCGGCCGCATGCCAGGGTCGGCGGGCTGACGCCGGCCGGGATCAAGCTGGGGGACGGGCAACGATGACGGGGGCAGCGATGAATGAGGATGCCCTGGCGGCGGCCCTGAAGGTGATGGACGCCTATATCGACGGTCTCAATCGCCATGACGAGCCGGCCGTCAACGAGGCCTGCAACTTCCCGCATGTGCGGCTGGCCGGCGGCAAGGTCGTCGTCTGGCCCAACCACGGCGACTACAAGCTCGGCGACTTCGTCGCCCGCGCCGGCGACGGCTGGCACCACAGCACCTGGGACGAGCGTACGCCGATCCATGTCGGTCGTGACAAGGTCCATCTCAAGGTGAAGTTCAGCCGCTGGCGCGCGGACGGCTCGCTCCTCGGCACGTTCGAGACGATCTACATCGTGACCCTGCAGGATGGTCACTGGGGAATACAGGCACGGTCGAGCTTCGCCGACTGAGCGCTTGTGGGAGAGGGGCCGGCCTCGCTAGGGTCGGTCACGGGGACTGTTCACTTAATTCAGGAGGGGGATGTCATGCTGACCCGCAATCGCCTGCTCGCCGGCACCGCCGCGCTGGTGGCGCTGTCGCTCGTCGGACCGGCCGCCGCGCAGGCGCCGATCAAGATCGGCGAACTCAACAGCTACAAGGTCTTCCCGGCCTTCCTCGAACCCTACAAGAAGGGCATCGAGCTCGCGGTCGAAGAGGTCAATGCCGGCGGCGGCGTGCTCGGCCGCAAGATCGAGGTGGTCAGCCGCGATGACAACGGCAATCCGGGCGATGCCGTGCGCGTCGCCGAGGAGCTGCTGAGCCGCGAGGGCGCCGCGTTCCTGATCGGCACCTTCCCGTCGAACGTCGGGCTCGCGGTCGCCGACTTCGCCAAGCAGCGCAAGGTGCTGTTCATCGCCGCCGAGCCGCTGACCGACAAGATCGTCTGGGACCAGGGCAACGCCTACACGTTCCGCCTGCGCACCTCGACCTACATGCAGACGGCGATGCTCATTCCCGACGCCGCCAAGCTCAACAAGAAGCGCTGGGCGATCGTCTATCCGAACTACGAGTACGGCCAGTCGGCGACGGCCGCCTTCAAGAAGCTGCTGAAGGAGAAGCAGCCCGACGTCGAGTTCGTCGCCGAGCAGGCGCCGCCGCTGGGCAAGATCGATGCGGGCGCCGTGGCGCAGGCCCTGGCGGACGCCAAGCCCGACGCGATCTTCTCCTCGCTGTTCGGCCCCGACCTCGCCAAGTTCGTGCGCGAGGGCCAGACCCGCGGCCTGTTCAAGGGCGTCGAGGTGTTCAACCTGCTGGCCGGCGAGCCGGAATATCTCGATCCGCTGAAGGAGGAATCGCCCGACGGCTGGTACGTCACCGGCTATCCGTGGAGCGAGCTCAAGACGCCCGAGCACACCAAGTTCCTCAACGCCTACCAGGCCAAGTTCAAGGACTACCCGCGGCTGGGTTCGGTGGTGGGCTATGCGACCGTGATGTCGGCGGCCGAGGCGATCAAGAAGGCCGGCTCGCTCGACCAGGAGAAGCTGGTCGCGGCGATGAAGGGCCTCACGCTGATCACGCCCTTCGGCATGATCGAGTACCGGCCGATCGACCATCAGTCGACCATGGGCGCCTATGTCGGCCAGATCGGCGTGAAGGACGGCAAGGGCTACATGAAGAACTGGCGCTTCGTCGACGGCAAGGACGCCCTGCCGAGCGACGCCGACGTCCAGAAGATGCGGCCGAAGAACTGACGACAAAGCTGTCATCCCGAACGAGGTGAGGGACCTTTGAGACGTCGTGAAAGGTCCCTCGCTGCGCTCGGGATGACACCTTCTCTTTCC
>CAZPOS010000261.1:4698-7543 GCA_964588065.1 uncultured Reyranella sp.
CTGACGGGGGAGGTGGCCCGAAGGGCCGGAGGGGGAGAGCTATCCGTATGATTGTCGCTTCTTTCTTCGCGTTGCTGTCCCCCTCCCCAGCCCTCCCCCGTATGACGGGGGAGGGAGTTGAGGCGTCCATCGCGTGACTCTCGCTTCCATCCTCATCCAGCTGCTGAACGGGCTGGCGGCGGCCGCGTCGCTGTTCCTGGTGTCCGCCGGCCTGTCGCTGATCTTCGGCGTGACGCGGATCGTGAACTTCGCGCACGGTTCGCTCTACATGCTGGGACTCTACGGCGCCTATTCGCTGATCGAATTCTTCGGGCGCACGCCGCTCGGCTTCTGGGGCGCCGTCGTGCTGTCGGCGCTGGCGGTCGGGCTGGTGGGAATCCTGATCGAGGTGCTGGTGCTGCGGCGCATCTATCGCGCCCCCGAGCTGTTCCAGCTGCTGGCGACCTTCGCCGTCGTGCTGGTCATCAAGGACATCGCGCTCTTCACCTGGGGGGCGGAGGATCTGGTCGGCCCACGTGCGCCCGGCCTGTCGATGGCGGTCGAGATCATGGGGCGGCGCATCCCCGCCTACGACCTGCTGCTGATCGCCATCGGTCCGGTGGTGCTGGGCCTCATCTGGCTGCTGCTGACGCGCACGCGCTGGGGCGCGCTGGTGCGGGCGGCGACCCAGGACCGCGAGATGGTGGGGGCGCTGGGCGTCGATCAGGCCAAGCTCTTCACCTCGGTGTTCTTCGTCGGCTCCGTCCTCGCCGGGTTGGGCGGTGCGCTGCAGATCCCGCGCGAGCCGGCCAATCTCGAACTCGACCTCGCCATCATCGCCGACGCCTTCGTCGTCACCGTGGTGGGGGGGCTGGGCAGCATCGGCGGCGCCTTCCTGGCCGCCATCATCATCGGCGTCGCCAAGGCCTTCTGCATTGGCATCGGCACCGTGACCTGGTTCGGCGTCGAGATCTCCTTCTCCAAGCTCACGCTCGTGGTCGAGTTCCTGATCATGGCGCTCGTGCTGGTCGTGCGGCCCTACGGGTTGCTGGGCAAGCCGCAGGCGGCACAGCGGGCGGCCGAACCGGCGCCGCGGCTGCAGGTACCGTCCTGGACCTTCGCCCTGGTGTGGCTGGCGCTGCTCGCGCTCGTGCCGCTGGCGGCGGACCGCTACACCACGATCCTGCTGACCGACATCGTCTGCTTCGCCCTCTTCGCCGTGTCGCTGCACTTCATCATGGGGCCGGCCGGGATGGTGTCGTTCGGGCACGCCGCTTATTTCGGCATCGGCGCCTATGCGGCGGGCCTGCTGCTGAAGCGTTTCGGCCTGCCGATGGAGGCCGCACTCCTGCTGGCGCCGGCGATCGCCGGCCTGTTCGCCATCGTCTATGGCTGGTTCTGCGTACGCCTCTCGGGCGTCTATCTCGCCATGCTGACCTTGGCCTTCGCGCAGATCAGCTGGTCGGTCGTCTTCCAGTGGGATTCCGTCACCGGCGGCAGCAACGGTGTGTTCGGTGTCTGGCCGTCGCCCTGGCTCGCCGACAAGACCGCCTACTACTATCTGGCGCTGGTCCTGTGCGGCGCCGGCATCCTGTTCCTGTGGAGGGTGCTGTTCTCGCCGTTCGGCTATGCCCTGCGAGCCGGTCGTGATTCGCCGCTGCGCGCCGAGGCGATCGGCATCGACCTGCGCGGCTTCCAGTGGGCGGCCTTCGTGCTGGTCGGCGCACTGGCCGGCCTTGCCGGCGCGGTCTATGCCTTTTCCAAGGGCAGCATCTCGCCCTCCAGCATCTCGATCGCGCAATCGACCGACGGGCTCATCATGGTGCTGCTCGGCGGCGTCGAGACGCTCACCGGCCCGGTGGTCGGCGCGGCGATCTTCACCTGGCTGCGCGACGTCGTGGCCCGCAACACCGAATTCTGGCGCGCCGTGATGGGCGGCGTGATCCTGCTGATCGTGCTGCTGTTCCCGCAGGGTCTGGTGGGCGGCTTGAAGGCGTTGGTCGCCCGCTGGCGGGAGCAGCGAGCATGAGCCAGGTCGTGCTCCAGGTCGATGGGCTGCACAAGGCGTTCGGCGGCGTGCAGGCCGTGGCCGACGTCTCCTTCGCGGTGTCGGCCGGCGAGATGCTGGCGCTGATCGGTCCGAACGGCGCGGGCAAGAGCACCTGCTTCAACATGCTGAACGGCCAGCTCGTGCCCGACTCCGGCATCGTACGCCTCGCAGGCCGCGACATCGTCGGTCTCCGCCCGCGCGCGATCTGGCGGCTGGGCGTCGGGCGTACCTTCCAGATCACCGCCACCTTCGCCTCTCTCAGCGTTCGGGAGAACGTGCAGATGGCGCTCTATTCGCATGCCGGCCGGCTGCGCTCGATGCTGTCGCGTTTCGGTTCGGCGCTCGCGGCCGAAGCCGATGCGCTGCTCGACCAGGTCGGCATGCTCGACCAGGCGGAGCGGACCTGCGGCGTGCTGGCCTATGGCGACCTGAAGCGGGTCGAACTCGCCATCGCGCTGGCCAACCAGCCGCGCCTGCTGCTGATGGACGAGCCGACCGCCGGCATGG
This sequence comes from uncultured Reyranella sp., assembly GCA_964588065.1. GTDB lineage: Bacteria > Pseudomonadota > Alphaproteobacteria > Reyranellales > Reyranellaceae > Reyranella. Next base: position 7,235 of record CAZPOS010000261.1, read on the forward strand.
CGCCCAAGGAGCGCGTCGCGCTGATGGAGCTGACGGCGCGGCTGGCCCGGGCGCGCAACATAGCGGTCCTGTTCACCGAGCACGACATGGACGTGGTCTTCACCCAGGCCGATCGCATCATCGTGCTCGACCGCGGCGTGCTGATCGCCGGCGGCACACCGCAAGAGGTGCGCGCCAACCCCAATGTGCGCGCGGTCTATCTCGGGAGTGCGCATTGACCGCGCCGATGCTCGAGGTGAAGGACCTGCACGCCTTCTACGGCCGCGCCCATATCCTGCATGGCATCTCGCTGGAGGTGCGCAGCGGCGA
>CAZPOS010000262.1:0-7517 GCA_964588065.1 uncultured Reyranella sp.
GGCCAGAACGCGCTGTGGACCCAGGGCGGGCTGCAATACTCCCCGCCGATCCGCTGATGCCGGGAGCGCGAGACTTGGGAAAGGGGGATTTGTCCCGTTGCGCAGGGGCAATTCCCACATACACTGAGGGCAATAGCGGGCCTATAACGCCCGAGCGGAAAAACCGCACCAGGCAGGGGGAATAGGGAATGGCGGTCGAGACTCTCGGCTCTACGCCACGAACGAAAGTGGCACCGTGGAACGATCCGGTCATTCGAGGCTGGGTCTTCCAGATCGTCGTGGTCGGTCTCGTCGGGTTTCTCGCCTGGTATCTGGTCAGCAACACGATCGACAATCTGCAGCGCCAGAAGATCGCCAGCGGCTTCCATTATCTGGAGCGCGAAGCCGGCTTCGAAATCGGCGACACCATGATCGAGTATTCGCCGGCCAGCACCTATGCCCGCGCCATCTGGGTCGGCATCCTCAACACGCTGCGCGTCGCCGTCCTCGGCATTCTGCTCAGCACCCTTCTCGGCACCCTGATCGGCGTCGGCCGGCTGTCGCCCAACTGGCTGCTCAACCGCATCTGCGGCTGGTACGTCGAAGCCTTCCGCAATGTGCCGCTGCTGCTCTGGCTGTTCCTCTTCTACAAGCTGATCAGCGAGGCGTTTCCCGGTCCGCGTCAGGCGATCTCGCTCTTCTGGAACAGCGTGTTCCTCAGCAATCGCGGCGTCTATTTCCCGGTGCCGATGGCCGATCCCATCCACAAATGGATGGGGGTCGCGTTCCTCATCGGCATTGCCGGCGCCTGGTTCGTGAACCGCTGGGGCAAGAAGCGCCAGGAGGCGACCGGACAGCCCTTCCCCGCCCTCTCGGCGGGCCTCGCCATCGTCATCGGCCTTCCGGCCCTCGTCTGGCTGGCCGGCGGCGCGCCGCATCACATGAGCTGGCCCGAGCTCAAGGGCTTCAACTTCGCGGGCGGCACCGTCATCCAGCCCGAGTTCACCGCGCTTCTGGTCGGCCTGGTGCTCTACACCTCGGCCTTCGTCGCCGAGATCGTACGCTCGGGCATCCTGGCGCTGCACAAGGGCCAGAGCGAGGCGGCGGCGGCGCTCGGCCTGTCGCGCGGCCAGTCGATGCGGCTCGTGCTGCTGCCGCAGGCGCTGCGGGTCATCGTCCCGCCGATGACCAGCCAGTATCTCAACATCACCAAGAACAGTTCGCTGGCCATCGCGATCGGCTATCCCGACCTCGTCGCCTCGATCAACGTGACCATCAACCAGACCGGTCAGGCGATCGAGAACATCCTGATCATCATGGCCGCCTACCTGTCGGTCAGCCTGTCGATTTCGGCGTTCATGAACTGGTACAACAAACGCATCGCCTTGAGGGAGCGCTGAGCATGACCGACGCCATGCCTGTCGGCGACCGCAAGCCGCTCGCCCCTCCCGTCGACGAGACCGGCGCCCTGGGCTGGGTCCGCAAGAACCTGTTCTCCAGCTGGGGCAACGGTATCACCACGATCGTGCTGATCGCCGCCGTTGCCTGGGTCCTGTCCTGGTTCCTCGAGTGGGCGCTGTTCACCGCCAACTTTACGGCCTCGACCGGCGCCGAATGCCGCGGCGGCGGGGCGTGCTGGGCGCTGATCCGCGAAAAATTCCGTTACATCTTTTTCGGCTCCTTCCCCTACGAGCAGCACTGGCGTCCGCTGTTCGCCGTCATCACCATGCTGGCCATGCTGGTGCTGAGCGCCGACCGCCGCATGTGGAACTGGCGCCTGCTCGTAATCTGGGGCATCGGCTCGTTCATCACCTTCCTGCTGATGTTCGGCCAGATCCACATTCCGCTGAGTCTCATCCTGTTCGTGGCGCTGGCCTGCGGCGGCGCCGGCCTCGCCCTGCGCAGCGCCCTGGCGACGCCGTCCGAACGCCTGGCCTATTACGCGCTGGTCGGGATCGGCGCGGTTGGCCTCGTCCTGCGCACCGTGGGTGTCCTGCCGAAGTGGAGCGTCGCCATCGCGCCGCTCAGCTACGTCGAGACCAGCCTGTGGGGCGGCCTGCCGGTCACCCTGATCCTGGCGACCTATGGTTTGGCGTTCGCCTTCCCCTATGGCGTCCTGCTGGCCCTCGGCCGGCGCTCCAACCTGCCGCTGATCAAGGGCCTGTGCGTGGGCTTCATCGAGCTGATCCGCGGCGTGCCGCTGATCAGCCTGCTGATCATGGCCTCGGTCATGCTGCCCCTGTTCCTGCCCTCGGGCACGACCATCGACAAGTTCCTGCGCGCGCAGGTCGCCGTCATCCTCTTTGCCGGGGCCTACATCGCCGAGGTGATCCGCGGCGGGCTTCAGTCGCTGCCCAAGGGTCAGTTCGAGGCCGCCGATGCGATGGGCCTCAACTACCCGCAGAAGACGCTGCTGATCATCCTGCCGCAGGCACTGCGGGTGGTGATCCCGCCGCTGATCAACACCTTCATCGGCTTCTTCAAGGACACGTCGCTGGTGCTGATCATCGGCATCTTCGACTTCCTCAACACCGCGAACCAGGCGCTGGTCGATCCGAACTGGGCGGGCTTCCCCGGCGAGGTCTACCTGTTCGCCGCCTTCGTCTACTTCATCTTCTGTTATTCGATGTCGCGGTACAGCAAGTACCTCGAATTCGAACTCAACAAGGGTACGCGCCGCTAGGCGCCGTCAGGGAGCGACACATGGCTGCAACCGCCCGCGATCTTTCGAAGGCCGAATCGGTGATTCAGCTGAAGGGCGTCAACAAGTGGTACGGGCAGTTCCACGTTCTGTCCGACATCAATCTCGACGTGAAGGAAGGCGAGAAGATCGTCATCTGCGGACCGTCGGGATCGGGCAAGTCGACGCTGATCCGCTGCATCAACCGGCTGGAGGAACATCAGCGCGGTGACATCGTGGTGCACGGCGTCACGCTGTCCAACGACGTGAAGAACATCGAGGCGATCCGCCGCGAAGTCGGCATGGTCTTCCAGTCGTTCAACCTCTTCCCGCACCTCACCATCCTCGACAACCTCACCCTGGCGCCGATCTGGGTGAAGAAGATGCCCAAGAAGGAAGCCGAGGAGATCGCCATGAGCCTGCTCACCCGGGTCCGCATCCCGGAGCAGGCGCTGAAATATCCCGGCCAGCTTTCCGGCGGCCAGCAGCAGCGCGTGGCGATCGCCCGGGCGCTGTGCATGCGCCCCAAGATCATGCTGTTCGACGAGCCGACGTCGGCGCTCGACCCGGAGATGGTGAAGGAAGTGCTCGACGTCATGATCGAACTGGCGCGCGAGGGTATGACGATGCTCTGCGTCACCCACGAAATGGGCTTCGCCCGCGCCGTCGCCGACCGCGTGATTTTCATGGATCGCGGCGAGATCGTCGAGCAGAACGAGCCGGAGGCGTTCTTCGCCAATCCCCGGAACGAGCGCACCAAGCTGTTCCTCGGCCAGATCCTGCACAACCACTAGGAGCAGCCGGGCCGGCCCCGGATACACGATTGCGGCGAACCGAGGGGAAAACTGCCTCGCGTCGCAACCGCCCGCGCCTCCGCCGAGTTGAGTCCGGCACAAGGAGAGCGCCATGTGAGCAACTGGCATCATCGCGACGGCCCTCACGGCCGTTACCCTGGCAGGTTGTGCCTCTGAGTCCTACTACGGCCCCGCCAGCAGCTACCCCTATCGTTCACAGGCCTACGCGCCGGCCTACACGACGACCTACTACGCGTCGCCGGCCTACTACTCGGCGCCGGCCTATCGGACCACGACCTATCAGTCCAGCTATGCCCCGCCTGCCTATTCGCCGCGCCGCGGCTACGACGGTTACTGGGACTATCAGCGCAACTACCGCGGCATCCACTCGGCGCCGGAGCTTTAGGCGACGGCCTTCCGGATCACAGCGCAGACCTCGTCGATGGACTCGAGCGGGATGTGAGGTCCCATCGGCAGGCTGAGGACGGTCTCGGCCAGCTTCTCGGCAAGAGGATAGGTCCCCTTGCCCTGGCCGAGTTCGGCGTAGGCCTCCTGCAGGTGCGGCGGGATCGGGTAGTGGATCAGCGAGCCGATGCCGGCCTGCTCCATCGCCTTCACCAGATCGGCGCGGCGGTTGGTTCGCACCACGTACAGGTGCCAGACGGGATCGGCCCATTGCGGGACGTTGGGCAAGGCGAGGCTTGCGAGATCGGCCAACCTGTCGTCATAGCGCGCCGCGACCCTTCGGCGCCGGTCGTTCCATTCGTCGAGCTTCGCGAGCTTCACCCGCAGGAAGGCTGCCTGCAGCTCGTCCAGGCGCGAATTGACGCCTTTTTCCAGGTTCACGTACTTCACCCGGCTGCCGTAATTGCGCAGCGTGCGGAGCCGCTCGGCCAACTTTGGATCGTCGGTCGTGACGGCGCCGCCGTCGCCGAAGGCGCCGATATTCTTGCTCGGGAAGAAGCTGTGGGCACCGGCGTCTCCCAGCGACCCGGTCCGACGGCCGCGCACCTTCGCACCCTGCGCCTGCGCCACGTCCTCGACCACCTTCAGCCCGTGCTTGGCGGCGAGCGCCATGATGGCGTCCATGTCCGCCGGCTGGCCATAGAGATGGACCGGCATGATCGCGCGGGTGCGCGACGTGATGGCGGACGCAATCCGGTCCGGATCGATGTTCGGTCCGCCGGGCGTCGGCTCGACGGGCACGACCTTGGCCCCGACCGCCGTCACCGCGAGCCAGGTCGCGATGTAGGTGTTGGACGGCACGACCACCTCGTCGCCGGCGCCGATGTCCCAGCCGCGCAGCGCGAGTTCCAGCGCCTCGAGACCGTTGCCCAGCCCGACGCAATGCCTGGTCCCGCAGAAGGCGGCGTACTCGGCCTCGAAGGCCTCGACCTCCTTGCCGAGCACGAACCAGCCGGACTCCATCACGCGCGCATAGGCGGCATCGAGCTCCGGCTTCAGCTCGGTATAGACCGACTTCATGTCGAGGAAGGGAATCATGCGCGGCTCGCCGCTTCGACTTCGCGCTTGAAGGCCTCGTAGTCGCGCAGGTACTCGCTCTCGTCGTAGAGGGTCGAGGCGATGACCAGGATGACGGTCTGCGGCGCGAAGTTGTCGAGCTCGTGCCAGACCATCGGACCTATGTGAAGCGCCCGCCCCGGGTCGTTCAGGACCACCGTCTCCTTCACCCTTCCGTCGTCGAGATGCAGCTGGCACGAGCCGTTCATCACGAGTGTCACGAGATGCGACTCACGATGTCCGTGCCGGCCGCGCCACTGGTCTGGGGCAATGTCGTGCAGCCAGAACAGGCGCCGGACGGTGAAGCCAAGCTGGTGGTCGAACTCCAGGAAGTTGATCTTGCCGCGGACGTCGCCCCGCCCGGGGACGGAAAGCCAGCGGCAGTTGGCGACTTTGAGTTCGGGGAGAGACATGTCGGGCATGGCAGAGCCTGTCTTATCGCTTTGTCGTTCGGAGCTTTCGCCATTGCATGTAGACGACGCCACTCAAGGCGACGAGCCCACCGGCGATCTGGTAGGCGTTGGGAATGAAGCCATAGGTCATTGACCATAATACGGCGAAAAACGGCACGAGATTGACCCAGAGCGACGCAATTGCAACCCCCAGCCGGCTGGCGCCGACGTTCCAGAGATAGGCGCCCATGCCGCTGGAAAAGACCGCCACCAGCAGAAGCTGGCTCCACACCCAGCCATCGGTGACCGCAAACGGTGAGTTGGCCCAGCCGAAGCCGACCATCACCAGGCTGAGGACCGCCATCCAGCCGAGGGCGGAAAGCGAAGCCACATAGGCCCGGTGCAGCTGGCTCGCCCGGTCGAACCAGGCCTGCGCCTTCAGGCTGTAGAGGGTCCAGATCGCGTTGGAGAGCAGCACGATGATCTCGCCGCCGCCCAGGGTCAGGGCGCCGCGGCCGAACAGGCTTCCCGCGGCCAGGATGGCGCCGCCCGTCAGGGTCAGCGCCAGCGCGACCCCGAAGCCGGGATCGAAACGCGCGCCCGTCACCAGCCGCACCGTCGCCGCGGAGACCAGCGGTCCCGCCACCTGGACGGCCGCGGCCGAGATCGGATTGCTGAACCGGATGCCCGCGATGAAGATCGTGAAGAAGCCGCTCATCATCAGGCCGATCAGCAGGAAGCGCTTGAGGCCGATCTCGATCCTCAGGTTGCGCACGCCCTCCGCCAGCACCAGCACCACGCCGAGCGTCGCGACGGCCGCCAGGGTGCGGATGGTCAGCATGGGCACCACGTCGAAGTGCTCGAGCATGACCTTGGAGACGGGCACGTTCGCACCCCAGCTCACGCCCACGAAGACCATGGCCGCGAAGGCGCCCAGCATGTGGTGGCGGCCGCGTCCCGGTGCCGGGTTGCCGGTCATCGCCGGGCCGCGCGGGTCTGGCGGATCTGCAACCCGGCGATGCCCGCCAGCACGACGACACCACCGGCCACCTGCAGCCAGCTCGGCTCGCGTCCCATCAGAGCCGCAAGTCCGATCGCGAAGACCGGTGCCGAGTTCGCGAACAGAGAGGCGACCGGGACGCCCACCAGGGAGACGCCGGTATTCCAGAGCAGGACCGCCACGGCGACGCCCAGCACGCCGATCCAGGCCACCATGCCCCACTCGACGGGCGTCGGCGGCCGGGTCGGCCAGGCGATTCCGCCCAGCGCCCAGACCACGGCGCAGACGATGCCCAGCAGCACGCTGGCCACCGTCGAGGTGAGCGCCGACAGGGCGATCTGCCCGCGATCGGCCAGCCATTGCTGGGCGCGGATCGAGTACCAGCTCCAGCACAGCTGGGCGATCACCAGAAGCGCCTCTCCCCCTTCCAGCCCGAAGGAACCGGCCGGGCGGCCCGGCGTGCCGAGCACCACGACGATGCCGCCGGCAACGACCAGCATCAACGTGAACCCAAATCCGGGTGGCGTGGTGGATCCCAGCATGACCCGCGCGAGCAACGTCGCCCAGATCGGACCGCACATGAGGACGATCGCGGAGGTCGCGGGATGGGCGTGGGCGACGCCGAACGTGTAGAGCACCGAGAACGCCGTCATCGCCGTCCCGAGCTTCAGCAGCCGCGTCCAGTCGAGCGGTCGCGGCGCCACCGACGGCTTGGCGCTCAGCAGCACCGCCAGCCAGAGGACAGGCAGGCCCAGGATGTAACGCGACCACGACAGCAACCAGTTGTCGTAGTGCTCGGCCAGCGCCGCGAGCACCGGGATCATCGATCCCCAGATCATGGCGGCCAGCAGCAGGACCAGGCTGGCGCGCCGCAGCGCACCGACGGAGGGCGACACCGGGCCTGCCGCTCAGCCCGTCGCGCGACGGCGGACCGCCTCGTAGCCGACGCGGCAATCCTTGTAGACGTCGGGCTTCTCGGTCGAGACGCGCGCCTCGACGACCTGCGACTGCGCCAGGCAAAGGTCGATGGTGGTGGAGTCGAGCGCGAAGACTTCGCTCTTGAGTTCCACCGCCAGCGGCTCGTCGGCGTACAGTTTTTTTGCGCGGCTGATGAGGAGCAAGGCCAGTTCGGCGTAAATCTGCCAGGGGCG
>CAZPOS010000263.1:0-7512 GCA_964588065.1 uncultured Reyranella sp.
CCTCACCCTCGTCCTCTCCGAGGCCGGACAGATCGTCGACGCCGCCTGGGACTGATACCGAGGTCGGGACTGATACCCGGCCCATGAGCCATTCGAGCCGCACCTATCAGGCCGTTGCGGCGGGATACTTCGCCCGCCGAGGCCTGCGCCGCTACGCCGGCGTCTTTTCGTTATGGGCTCTCGGCGTAGGCGGCGTGATCTCCGGCCATTACTCGGGTTGGAACCTGGGGCTGCTGGCCGGCGGCTGGGGTGGCTACGCCATGGCGGCGTGCATCATCGCCGTGATGTACCTCGGCCTGGTCTTCTGCATTGCCGAGATGGCCGCCGCCCTGCCGCACACCGGCGGAGCCTATTCCTTCGCGCGAACAGCCATGGGCCCGTGGGGCGGTTTCGTCACCGGTCTCTGCGAGAACGTCGAATACGTGCTGACGCCGGCGGTGATCGTGTCGTTTCTCGCGACCTATCTGGCTGCCGTTTTCGAAACACCGCCGGCCTGGCTGCCGGCCTACTGGGTGTCCGGCTACGCAGTCTTCGTGGCGTTGAACATCCGCGGCGTCGAGCTCTCCTTCCGGGTGACGGTCGTCGTCACCCTGGCTTCGCTCGGCTGCCTCGCCCTGTTCTGGATCTCGGCGCTGCCGGCGGCGGAGTTCGGCCGGTACGCGCTCAACATCGGCGCCGGCCCGAACGGCGAACCGGTCGAGTTGGCCGGCGGCGGCGGTCCTCTGATGCCGTTCGGCATGCACGGCGCGCTGGCCGCGCTTCCGTTTGCCGTCTGGCTCTTTCTCGCCATCGAACAACTGCCGCTCGCAGCCGAGGAGTCTCTCGACCCGTCGCGCGACATCCCCCGCGGCATCGTAGCGGGTCTATTCACCCTGTTCGTTTCGGCGGGCCTCACCGTCTGGCTCAACCCCTCCGTCGCTCCAGGCAGCTTCCAGCTCGCGAGTTCGGGCGAGCCTCTGCTCGACGGCTTCCGTGCCACGTTCGGCGGCGGCGCTGCAAAGCTGCTCGCGCTCGTTGCCTGCGTCGGACTGGTCGCCAGCTTTCACACGATCCTCTTCGCCAAGGGACGCCAGATCTATTCGCTGTCCCGCGCCGGGTACTTCCCCCGTTTCCTCTCGATCACCCATCCGCGCCACAAGACGCCCCACCTCGCGCTGCTGGCGGGCTCGGCCGTGGCACTGGCGCTGATGTTCGCGCTGTGGTTCGGCATGGGGGCCGAGCGCGGCGCCGCGGCAATTCAGGGCCTGCTGCTCAACATGGCCGTCGCCGGCGCCATGCTCTCCTACCTGCTGCAGGCCGTCAGTTTCCTGGTGCTACGCGCCCGCTTGCCCGGCCTTGCCCGGCTCTATCGCTCACCCTTCGGCGTGGCGGGCGCTGTCGTTACCATTGTCATCGCCGCGGTCACGCTGGTCTACCAGCTGCTGGACCCCGTGTTCGTGTCCGGCGTGCTCGGCGTCGGAGCGTGGTTCGCGCTGGGAATTGCCTGGTTCGCACTCGTCGGCCGACACAGGCTGGTCCTGTCACCCGAAGAGGCTTTCGCCACACAAGCCCACGAAGCGGCCGGCGTCTCAGTCGTCGACTGAGATCGCCGCTGGCAGCGCCTCGAGGTTGCGTTCGGTGAGGCTGGCGGCCACCTGCTTGCGGAACCGCTCGAGATCGGCGCCGCGCAGCTGGGCGCGCTTGAGTTCGGGATGCGTGATCGGATTGACCGGCTTGCCGTCGACCTGGAGTTCGAAATGGAGATGGGCGCCGGTCGATCGTCCGGTGCTGCCGACGTAACCGATCACGTCGCCGCGCGACACGACCATGCCCGGCTGCAGGCCGCCCGCGAAACCGGAGAGATGGCCGTAGACGGTCGCCAGCTTGCCACCATGCTCGAGCCTGACCCAATTGCCGTAGCGCCCGTTCGGTGCCGCGCCGACAACGATCCCGTCGGCCGCCGCGACGACGGGCGTGCCCGTCGGTGCCACCAGATCGACGCCCTCGTGCATGAAAAGCGAACGCGACGACGGCCGTGCCGCCAGGGCGTATGCCGGCGGCGCCCGGAAGCCGCCATAGGAGGAACTGCCATAGGACGACTGCCCGGCGGACGACGCACCGCCCACGCCGACGCCGCCTCGAGGCATGTCGGTGGCGCCTCCCGTCGGCAGCCCGGGCGGCAGGGGCTTCGCGAGCTTCGGGCCCCCGGCGCCCTGAGGCTTGCCACCATAGGAAGGCGGCTGGTCGAACGGATCGGCACGCAGGCCGAACCCCGATGAGATCGATACGGTGTCCAGGGGCAGCCGGAACGACGGCGGCGTGGCCGCCTGGCCGCTCGCCATCCAGAAGCGCTCGGTATTATCGCGGGCCCGGAAGCGATGGATCGCCATCACGCCCTTGGGCGTGCGCAGTTCCATCCAGAGGACGCGGCCGATATCCAGCGCCGCCCCCGCCTGGGTGAAGGTCTGCTCGTAGCGGACGTAGAACCGGTCGCCGTCGCGCATTTCCTTTTTGAGATCCACCGACGTTCCGAGCGCCTGCAGGGCCTCGATCAGCGCGGGAGCAGGAACCCCGGCGGCGGCCGCGGATGCTTCGAAAGAACCGCCGGCGATGACTCCCGATACGCCGATTTGGCGCTGGTACGGAAGATAGCCCTGCACGCGGAGATCGTCCTCGCCGTCCCCCAGGAGTCGGTCCGCCTCGACAAGGCCATAAGCCAGGATCGCTTCGGGAACGGGGCCCGTGCTCGCAGGGGGCGGTACCGGATCGGCCACGGGAATGACCGGCTGCTCCCGCTCCACTTCGCTCTCGATCGAGAGGTTGCGGGCCAGCAGGACGTTGATCGAAGCCAACTGCACGAACGACAAATGGTCCCGCAGGTCCGAGTCCGCGGCGACCCATGGCAGATCGCGCGCGACGCCCTGGGACGTCCCGCCGAAAAGCAATGAGGCGGCAAAAGCCGCGGCGACCGAGGGTCGATTCATTCAGTCCTTTCTTAGGGCCGACGTCGGGGCATCGCTCGTGACCACCGCGTGATCCGGAACCCTACCTCATTTGCGGGACCGGTTTCCATGCCCGGACTCGCCTTTCGGCCTCGGTGATTTGCGCAGGGGTCATGCGCGCAGAAAGGGTCGCCAGATCCTTTTTCGCCTGATCCAGCCGGTCCTGGTTCTTCGCGGTGTAGCGGTCGATCGCCAGCTTGATCCATTTGTAGGCCTCGACATCGTCGCGCGGCGGGATTCCCTCGCCGAAGCCCAGCATGAAGCCGATATTGTTCTGGGCGCGTGCATACCCCTGCTTGGCCGCGGCCAGATAGAGGCGCGCGGCCTCGTTGAGATTGCGCGGGACGCCCTCGCCGCTCCAGTACATGGCGCCCAGCAGCGTCTGGGCCTCGGCATCGCCCTTGGCCGCCCAGACTTTCCAGATCCGCACGGCCGTCGCCATGTCCTTGCGTTCGTAGGCACCCGCCGCCTGACGCATCTGCTCCTCGAAAGACTGCGCCATCGACGGGGCCGAAAAGGCCGAAGCGAAAAGTGCCAGAAGCACCGGCAGAAGCGTTTTCATGGCAAGAGCATATGCCGACGTCGCTCCCCTTCGACAAGCCCGCCCGGTCCAGCAAGCTCGCAGGCTCCGCCCTGCTTCGCATCGTGCTGGTGCTGACCTTGGGGGCCGGCTTCGCCATCACTCGCTAACGGCTTCTTCCCGCTCCCGCGGTGTCGGCTGCCGGCGCGCCGGTGTCGTGGCAGCGTGCGCCATAGACGTGCGTCCAGGCGCGGGTGAACTCGGCGCCGAGCAGGAATATCTGGGCCGAATAGAAGATCCAGAGCAGGAGCACGATCAGCGCACCGGCGGCGCCAAAGCTCGAGGCCACGTTCGACTGGCCTATATAAAGGGCGATCAGGTACTTGCCGCCCTCGAAGAGGCCGGTCGCCGCGAGGGCACCGACCGCGACGTCTCGCCAGCGGATGGGCGTGTCCGGCAGCACCTTGTACATGATGGCGAACAGGCCCGAGATCAGCACCACGGAGATCAACAGGTCGACGGCCTGCACAGCGGCCTCGGCAGCCGGAAAGCTGTACTCGAGGAACTTCGCCATGGCTGTCAGCGCGGCGCTCAACGCCAGCGACACCATCAGGACGAATCCCAGCGTGATCACGAGGCCGAAGCTCGCAAGCCGGGCGCGCACCAGCCTCGACATCGTCGAACTGCGGGGCTGCGCCTTCCAGATGGCGTTCAGGGCCGCCTGCACCTCGCCAAAGACGCCACTGGCCGCGAGCAGGATGGTGAAGAGCCCGATCACGGTGGCGACGAGACCCGTCATGCGGTCGCTGGCGCTGCGGATCATGGCTTGCATCGCCTCGGCCGTCTCTCGCCCCATCAGGCCGCTCAACTGCTCGACCACGGCTCCCTCCGCGGCCTCCTGCCCGAAGACCAGGCCGGCAACGGCGATCACCAGCAGCAGGACGGGCGCCAGCGAGAACAGCGTGAAATAGGCAATCGAGGCGCCGCGACTGAAGGCATCGTCGCCGATGAACCCTTCGATGGTCTCGGTCAGCAGCCGCCGGACGCGGGCGAAGGGGGCAAGACTTTGTACAGAATGCGTTTCCACGAGCCGGAAACGCGGCTCGGCAAAATTCGCTCCCACACCCGCACATGGGCTATGAGTTCCCCATCCTCTCCTGCCGACGCCGCCCAGGAAGCCGACATGCTCGATCCCCGCCGTCGAACGGTCCTCGCCACTGCGCTGACCCTGCTGTCTCCCCTCTCCTCTCTCGCGCAAACGCCCCCGGACGTTCCCCAGAGAGTCGAGATCCTCCTCGACTGGAAGGCGCTGCCGACCTATGCGGGCTTTTTCCTCGCCCGCGAGATGGGGGCATTCGAGCGCCGCGGCCTGGAGGTCACCTTTGCCGAGACGCAGGGAGCGATCTCGTCGGCGGAAATGATCGGCTCCGGCAAGCAATACTGGATCGGCTCGTCGAGCGGGATCGCCACCGCCATCGCCTGCTCGAAGGGACAGCCGATCAAGAGCCTCGCCGTCTACTACGCCAAGACCCCGACCGTGATCTATACCCGGGGCGAAGACCGCATCGCCCATCCGCGCGACCTCTACGGCAAGACGCTGGGTCTGGTCCCGGGCAGCATCACCAACGAGGAGTTCCGCGCGCTGGTCGCCGCCAACAGGCTCGACCGCAGCAAGATCCAGGAAAGGACGGTCAACTGGAACGCCTACGACCTGGTCGAGAAGAAGGTCGACGCCCTGATCGACTATGACGAGATGTCACCCTCGGAACTGATCGCTGAGGGCCGCCACATCATGATGGTCCGACTCTCCGATTTCGGGGTTAAGGCCTACAGCTTGAACCTCATCGTCAACGATGCGGCCTGGGCCGACGCGGCTCGTCGCGAGATTGCGCAGAAGGTGGTGGAGGCGGTGCAGGAAGGCTACAATATGGTCCGGGAGCGGCCGGGCGACGCCGCACTCCACTTCTCCCGCATCTTTCCGCGGCTCGCACCACGCTACGTCGACCGCAGCATGGCCACCGTCTCGCAGCAGCTGTCCGGCCCTCCCACAGGGATACAGACCCGCGCCGGCTGGGAAGCCACGATCAAGACGCTCGACGAGCTTGGCCTTCTCGCCAAGCCGGTGACCGCCGACGAAGTGGCGATTCTCAAGTGAGGCCCCCGGGACGTCCTACCAGCCCCAGAGCAGTTTGCGCGATACCCAGCCGCGTATCCCGCCGTCGCGCTGGACCTTGATCCAGCCCGTCCTGCGCTCGAGCGTCTTGAGCGTGTCGCCGTAGGAAACCTTGCCGACGATCCGGCCGGACGTGCTCGGCTGGCTGCGCACGTTGGCGGTTTTGACCTTCACGATGTGATACGCGGTCTTGCCGGTCAGTTTGCCCAGGATCCAGCCCTTGTCGTTCTCGAAATCCTGCACCTGCAGCCACTCGCCGCGTCGTCCGACGACTTTCAGCGGGAAGCCTCTGCCCAGCACCCACTCGGCGGAATAGCGGGTTCCCGGACCGGACCGCAGGTTCACCTCCTCGCGTGCCACGCTGACCATCTGCTGGGCAACCGCCTGTGGCATATCCAGCGCTAAGGAGCCGGCGACGAGGACAAACAGGAAATAGCGAGCGAAGAGCATTCGTGGGCTTTCCTTCCCGGAGATGTTCAGGGAACACCCATCCCGGTTCAGGACCTGTGGGGCGGGTGCGCTTCGATCGACCCATTGTCGCTCGAATACGACGGTACGTCACCCGCTTGACAGCCCCTCTGAATTCAGACGCGCTGGTTGCCATTTCTTCAGATCGCCCACCGCGGGCTATAGTCGCGCCCTCATCGAAAGGGATGCCGGAATGCAGGAACAGAAAATCATCGGTCGCCGCGAGGGCGCCGTGGGCCATGTCGTCTTCAACAACCCGGCGAAGCTCAACGCCGTGTCGCTCGACATGTGGGATGGTTTCGTCAGCATCCTGAAGGATTTCGCCCAGGACCCGGACATCCGTTGTCTCGTCGTCAGCGGCTCGGGCGGCAAGGCCTTCGTGTCCGGCGCCGACATCTCGAAGTTCGAAAGCGAGCGGGCCAATGCCGAAGCCCAGGTCCGCTACGATGCCATTTCCAAGGAAGGCTACGAGGCGCTCTACGACTTCCCCAAGCCGACCATCGCCAAGATCACCGGCTACTGCATCGGAGGCGGCATGAACCTCGCGGCCTGCTGCGACCTGCGCTACTGCAACGAGGGCGCCCGCTTCGGCGTACCGGCCGCCAAGCTCGGCCTTGGCTACGGCTTCCTGCGCATCGAGCGCTTCTCGCGCATCGTCGGCCTGCCGCGCGCGATGGAATTCCTCTTCACGGCCAAGCAATACTCTTCGAAGGAAGCCTATGACATGGGCCTGGTACACGGCGTCGCCGCCGATGGCGAGCTCGACGCCATGGTCGACGGCATCACCGGCGCCATCGCGCAGAACGCGCCGCTCACGATCGCGCTCGCCAAGGCGGCGGCCCGCGAGATCGCCAAGCCCGAGTCCAAGCAGGACCACGCAAAGCTCGACAGGATGGCCGAGGCCTGCTTCGACAGCGAGGACTTCAAGGAAGGCCGACGCGCGTTCATGGAGAAGCGCAAGCCGGTCTTCAAGGGTCGCTGAGAAGCGGGAGGAAACGCCATGACCACCCTGCCGCTCTCCCACCTCACCGTCCTCGATCTCACGGCCCATCGAGCCGGCCCGACCGCCGTGCGCCAGCTCGCCGACTGGGGCGCGCATGTCATCAAGATCGAACCACCGCCGCCCCCTTCCGAGCGCAAGAACGACTCGATGGGCGGGGCGCGCCACGGCTTCGACTTCCAGAACCTGCATCGCAACAAGAAGTCGATGACGCTCAATCTCAAGAGCGCCGCAGGGCATGCGGTCTTCATGAAGCTCGCGGAGAAGGCCGACGTCATCGTCGAGAACTACCGCTCCGACGTGAAGCATCGCCTCAAGGTCGACTACGACACGGTGGCGAAGATCAACCCGCGCATCATCTACGGCTCGA
>CAZPOS010000264.1:0-7432 GCA_964588065.1 uncultured Reyranella sp.
TCTCGCTCGACGTGCTGGGCGCCGACCGCATCCTCTTCGCCGCCGACTTCCCCTATGAGGACGACGCCGAAGCCGTGCGCTTCATGGATGCCGCGAGCGTGACGGAGGAAGAGCGGAAGATGATCTACCAGACGAACGCCGAGCGGGTGTTCAAGCTGAAGTAGGCCGCAGCGAAACCCAGGCTGCAATTTTTCTACGGGAGCGTGCGAAAACTCACTGAACCCCGCTGACCACGCTGACAAAAATGCTGCTCAGGCGATCCAAGGGGAAGATCCATGAGCAAGCTTGCACACTTCTGCGTCTTGTCGGCGTTCGCTGTCAGCGGGTGTCTTCATACCGGTGGCGATCCGAAGCCAATCAAGGCGCAGGCGACGTTAGAGACGCTCAAACTCAAAAGCGATAAGGCAGATTTCGAAAAGTTCAACTTTCGATCTTCTGAAGGCGAGCTGGACCGGGCGATCGCTAAAAAGTGCAATCTGGGCGAAGAGCCGCCGCCCCAACCTGCGTTTGTTGCGGCGATCTTGCCGGTCGTTGTGAGTTGGGTCATCGACTATGCGATTTCCACGGCCTCGTCTTGGGCCAAGCAGCGCCTTGCAGAATATTCTGGCGTGACGACTGGGACGCTAAGTTTCGGTCCGCTCACTGAACTACACTTCTACGAGAAGGCGCCACCACCCGAGCTAAACGTTCGCTGTGTGCGGCTAAGGCGATTCGATACCAAGAACAGTGGCGACGTACAGAAAGTGGCGTCGGAGGCCATCGTCCTAGTCGAACTGACTCCGGCGAAGGACGCGCTTCTGATCACGCCGCTGCGTCTTTATTTCGATGTTCCTTTAGCTCGCACCAGCCGCGAGACCAACGCGAAGTTCGGCGTTTCGCTCGGGGTAACATTCGACGCGCTCTGGCAGTCGGAACTCACTGGCGAAGGCAAAGCCGTGCGCATTTGGAGCGAGACGATCGCGGCCCAAAAGATCGTAAACGTCAACGACGAAGGCGCCAAGCGACAGCGCTACTTCTATTACAATCTAGCGGGCCCGGATAAGGATAATCCCCCTGTCGCAGTGCCGCTGGTTCCTTGGTCTGTCCCGAAGAGGTCGGCGCCCGCCCAAAACGTCGGCAATGGCAAACTGACACTTACCCTTGTTGAGGCCGGCGATCCGCCGCTCGCCCTTGAGATCGTGGCCGGCACGCTCAATGACCACGGCAAGGACATTGGGGATTTCCTAAAGGACGCGGCCAAGAAGGCACTCGAGTAGCGCCGTTTTGTCCACACAACAGGACGCAGCGCATTTCCGAGCCCGCGGCCGAGAATCAGACAATGCCATGGCGGCCAATTCGCCCATGAGGCTAGCGGCCGCCTCCTCGAGGTCGGGACAGTGATTGGCCTCGTGATGACTGAGAAATTCTGGCGGATCACGTCGCCAGGAGACCGCGTGGAACCAGGCGCCACAACTCAACCGAAACTCCAATCATGAGGTATGACAATGGCTGACGAAGGAATGACGACTGCTTCTCTCCAGGCCAGCATCCAGCAGGCCGGTGCCCAGTGGCAGGCGGGCGAAACCCCCATCTCCACGCTGCCGCCGGCACAACGCGCCCTGCGATTGGGATTGGCTGTTCCCATGGACGATCTCCAGGCGCCTTTCATGGGGATCATGAGCGCCGTCGCCGCACCGCCCGCGTTCGATCTTCGCAACGTGGCCGGCAAGAACTACATCACCGCCGTGCGCGACCAGGGTAGCTGCGGCTCCTGTGTCGCATTCGGCAGCATAGCCACGATCGAAGGCACGATCGCCTGGCAAGGCAAGACGCCCGACCCGACGATGGACTTGTCCGAGGCGCATCTGTTTTTCTGCCACGGTGCGCCGGAAGGCGTGAACTGCGGGACAGGATGGTGGCCGGAAAAGGCGCTCGCGCACTGTATCTCGAAAGGTGTGGTCGACGATGCCTGCTTTCCATATGTGCCTCAGGATCAACCCTGTGCGCTATGCGCAGACTGGAAGACGCGGCTGACCAAGATCACGTCGATGATGGGGCTGGCGGGCAATCCTTCGGCGATGAAGCAGTGGATCTCCACTACGGGGCCGCTCGTCGGATGCATCATCGTCTACGACGACTTCTTCCAGTATAAGTCCGGCGTCTACAGTCATGTGAGCGGCGGGCAGGCCGGTGGCCATTGCGTTTCGATCGTCGGCTACGATGACGCGCTGGGCTGCTGGATCTGCAAGAATAGTTGGGGCCCCGGCTGGGGCGACGCAGGCTTCTTCAAGATCGCCTACGGCCAGTGCAACATCGAGGCCTGGCGCGTATACGGCGTCAATCCCTAGAAGAGAAACATAGCGAGGTTCGAATGACGGTCATTCAGATCGATCTCACCGAGCCATCACAGAAGGTGCAGGCGCGGCCAGGCGACTCGGTTCGCCTGTGCCTGGCCGAGACACCGACGACGGGATATCGGTGGGAGCGGCTGGAGCCGCTCCCCTCCGGGCTTCAGGACGAAGGCGCTACGTTCGAAAGCGGGAGCGGTACGATCGGAGGGGCAGGTCGGCGCTGCTTCACGCTTCGGTGCGTCGCGCCGCTCGACGTGAGTCTCACATATGTCCTACGTCGCTCTTGGGCTGCGGACACGACCGAGAAGCGCGCGACGGTCGGCCTGGTCTGCTCGGACTAGGGCGGCAGGACGGAGAGGCGGGTCATGTCGAGGATGCAGATCTCGCGGCGTCGCACTTCGATCACCTTCTCGTCCTGCAGGCGATTGAACTCGCGCGTCACCGCTTCCCGGTGTGAGCCGATGCGCGAGGCGATCTCGTAATGTGTCGGCGCGGGCTTGATGATGATCTGCCGCGCCGAAACGGAGCCTTGCGCGGCGAGGCGCAGAAGTTCGCGGCGCACGCGTTCGCGCACCGCCAGCGCGCTGATCTCGAATACACGTTCCGACATACTGCGGATCTTCGCGATGAGAAGCTCCGAAAGTCGGACAGCGATGCCGCTGTTGGCCTCCAATGTGGCCCGGAACGCCGCGGCAGGCATGCGTGCCAGGCGGCAATCGGTCAGGGCTGCGGCGGTGGCGGAGCGGGGACGGTGATCGATCGCGGAGAATTCGCCGAACATCGACCCGGCCTGGATGTCGGTGTAGATGACCTCGCGTCCGGCCGCCGTCACGCTGTTGATGCGCACGGCGCCGGCCAGAATGAAGAAAAGGTCGTTCGTCTGCTCATGTTCACTGAGGATGAGCCCGTCCTTCTCGTGGTTCCGGACGGAGCACAAAGCCACGATCGTCGACAGTTCTCGATCCGGCAGGTCTTCGAAGAGGGAAATGATCCGGAAGGACGATGCTAGCGGCTGCATTGGGAATCCGGTTTGGGCTGGGTAGTCGGTAGCGTAGCACATCCGTTATGCATCCAAACAGGGTGGCCCGGCGGCACAACGCAAGCGAGAGGTCTCAAGGTCACTGCAATCGTATGGCCGCGATTTGGGAGTCCAACGTTGTTTCCGCTTCGGCTATGGTCGCTCTAGGCCGCTCCCGGCATGGGGGTGCCATCGGATGCGGCCGCTGAGGATAGTTCGGTGCCTAATCTTGCCGTTTCCACAGGTATCGTCCGCTGCCTGGCCTGTGGGGCCGATTCCGGGTTGCGGGCAAAATTCTGCGCTGAGTGCGGGGCTGCCCTGCCGCGCGTGGTGGCCGGACGCAACGTCCGGGAATCGGCAGAGAGGAAATTCCTCACGATCCTGTTCGCCGACATCCGCAACTCGACGCGAATGATCCAGCTTCTCGATCCCGAGGACGCCATGGCCAAGCTCCGGCCGGCGATCGAACTGATGACTGCTGCGGTCCGCGAAGCGGGCGGGATGGTCAATCGCATCCAGGGGGACGGCATCATGGCTCTCTTCGGGGCGCCCATCGCCGTCGAGGACCACGCGCTGCGCGCCTGCCGCGCCGCCCTCCTGATGCGCAACCGGTTCGGGGAACTGGCCGACCGCGAGGTTTCCATCCGCATCGGCATCAACTCGGGAGAGGTCGTCGCCCATGTCGACGCCGGCGATTTCGCGAACACCTATGACGTGACCGGTCCGGCCGCCCACCTCGCGGCGCGCCTCGAGCAGCTTGAGGACTCGTCCAGGATCCTCATTTCCGACGCCACGCACGCCCTGGTACGCGGGGCCGTCGAGGCGAACGCGCGGCCGGGCGTGGTCTTCAGGGGCTTCGACCGGCCGGTCGACGTCTGGGAACTGAGCGGCCTTGCGCTGCGATCCCGCTGGGCGATCCGCCAGCAATCCGGCCTTTCCCCGTTCGTCGGGCGCTCGATCGAACTGGAGGAGCTGCGCCGGCGTCTGTTGCTGGCGGTCGATGGATCCACGCAGTTGCTGGCGATCGGCGGCGAGCCGGGAGCCGGTAAATCGCGCCTGGCACACGAGCTGCTCGGCTTCGCGAGGTCCCTCTCGCCGGTCTGCACGACCTGGGATGCACATGCCGAAACGACGACCGGCCGGGCGCCGTTCGCGATACTGCGGCAGCTCCTCCGCCCGTGGCTGGGCGTGGATGAGGGCGCAACGCCCAAGGAAACCCTCAAGGCGTTGCAGGTACGCCTGGCGACGGCGCGCCTGCCTCGGGCGGCGGAGGCCGCACTGTGCGCGGTCTTCAATATTGCGAACGACGACCGGGCCTGGGCCGAGATGGACCTGCACGCTCGCCGCGGGCTGATCGAACGGACCGTCCTGGCTCTCGTCGAACAGGTGCAGCGGGAGCAGCCGTTGATCCTGGCCGTGGAGGACTTCCACTGGGCCGACACGGAATCACGGGAGATTTTGCTCTCGATAGCCGCAAAGAGGCCGGAGGCGCGGGTCTGCATCGTCCTGACGCACAGGCCAATGGAGGGTGTGCCGGCCGATGGCGAGCATGTTTCGACCGTCACGCTCTCTGAATTCTCACAGCCTGCAGCCGAACGGTTGCTGGAGGTGCTGCTGGGGTGGGATCCGTCTGTCGAGCCGCTGAAGCATCGCCTCCTGCAATGGACTGGCCGCCTTCCGTTCTTTCTCGAGGAAGTCGTTCGCCATCTGCTCGAGACGGGGGCCTTGACCGGCAGCTTGGGCGATTGCCGGTCGGCCAGGGACGGATCCGAGATCACGGCACCCCGATCGGTACAAGCAGTTACTGCGGCGCGTATCGATGCGCTGGAGGCCCCCGTCAGGACGCTGATCAGAACGGCGTCGGCGCTCGGTCGACGGTTCCCGCGCGCGCTTCTGGCGGACATGGCCATGGTGGAGCCCGCGTTCCTCGCGGACGCGATCCGGGAACTCGCGCGACGGCACATACTGTTCGACAATCCGGACGGGACGGGCGAGTACGTCGAGTTCCGTCACGAGTTCATCCGCGAGGCAGCCTACGGGGCGCTGTTGCGCGAGGACCGCTACAGGCTGCATCGCGGCGCCGTCGAAGCGATCGAGCGGCGCTACGCCGAGCAGTTGCGCAACTGGTCGGGAAGCATCGCCCACCACGCGGCCCAGGCGCAGCTCTGGGAGAAGGCGGCCGATTACGAACAGAGGACGGCGGACAGCGCCATCGACGCGTCGTCCTATTCCGCGGCGCTCGCCGCCTGCCAGCGGGCGCTGGATCATCTCGCCAGGGCGCCACGTACTCCCGCCACCATCGAGCGCGGCGTCGATGTCCGCCTCATGCTGAGAGGAGCGGTGGCGCCGACCTCCAACTTCGCGACCTGGCTTAAATTCGCCGACGAAGCGCTTTCCGAAGCCGTTTCGTGTGGCGACGAAGCCCGGATCATCACCGCGAGTCTTCATCGGGCATGGGCGCTGAACTTCGCCGGCGAACCTCGGGACGCGATCCCTGCCGCTGAAAATGCCCTCTCGCGCGCGAGGCTGGGGCGCGACGAAGCGGCATCCGCCGCAGCGAGCTTCGTTCTGGGTCAGGCGCGCTATGCCGCCGGCAGCTACCCCGCGGCACTGGCCGCACTCGACGGCGCCGCAGCCTGGTATGTCGGCGAGCGCGAAGCGGTGAGATCGGGCGGAAGCGCCACGACGTCCGTGTCGTGCCATATGATGCGCGCGACCTGCCTGGGCTCGCTGGGGCGATTCGACCGTGCCGGCGAGGCCTCCGAACTTGCCGATGCCATCGCGGGGCGCACGGAGCGACCCTACGATCGGGCCCTGGCAATCTACGGCCGCGGCGTCACCGCGATGCTGGAGGGCAAGCCGGTCGAAGCGGCCGCGAGCCTGGAAAGAAGCCGCGAAATCTGCCTCACGGCGGGTTTGCCGACTTTTCAGCTCCTTGTCGAAACCCATCTCGGCGCGGCCTATCTCGCGAACGGCCGCAAGGACGATTCCCGGTCGATGCTGGCAAGTTCGCTGGCGGCGGCCGCGCAGTTGAACCACGTCGTCGCCTTCGTGGCGGGATCCGTCTTCCGGGGCGCCCTGACGCTCGCGGACGGCAACGCCATTGAGGCACTGGAGCACCTGACGGGGGCGCAGGAGGCTGCCCGGTCGCGCGGCTTCAAGGGGCTCGAGATCACTGCCGGCCGGATGATCGGACTGGCCTGCCTAGCCCTCGGGCGATCACGGATTGCGCGGGCGATAGCGGTGCTGACGCAGGCGGTCAAACTGGCCCGGGCGTGCGAGGCGCTGCCGCAAGAGGCGCGATGCCTCCTTACGCTGGCCGACGCTGGCCGGCGGGCCGCCGATGGCGACGGTTGGCGCCTCCATGCCGTACAGGCTCACGACCTGTTCACACGTATGGCGCTGCAGCCGGAGGCACTTCGCGCGCAAGAGCTGTCGCGTTTGTAACCTATGGCTGTTACGCTGGATCTACAATCTGAGGGAGAGTTGTAACATGACGACCGATGCGAGCGACAAAAGTGAAGGCGAATCCCAGAAGATTAGCTTTGTTAACATTACCTATGAGAAGGTGGCCAAGGCTATGAATGAAGCCTTGAACAAGAATCTCTCTGAAACGCGGATCCGGTTTCAGAAATTCCAGAGTTCGGGCACGGAATTCAAATTTGGAAGATTCGCGAACTTCCTGTTCCATGAGGACGGGAAGTATGACAAGCCGGATCCGGGGTACCCGAGTGATGAAAAGACTTGGAAACAAGATACAGAGCAATTCAACGCAAGGGATGCAGATCGGATTGTAGCGTTGGTAACCGAACGCCTTACATACAAAAGCGATGATCCAATCACGTTTGAAGTGTGTGGTCATGATGGCGATACGAGTGTCTTGTTCTTTAAAGAAAACCCCGGCGATAGAATCGTGATCTATTGCCGAAGGTAAGTAGAGACAAAGTGCTACTGACCGTCCCTGTGGTCTTGCCAGACCGCTCTAGAGGTCTGCCGGACTTAGCTTCCTGTTGGACCTCCTGCCCGACGCTCAGTAGATCTTGAGATCGTAGTTCAACACGACGCGCAGTTCTTCCGAGTCGGT
>CAZPOS010000265.1:0-7401 GCA_964588065.1 uncultured Reyranella sp.
GCCGCCGGTCGCCATGACCTGCTCGAGCAGCGAGAAGAGCGGCGTGTCCTCGGGCACGAACTCGCTCAGCGGGTGCCCGACCAGACGGGCCCGGCCAACGCCGAAGAACTGCTCGGCCGAGAGGTTGGCGTAGTGCATCAGGCCGTTCGCATCGACCACGATGATGGCTTCCGAGAGCGAATCGAGGAGAGCCGTCGGAAACTGATCGCTCATGCCGTTCCGTTTGAGAGGGCGCAGGGACATCAGGCTGCCTGTCGCTCCACCGCCGGCAGGAAGAACGAAGCGAGCATGCTCCGCACCTTGCCGGCGTCGGTTTCACGGTTGAGCGCCGCCCGGAAATCGGCCGAGGCGGGAAGCCCTTTCGAGTACCAGCCGAGATGCTTGCGAGCCATGCGTACGCCGGTCTCCAGACCGTAATGCTCGAGCATCGCCTCGAAGTGCGTGCGTACCGCCGCATATTGCTCGGCCATCGAGGGATCGGGCAGGCGCTCGCCGGTCCGCAGATAGTGGATCGCCTGGCTCAGGAACCACGGACGCCCATAGGCCCCGCGGCCGATCATGATGCCGTCGGCCCCCGACTGTTCGAGCGCCTGGTCGACGTCGTCGAGCGTGTTGATGTCGCCGTTCACGATCACCGGAAGGCTGGTGGCCTCCTTGACGGTGCGCACGAAGGCCCAGTCGGCATGCCCGTCGTAGAAGTCGCAGCGCGTGCGGCCATGCACCGTCAGCATGCGGATGCCGCAGGACTCGGCAATGCGGGCGAGGTTCGGGGCGTTGCGGTTGGTCGAGTCCCAGCCGGTCCGCATTTTCAGGGTGACCGGAAGCTTCACCGCCTTCACCGTCGCTTCGAGGATCTTGGCCGCATGGACCTCGTCGCGCATCAGCGACGAGCCGGCATGCCCGTTCACGACCTTCTTCACCGGGCAGCCGAAGTTGATGTCGATGATCGCCGCCCCGCGATCCTCGTTGAGCTTGGCGGCATCCGCCATGACCTGCGGCTCGCAGCCCGCCAGCTGAACCGACATCGGAAACTCTTCCGGCGTGGTCTTGGCCATCATCAGCGTCTTGCGATTCTCGCGCACCATCGCCGCGGACGCGATCATTTCGGAAACGACGAGCCCCGCCCCACGCCGCTTCACCATCTGGCGAAAGGGCATGTCGCTGACGCCCGACAAGGGGGCCAGGATGACGGGGTCCTCGATGCGAACGGGGCCGATGTCGACGGGTTTGAGGCGGTGTGCGTTTTGCATTCTTTGTTCAGTTTATAGGCATCTTGTGCAGTGCACAATAATTGAGCGAGCAATAGCCTGTGCCGCCAAACTGCGCAAGGGTCGGAAGTGCGCAATTGCTGAAGCCAGTGTTATTGAGGGGTGTGACCCGTTGTACAGCCCTCATCGTCGCCGCCGGGCGTGGCAGCCGCTTCGGTGGCCCACTGCCCAAGCAATATGCGCTTCTGGACGGCGAGCCCGTCCTGCGCCGGACCATTGCCGTCTTCCAGCGCGCGCCTGCAATCGACCGAATACGCGTGGTGATCGGTGCGGAAGATGACGAACTCTACGAAGACGCGACGCAGGGGCTGGACCTTCCCGCCCCCGTGCCAGGCGGTAGCAGCCGCCAGCAGTCCGTGCTCAACGGACTCGAAGCGCTGGCGGCCACCGCGCCGGACTTCGTCGCCATCCATGACGCGGCACGCCCGTTCGTGCGGCCGGACGAGATCGAGGCCTGCCTCGCCGCCGCCTCGGCAGAGGGTATCGATGGCGCGATCCTGGGCATACCCCTCGCCGATACTCTGAAGCGCGTCGGTGCGGACCGCACGATCAGCGAGACCGTGCCGCGGCGCGGCCTGTGGCGCGCACAGACGCCGCAAGTGTTTCGCTTCGCGCCGCTGCTGGCGGCGCATCGGGCGGCGGCCCCGCTCGCTGCCGACGAGACGACGGCCCTCACCGACGACGCCGCCGTGGCCGAGCGGGCTGGCCTGAAGCTTGTCATGGTTGCGGGCAGCGAAGATAACCGCAAGATCACCACGACCGCTGACCTCTCGCCGCCCCAAATGGAAACCCGCACCGCTCTCGGTTTCGACGTCCATGGCTTCGCTCCGGGCAATGCCGTGATGCTGTGCGGTGTGCCGATCCCCCACGGCCAGGCGCTGGCAGGACATTCCGATGCCGACGTGGCGCTGCATGCGCTCACGGACGCGGTGCTGGGAACGATCGGCGCCGGCGACATCGGCAAGCACTTCCCGCCCTCCGATCCGCAATGGCGCGGCGCCTCGTCCGATCGCTTCCTGCGGCACGCCATCGACCTGCTGGCGGCGCGCGGCGGGCGTATCCTTCACCTCGATGTCACGATCGTCTGCGAAGCCCCCAAGGTGGGGCCGCACCGCGAGGCCATGGTGAACAGCGTCGCGTCCATTGCGGGCGTCGCGGCCCACCGCGTCAGCGTGAAGGCCACGACGACCGAGGGCCTGGGATTCACCGGCCGGCGCGAAGGCATCGCCGCCCAAGCCATTGCGACCGTAGAACTGCCAGGGAGCTGAACGGCGATGTTCGACCATGAGATGCGCGAAGCCGCGGAGCACGTCCTGTTCGCCTGCCGCAAGCGTGGGTTCAAGCTGGCCACCGCGGAGTCCTGCACCGGCGGCCTGATCGCCGCCGCCCTGACCGCCATCGCCGGCTCGTCCGACGTCGTGGACCGCGGCTTCGTCACCTATTCCAACGAAGCAAAGCGCGAAATGCTGGGCGTGCCGTGGGATGCGATCGTGACCCACGGCGCGGTGAGCGAGCCGGTCGCACGCGCGATGGCGATCGGCGCGCTCGAGCGTTCGGGCGCGCAGCTCTCGGTGTCGGTGACCGGCGTCGCCGGTCCCGGCGGCGGCTCGGCGGAGAAACCGGTGGGCCTCGTCCATTTCGGCGCCGCGAGGACGGGCTTCGAGCCGGTGACCGAGCACCACGTCTTTCCCGGCGACCGCGATGCCATCCGGCGCCTCACCGTCATCACCGCACTCGCGTTGCTGGTGAAGTTGGCCGAGCGATAGTCTCAGGCGGAGCCGACCGCGGGCTTCCCGTAGAGCTGTGCGGCCCGTGCCTCGAAGGCCGAGACCATTCGGCGCACGGCTTCGGCAAAGAGGAGCTGCACGGTCTTCTGCAGAAGCAGCGAGCGGAAATCGAACTCGAGTTCGAAGTCGATCTGCGTGCCCTCGGGATGAGGCTTGAACAGCCAGCGGCTCTTCAGCAGCCGGAACGGTCCCTCGGTCCCGGTCGTGACAATTCGCATGCCGTCTGGATCGTCGGGAAACAGCTCGACGCGCGAGACGAACTTCTCGTGGAATGGCCCGAAGCCGATCGCCAGTTCGGCGATCTCGACGTTCGGCCCTTCGCGGCGACGGACGCGGCCGGCGAAGCACCACGGCAGGAACTCCGGATAGCGCGGTACGTCGGCGACGAGGTCGAACAGCTGGCGCGGCTGGAACGGAACGACTCGCCGTTCCTGATGACGGGTAGCCAAGGAGCCGTCAGCCTTTGAGTTGCGCCTGACGCGCGGCCCTGAGCCGCGCGAAGTCGTCGCCGGCGTGATAGCTCGACCGCGTCAGCGGCGAGGACGAGACCATCAGGAAGCCCTTCGCGCGCGCCATCTGGGCAAGCTCGGAGAACTCTGCCGGTGTCCAGAACCGGTCCAGCGCGGCGTGCTTGGGCGTCGGCTGCAGGTACTGGCCGATCGTCAGGAAGTCGACGTCGGCGGCCCGCAGATCGTCCATGACCTGGAGGATCTCCTCGCGCGTCTCGCCCAGCCCGACCATCAGGCCCGACTTGGTGAACATCGCCGGATCGATCTCCTTCACGCGCGACAGCAGCCGCAGCGAGGTGAAGTAGCGCGCACCCGGGCGGATGGTCGGATAGAGACGCGGCACGGTCTCTAGATTGTGGTTGAAGACGTCGGGCCGCGACGCCACCACCGTCTCGATGGCGCCGGGCTTGCGCATGAAGTCCGGAGTCAGGATCTCGACCGTGGTCTTGGGCGCCGACTTGTGCAGCGCGGTGATGACTTCGGCGAAGTGCCCTGCCCCACCATCCTCCAGGTCGTCGCGATCGACGGACGTGACCACGACATGGCCGAGGCCGAGCTTGCCGACCGCTTCGGCAATGTTGGCCGGCTCGTGCGGATTGAGCGCGCCGGGCTTGCCGGTCGCGACGTTGCAGAAGGCACAGGCCCGGGTGCAGGTCTCGCCCATGATCATGAAGGTTGCGTGCTTCTGCTTCCAGCACTCGCCGATGTTCGGGCAGGCTGCTTCCTCGCACACCGTCGTGAGCTTGAGGTCGCGCATCAGCCGCTTGGTCTCGGCATATTCCGGCGAGTTGGGCGCACGCACCCTGATCCAATCCGGCTTGCGCTGGATGGGATTGTCGGGGCGATGGGCCTTCTCCGGGTGGCGCTCCGCCCGGCTCAGGGAAAGCTTGTCGAGGGTTCCGTCCATGGTCGCCTAGATATGGAGCGTCCGGCCGTAGGCCGCCAGTACCGACTCGTGCATCATCTCCGACAGGGTGGGATGCGGGAACACCGTGGCCATCAGCTCGGCCTCGGTGGTCTCCAGCGTCTTGGCGATGCTGTAGCCCTGGATCAGTTCGGTGACCTCGGCGCCGATCATGTGGGCGCCCAGAAGCTCGCCGGTCTTGGCATCGAAGATCGTCTTGATGAAGCCCTCGGGCTCGCCCAGCGCGATCGCCTTGCCATTGCCGATGAAGGGGAACTTGCCGACCTTGAGCTCCAGCCCCTTGGCCTTGGCGGCCGCCTCGGTGAGGCCGATGCTGGCGACCTGCGGCTGGCAGTAGGTGCAGCCCGGGATGTTCTCGGTCTTCATCGGGTGGACGCCCTTCACGCCGGCGATCTTCTCGACCACCAGCACGCCCTCGTGCATCGCCTTGTGGGCGAGCCAGGGCGGGCCGGCGACGTCGCCGATCGCATAGACGTTCGGCTCCCCGGTGAAGCCCCACGGGTCGATCACGATGTGGGTCTTCTCGACCTTCACCTTGGTGCCTTCGAGACCGATGTTCTCGACGTTGCCGACGATGCCGACGGCGCTGATGACCCGGTCGACCGTGATCTCCTGCGCCTTGCCGCCGACCGTGACGGTGGCCGTGACGTCGTTGGCCCCCTTCTTGAGGTTCGAGACCGTGGCGCTGGTCAGGATCTTCATGCCCTGCTTCTCGAACGCCCTCTTGGCGAAGGCGGAAACCTCGGCATCCTCAACCGGGAGGATGCGGTCCAGCACTTCACAGACGGTCACTTCGGCGCCCATCGTGCGATAGAAGCTCGCGAACTCGATGCCGATCGCGCCCGAGCCGATGACCAGCAGCGACTTCGGGAATTCCGGCGGTACCATCGCTTCCTTGTAGCTCCAGACCAGCTTGCCGTCGGCCTCGAGGCCGGGAAGCTGGCGCGCGCGGGCACCGGTGGCGAGGATCACGTCCTTCGCTGTCAGGGCGACGTTGCTCTTGTCCTTCAGCGCGACCGCGACCTTGCGCCTGGCGCCGTCGGTGCCGGCGAGCTTCGCCGTGCCGTCGAACACCGTGATCTTGTTCTTCTTCATCAGCATCGACACGCCGTTGCTGAGCTGGCTCGCGACCTTGCGTGAGCGCTCGACGATCTTCTTCGGATCGAACGACACGTCCTTGACCGAGAGCCCATACGCCTCGGCATGCTTGATGAGGCCGTAGACCTCCGAGGTGCGAAGCAGCGCCTTGGTCGGGATGCAGCCCCAGTTGAGGCAGATGCCGCCCATATGCTCGCGCTCGACCACGGCGGTCTTCAGCCCGAGCTGCGCGGCGCGGATCGCGGCGACATAGCCGCCCGGCCCGCCGCCCACGACGATGAGATCGAAACTGGATTCGGCCATGACGTGCTCCTAGGCCAGCATCGCGGCGGGTTGCTCGATATACGCCTTGAGCGTCTGCAGGAACTGCGCGCCCATGGCGCCGTCGACCACGCGGTGATCGACCGCCAGCGTGCAGCTCATGATGGTGCGGACGACCATCTCGCCCTTGCGCACGACCACCCGCTCCTCGCCCGCGCCGACGGCCAGGATCATGGCCTGCGGTGTGTTGATGATGGCGCCGAAGTCGCGGATGCCGAACATGCCGAGGTTCGAGATGGTGAAGCCGCCGCCCTGGAACTCCTCGAGCTTCAGCTTGCCGCTCTTGGCGCGGCTGGCGAGGTCCTTCATCTCGTTCGAGATCTGCGCCAGCCCCTTCATGTCGGCATTGCGCACGATCGGCGTGATCAGGCCGCGGTCGGTGGCGACGGCGACCGAGATGTCGACCGCGCCGTACTGGATCATCTCCTCCTCGGTCCACGAGGCGTTGCACTCGGGATGGTCGCGCAGCGCCCGGGCGCAGGCCTTGATCACCATGTCGTTGACCGAGACCTTGGCCCCCTTCTTCTCGACCACGGCGTTGATCGCCTGGCGCGCCGTGAGCAGCGCGTCGATCTCGAAGTCGACCGTCAGGTAGAAGTGCGGGACGGTCTGCTTGGACTCCAGCATCCGCCGGGCGATGACCTTGCGGATGCTGGTGTGCGGCACGCGGCTGTCGCCGGGCGCCACGAAGAGCGGCTGGCCACCGGCGGCGGCAGCCGGAGCCGCAGGCTTCGCCGCCGCCTTGGGAGCCGCGGCGGGAGCGGCCGCCGGCTTCGCGTTCTCGACATCGGCCTTGACGATGCGGCCGTTGGGACCGGAGCCCTTGATGCCGGTGAGGTCGATGCCCTTCTCCGCCGCGATGCGCCTCGCCAGCGGCGAGGCGAAGAGGCGCGTGCCGCCGGAAGTGGTGGCGGGCGCGGCCGGCTTGCCCGCCGGTGCGGATGCAGCTGCCGGGGCCGGCGCGGCGGGCTTCTCGGCTGGCTTTTCCTCGGCCTTGGGCGCCGGCTTTTCGGCGCCGGTCTTTGCCGACTGGGCCACTTCCTTTTCACCCTCTTCGAGCAGCACGGCGATGACGGCGTTGACCTTCACCCCCTCGGTGCCCTCCTCGACCAGGATCTGGCCGATCTTGCCCTCGTCGACGGCCTCGACTTCCATCGTGGCCTTGTCGGTCTCGATCTCGCAGACGACCTGGCCGGACTTGACCGTGTCACCGACCTTCACGTGCCACTTGGCGAGCTTGCCCTCCGTCATGGTGGGCGAGAGCGCGGGCATCAGGATGTTGATGGACATGCCGGCTCTCCCGTCTCAGCGATTGCAGACCGCGCGGGCGGCCTCGACGATGTGAGAGGATTGCGGCAGCGCCATCTTCTCGAGGTTCGCGGCATAGGGCAGCGGCACGTCGAGACCCGCCACGCGCTTCACCGGCGCATCGAGCCAGTCGAAGGCGTGTTCCATCATCAGGGCCGACAGTTCGGCGCCGATGCCGGCGAACG
>CAZPOS010000266.1:0-506 GCA_964588065.1 uncultured Reyranella sp.
ACAATGAACATGAACGACCTCCCAAGCATCAACCACATCACCAAGGCCGAGATCGCCGAACGCTTCGACATTTCGAAGCCCTCGATCTCCAAGCACCTCGCCCTACTCGAAAGCGCGGGGTTGATCGCCAGCGAAAGAAAGGGCCAGTACATCCACTATCGCCTCGTGCGCGACAATCTCGCCAACACGCTGAACGGATTCGTGCAGGAGGTGTGCCCGGTGTCTCGCCCGCTGAAGAAGGAAAGCCAGCGCCTGGCCAAGACCAAGGCGAACTAGATTGGGTTCCTCCCATGACCCTCCTCGATACCGACATTCTTCTCGACTGGATCGTTCGCCGCGGCCTCGACGGCCTGGACGAGGGCGAGCTGCTGCGCGAGTTCTGCGAGAAATGCCGGGAAGCCGGCCTGATGGTGTCGCGCGCGCTCTCCTTCATCGACACGCTGCATCCCGTCCATGAAGGCCGCATCTACCGCTGGCGCGACGATTCGGTCGAGGAAGAGGCGGCC
>CAZPOS010000266.1:516-7253 GCA_964588065.1 uncultured Reyranella sp.
CGCGCACCGACCAGGGCGGGCCCGCCGCCGAGTCCTGGCAGCGCAGCCCGTTCTTCCATCTGCTGCAGACCGGCGGCGAGGAGCTGCGCCGCCGCATCGGGTTCGGCGAGGATCCCGGCTTCGGCATCATCCAGGAGATGAAGGACCTCGGCCACACCGACTACATCGTCTTCATCCACCGCTTTGCCGGCAACACCAAGATCGGCGACATGGATGGCGTCTATTCGGCCTGGTCGACGCGCCATTCCGAGGGCTTCAGCGACGCCAACATCGTGGCCCTGCGCCGGCTGGTACCGGCACTCGCACTGGCCATCAAGAGCGCGGCCCTGGCGCGCATCGCCGACACGCTGGTGCAGGTCTATCTCGGCCGCGATGCCGGCCGCCGCGTGCTGGAGGGCAGCATCCAGCGCGGCGTCGCCGACCGGGTCGAGGCCGCCCTCTGGTTCTCCGACCTGCGCAGCTTCACGGCCATCACCGATACGGCCAAGCCCAGCGAGATCATCCCGCTGCTGAACGACTACGCCGAGGCGGTGATCACGTCGATCCACGAGGCCGGCGGGGACGTCCTTAAATTGATCGGCGATGGCACGCTCGCCGTCTTCCGCGCCGACGATCCGGCCGAGGCCTGCCGGTGCGCGCTGCGCGCCGAGGAGAATCTGCGGGCCCGGATGAAGGAGCTGAACGAACGCCGCCTCGCCGCGGAGCAGCCTGTCACGACGGCCTATATCGGGCTGCACATCGGCGAGGTCTTCTACGGCAATATCGGCAGCTTCGACCGTCTCGACTTCACGGTCGTGGGACCGGCGGTCAACGAGACCAGCCGCATCGCCTCGATGTGCCGCTCGGTCGACCGTCCCCTCCTCGTTTCCTCGACGTTCGCCGAGATTCTGCCTGCGGAGGAACGCGCCCGCCTCGTGTCGGTCGGCCGCTTCGCCCTGCGCGGGGTCGGCAAGGCACAGGACCTCTTCACCATCGATCCGGAGTTGCTTTGACCTTCGCCAGGGTTGCCGACGCCGCGGACGCTGCTAGGTTCGCGGCCTGACACAGAAGGAGCAGCCCATGGCAAAGACACCCGCCATCTCGATCGGCATCAAGGAAGCGGACCGAAAGCAGATCGCCGAGGGCCTGAGCCACCTGCTGGCCGACACCTACACGCTCTATCTCACGACCCACAATTTCCACTGGAACGTCACCGGGCCGATGTTCACGTCGCTCCACACGATGTTCATGACCCAGTACACCGAGCTCTGGAACGCGGTCGATCCGATTGCCGAGCGCATCCGCTCGCTGGGCTATCCCGCCCCCGGCTCCTACGGCCAGTTCGGCAAGCTGAGTTCGCTCCCCGATGCGCCGGCCAAGCCGCCCAAGGCGCTGGAGATGGTGAGCATCCTCGTCACCGGCCATGAGGCGGTGGCGCGCACCGCGCGCGGGATCTTCCCGGTGGCCGACAAGGCAGGCGACGAACCGACCGCGGATCTGCTGACCCAGCGGCTTACGGTTCACGAACAGTCGGCCTGGATGCTGCGGTCGCTGCTGGAATAGCCGGGTCAGCATGGCCGGGACCAGACGTCGTCGCCTGTTGAGGCTTGCCGGCGGCGGCGCCGCTTCCATGGCCGCCATCCTGGCAACCGGACGAATGCCGGCCCTGGCCAGCCGCAGAACGGTCCACTGGCTGAAGTGGATCGACTTCGTGCCGGCTTCGGATGCGCTTCTGCGCGGAGAGTTGCTGCCGGAAGCCGAGCGGGCGCTGGGCTTCAGGATCGATCTCGAGACGGCCAACGGCAACGACCTGCAGCCGCGCGTCACCGGTGCGATCATGGCGGGCAGCGGCCCCGACTTGGTCATGGCGTTCAACGAACAGACTTACCTCTACGCCGCTGCGGCCGTGGATCTCTCGGACATCGTCCAGTCCGTCGCGTCTCAACAAGGCGGACTTTACCCTTATGCCCGCGCGATCTGCAGCGAGGGCGGCAGGTTCACGGCCATGCCGTGGGCGGTCATCGGCAGCATGATCGCCTATCGCCGCTCTTGGTTCGAGGAAGCCGGGGCGAGCTCCTTTCCCGCGAACTGGCCCGCCTATCGCGAGGTGGCCAAGAGGCTGAAGGCGAAAGGCCGCCCGATCGGCCAGACCCTGGCCCATACGCTGGGCGACGCACCTTCCTTCGCCTATCCGTACCTGTGGTCGTGGGGCGGGATGGAGGTCGATCCGGCCGGCAAGGTGATCCTCGACTCGCCAGCGACGCTCGAGTCGGTGAAGTTCCTGCAGGCGTTCTGGGCGGATGGATGCGACGAGCGCGGTCTCGGGTGGGACGATACCGGCAACAACCGGGCCTTCCTCTCCCAGACCATCTCGGCGACGCTCAATGGCGCCTCGATCTACATCGAGAGCCTGCGCCGGCCCGAACGATACCGGACGGCCGATGGCATGCCGCTCCATCGGGACATCATGCACGCGCCCATGCCCGAGGGACCGGGCGGACGATTCGGCCTGCACCTGCTGCAGTCGAACATGCTGATGAAGTATTCGAAGAACCAGGAGGCCGCGAAGGATTTCCTGAGGTGGATCCACGCCGAGAAGAACTTCGAGAAGTGGTTCGTGTCGCAACGGGGCTTCTCGACGCCCTGTACCGAGAGGTGGGAAGGCCACGCGGCCTGGACCGACGACCCCGTGATGACGCCGTTCAAGGCCGCAGCCAGGCTCGGCCAGGCCCCCGGCCGGGCCGGGCCTCCGAACGCCAGGGCAGCGGAGGCGCTGTCGAAGTACGTGCTCTCCGACATGTATGCCAAGGCCGTCAGGGGCATGCCGGCTGAAGAGGCCGTGAAATGGGCTGACGACAGGCTGAAGAAAATCTACGGCTGAGCCGGGCCCGCCCAGGCGTCCAGCACGTCCCACTTCGCCTTGCGCTGCTCGTCGCGCGACTTCTTGAAGTCGTGGCC
Source organism: uncultured Reyranella sp. (assembly GCA_964588065.1). Taxonomy (GTDB): domain Bacteria; phylum Pseudomonadota; class Alphaproteobacteria; order Reyranellales; family Reyranellaceae; genus Reyranella. The sequence continues at coordinate 3,454 of CAZPOS010000266.1, forward strand.
GTAGGGCGCCGTGTCGAACGATCCGTAGGTTGGATTGGCCAGCATCAGCCATTGCCTGCCCCAATAGGGCATACCGGCCTCGAACGCCTTGACCCGGTCGGCCTCGCTGCTGCGATAGCGGTCGTCGAAATCCCCGAGATTGTCGCCGATGTTCAGCAGGATGCGATAGTCCCTCGCGATGACGGCGCGGCGCGTGCTCTTGGCGCCGGTCCACTCCGGTTTCTCGCCCTGCATCAGAAACGTGTCGACGTTGCCGCCCAGGGGAAAGCCGAGCTTCGCCATGTTCTCGCGCGTGTCCTTCTCGGTCTCGGCACCCCGGTTGGTGACGTAGAAAATTTTCACACCCTTCGATTCGGCGTATCTCGTGAAGTCGACGGCGCCGGGAACGGCTGCCGAGACCTGGGCGGCGCAGAACTGGTTCCAGGTCCTGGTGCTGAAGCTCTGGTCCGCCCGCATCAGCCAGACCTGGTATTTCGAGTTGTCGAGCAAGGTCTCGTCGACATCCAGCACGACGGCGGGCGGCAAGTTCTGGAAATCGCCCTTCTGCTCGCCAGGCGCCGCCGTCCAGCTCCTGTCGAGCAGCGCCTCGTCGAGGCGGATTCGCGCCAACGCGTAGATGGCGAGCGCATTGGCGCGATATTCGACGGCACGCTGCATCCAGAGATTGGCGAGCAGAAAATCATGGGCCGGCGGAGTGCTCTGGGCGCGAACCATGCCCCCGGAGAGAAGGGCGAACAGAAGACCGATGAGCAGAGACTTTCGAGCGATCATGGCGATATCCTCAGCAGCAATCGTTGCTTGGTCGCCTCGTCGGCAAACGACGCCTCGATGGTCGTACGCGCGATCCCTCGCAGGCGCGTCTCGTCGAGCCCGGCCAGATCGTACTCGGTGCCCAGGGTCGTGTGGAAGAAGGGCGGATCGTCGGAGTTCAGAGTGACCCGCACACCCGCATCGATCAGCCGGTGCAGCGGATGCGAGGCCCGGTCGGGATAGAGGCCGAGCGCCACGTTACTGCCCGGACAGACCTCGAGGACGATGCCGCGCCGCGCCAGCTCTTCCATCAGGGCGGGATCGTCGGCCGAGCGCACGCCATGGCCGATGCGGGTCACCGGCAGGTCGCGGATCGCGGCCCAGACACTCTCCGGTCCGACGACTTCGCCGGCATGGACGGTGCAGCCATAGCCGTGCTCATGGGCGAGCCGGTAGGCGGGCGCGAAGTCGGCCGGCGCGAACCTGGCTTCGTCGCCGCCCATGCCGAAGCCCACGACATACGGATGCGGCTCGGCCAGCATGGCGCGGACCATCGCCTCGGCGCGCTCGGGCCCGAGGTGGCGAATGCAGATGATGATGATGCGGCCTTCGATGCCGAATTCGCGCCTTGCGTCGTCGATGCCCTGCGCGAGCGCCTCCAGCCAGTGCGCATAGGAGATGCCGAGCGCGGCCGGGCGTTCGGGCGAGCAGAACATCTCGACATAGACCGCGCCCTCCCGCGCGGCGCCCGCGAGATAGGTGTAGATGACGTCCCGGAAGTCGCGCGGTGCCTTCAGGGCCGTGCAGACCCGGTCATAGGCTTCGAGGAAGCTCCAGAAATTCGTCCAGGCATAGTGGCCCCTGGCATCCAGCAGGTTCGGCGGCAGCGCCAGGCCGTTACGCTTCGCCAGTTCGAGGGCGAGCGACGGCGGGATCGAGCCTTCGAGATGGCAGTGGATTTCGGCCTTGGGAATCACGCGAATCCTCGGAGCGGCAGGTCGGGGCGTTGCAGCCAGTTGTCGGCGGGATAGTCGGCCCGCCCGTCGATCACGTGCAAACTGTAGGCCTGGCGCGGACGCGACGAACGGTTGGCCGTGCTGGCATGCGGCAGAAGGCCATGCAGGACGATGAGCGCGCCGCGCCGGACTTCGAGCGCGATCGGCTCGACCGGCGGCCACGGCGTCGAGTCGATCGTGCGGCCGACGAGTTCCCCCTCGTGATAGCCAAACCACTGCCGCAACGGCCCGCGGTGACCGCCCGGCAGAGCGACGAGGCAGCCATTGTCGCCGTCGGCGTCGTCGAGGGCGATCCAGAAGCCGGTGACGCTGGGCGGATCGGTGCGCAGAAAGGTGGCATCCTGGTGCCAGCCGACCTCGGCACCGACGCGCGGCCGCTTGAACAGGTACATCGACTGCAGCAGGAGCGGCTCTGCGAGGCCAAGATGGTGCGCGAGCTCGGCCAGTCGTGGTTGGCGCGAGAAGCGCTCGAACACCGGATCGAGATCGTGCAGCGCGTGCCCGATCTTGTTGAGTTGCCCCTGTGCCTCCGCCTCGACGAAGTAGCGGATGGCGCCTCCGGATTCGCGAAAGTAGCGGTCGCGGGCGTGGGCCTGATCGACGGTCGAGAAGGCCGTGGGTGCGCCGGCCGGCTCGAACCCCGCCGCGAGTTCGGCAGCCCGCGCCTTCAGCGCCTCGCAGTCGGCGCCCGTCACGAAATCCGGCAGGACCGCAAAGCCGTCGCGCGCGTAGGCGTCGAGGTCGATCACCGCGCCACCCGTTCGAGGATCACGGGTATCTCCCGCGGGGCGGCCTCCTCGATGCGGACGGCCTGGCGGATCAGGGCGATCGCCCGGTCGGCATCGGCCTCGCTGGCGGCGTGGACGAGACAGAGCGGCTCGCCGCTCCGGATCCGCCGTCCCACCTCCACGAACTCGGCGAGACCGACCGAGGGATCGATGGCATCGTCGGCATGGCGGCGGCCACCCCCCAGCTCGACGACGGCGATGCCGATCTCGCGCGCATTCATGCCGGCGACATGGCCGGATCGCTCGGCCGTGCAGGGTTTCACGATCGGGGCATGGCCGAGATAGCGCCCACTATGTTCGAGGAAGTCGGCGGGCCCGCCCAGGGCCGAGACCATGCGGGCGAAGGTCTCGGCGGCCCGGCCGTCGGCCAGCGCGGCCTCCGCTTTGGCTCGGCCTTCAGTGACGTCTGCCGCCAGCCTGCCCAGCATCAGCATTTCGCCCGCCAGCGCCATCGTGACCTCGTGCAGGCGCGGCTCGCGCGGCCCGTTGCCGGTGACATAGGCCACGGTCTCTGCCACTTCGAGCGCGTTGCCGACCTCTCGGCCCAGCACGCGATCCATGTCGGTGATCAGGGCCACGGTCGGCAGGCCGGCCCGGTTGGCGACATCCACCAGGCTCCGCGCCAGGTCGCGTGCCATCTCCTCGGTGTCGCAGAAGGCGCCGGAGCCGCACTTCACGTCCATGACCAGCCCGTCCAGTCCCTCGGCGACCTTCTTGCTGAGGATCGAGCTCACCAGCAGCGGGATCGATTCGACGCTGCCGGTGACGTCGCGCGTCGCATAGAGCCGCCGGTCTGCCGGGGCGAGATCGTCGGTCTGGCCGATCACCGCGCAGCCAACCTCACGCACGACCTTGCGGAAGGTGGCGATATCGGGCTGCACGTCGTAGCCGGAGATGGCGGAAAGCTTGTCGAGTGTGCCGCCGGTATGGCCAAGACCGCGGCCGGAGATCATCGGCACGAAGCCGCCGCAGGCGGCCACGATCGGCGCCAGCATCAGGCTCACCTTGTCGCCGACGCCGCCGCTCGAATGCTTGTCGAGGACCGGCCCCGGCAGATCGAGATCGCGCCAGTCGAGCATGATGCCCGAGCGGGCGAGGCCGAGGGTCAGCGCTACGCTGCGGGGCACGGCGACGGAAATTTCGGCCTTCGGGCCGGTGGTGGTGAAGTTGCGGAACACCTCGAGGAAGTTGTCCCAGCGCAATTGGGCGTGATCGATTTCGAGGAGATCGTCGGTGAGTTCGATGC
>CAZPOS010000267.1:0-7248 GCA_964588065.1 uncultured Reyranella sp.
CGACAGGAACAGCGACACTGGCACGTTGTCGATCGAGGCCATGAACGCGAGGAACGCCCCGGCGAAGATGCCGGGCGCGATCAGCGGCAGGGTCACGCGGCGCATCGTGTAGAACCAGCTCGCGCCCAGACTCTGCGAGGAGTCGTTCAGCGCCGGGTCGAGCTGGGAGATGCTGGCGGATGTCGTGCGGATGATGAACGGCACGGTCACGATCATGTGGCCGGCGATGATCAGGTTCAGCGACGGCCGGAAGCCGATCAGGGTGAAGTACATCAGCGCGGCCAGGCCGAAGGTGAGGCCGGGCAGGACCAGCGGCGACATGAAGAGCCCGTCGGCGACGCGCGCCAGCCGGTGGCGGTTTCGTGCCAAGCCGAGCGACGCCATGCTGCCGAACAGGATGCCAAAGCCGGTCGACCACGCGGCGACTTCCAGCGAGTTGTAGACGGCGCGGTGGATCTGTCGCGACTTGGAGGCGTCGAACAGCGCCTCGTACCATTGCAGCGAGAAGCCGGTGGGCGGGAACTTGAGCGACCGTCCCTCGGTGAACGACGTCATCAGCACGATCACCACCGGCGCCACGATGATCAGCAGCGCCAGCGACGCCAGGCCGCCGATCACGAGCGTGTAGGAGAGGTCGGCCAGACTCCGGCGCCTACCCATGGACATAACCTCCCGAGCGGCGGCCGAGATAGGACAGCGCGCTCACGACCGTCAGCACCGAGACCAGGAGCGTGAGCGAGACCACGGCGGCGAAGGGCCAGTTGAACACGACCAGCGACTGCTGCCAGATCAGCAGCGGAAGGTAGATCAGGCGGACGCCGCCGATCACGGTCTGCGAGATGAAGGCGGTGGTGGAGCTGGCGAACACCAGCAGGCAGCCGGCGACCAGGCCCGGCATGCTGAGCGGCACGATCACCTTGAACAGGGTGCGCCAGCGCGAGGCGCCGAGCGCTGAGGAGGCATCGCGCAGGTTCGGATCGAGCCGCGACATCACGCTGATCAGGGGCAGCAGCATTAGCGGCATCTCGATCTGGGTTAGCGAGATCACAAGCCCGAGCTCGGTCTGCAGCAGGCGCAGCGGCTCGGAGATGATCCCCAACTGCATGAGCAGCGTGTTCACGACCCCCTCGCGGCCCAGCACGACGATCCAGGCGAAGGTGCGGACGACCACGGAGAGCAGCAGCGGCATCACGATGATGAAGATCAGCACCTTCTGCAGGCGCGGCGAGGCATCGAGGTAGATCAGCGCCAGCGGGTAGCCGATCACGATGGTGGCGCAGACCGTCTTGAGGCCGAGCAGCATCGTGTCGGCGATCACCTTGTAGCTGAAGGGATCGCCGAGGAACTTGGCCCACTGGCCGAAGCCCGGTTGCGTGATCTTGTCGTCGTTGAAGAAGCTGACGCCGACCAGCATGAGGAGCGGCGCCAGGAAGATCGATGCAAAGGCCAGCGCGAGCGGCAGCGCGAGCTGCCACTCCGCCAGCTTCCTCACTTGGCCATTTCCTTGTTGAACTTCTCGATCCAGCCGGCGCGCAGCGGATTGATCTTGGCCCAGTCGTGCCGGACGTAGCTCGACATCTCGTCGAGGTTCTTCATCGGCAGGTAGTCGGGCAGCGGCACGTCCTTGTTGACCGGGATGAAGTTGTACGGCGGCTTGGTGAGCGCCTCCTGGACTTCCTTGCCGGCGACGATGTCGAGGTACTTGTAGGCATTCTCGACCTCGGCCGCGCCCTTCGCGATGTGCAGGGTCGTAAGGAAGGTGATGGCGCCGGTCTCGGGCTTCACGAACTCGATGTCGACGCCGCGGCCCTTGAGCGTCGCGACGGTCTGGGTGTTGGTGTAGATCACGTCGCATTGGCCCTGCTGGAAAAGGCCGGGCATGGCGGCCGGCTGGCCGACCGCGGCGATCTTGGGCAGCACCTTCTTCAGCTCGACGAGCGCCGGCTCGATGTTGGTCTCCGAGCCGCCGAACACCTTGGCGATCTCGATCAGGGAGACCGTGCCGAAGGTCGTCTGGAATCCCGTGATGCCGAGCCGGGACACCCAGGGATCGGTGAACAGGTCCTTCCAGCCCTTCGGCGCGGGAACCTTCTTCGGATTGTAGGCGATGCCCACGACCTGCGCGTTGACGCCGATGCCCCACTCGTCGACCAGGCCGGCCGGCAGCTTCGAGGCATTGCTGATCTTCTTGATGTCGATCTTGTCGAACAGACCGTCCTGGATCGCGGTGATGCGCGGGCCGGGATCAAGCACGAAGGCGTCGAACGGCGGCGCGCCGCGGGCGGCCTTGGCCTTGGCGACCTGGTCGACGGCGAACAGCGGCTGCAGCTCGAGGTCGACGCTGTCCTTCTTCTTCAGGGCCGGTGCCACGATCGCGCGGAACGCTTCTTCCCAGGTGCCGGGATAGATGGCGGCGGCGACGCTGCCCTTGGCATGGGCGATCGAGGGAAGGAAGGCGGCGCCACCGAGGGCGGTGGCACCGGCGAGCAGGCGTCTGCGGCTGAACATGGAAGGGTCTCCGTTGGTGTCAGGTGGAACGCGGGAACAGCGTGGGGCGCGCATCGGCGGCCAGGGCGCAGTAGGTCCGGGCCGCATCGTTCGAAACCGCGCGACGCGGCTCGATGATCTTGAGGAAGGTGCCGTCCGTCGCCCGCGCCTCGTGAACGAGCTGGGCGCCGATGGGGAGCGCCAGGCCCGGCTCGACCTTCCAGGCGGCGGGGCCGGGGATTGCGGAAAGAGAAAGCTGCTCGGGGCGCACCGACATAAGCACGGGCGCACCGACGCCGAGGCTGGAGGGGGCGGCGAGGGTGACGGTGGCGCCGGCATCCAGCGCGACGGTCGCCGTGCCGTTCTGCAGCGAGGCGATCTTCCCGTTCATCAGGTTGGTGGTGCCGATGAAGCCGTTGACGAACAGGGTGCGCGGCTCGTCGTAGATTGCGACCGGCGTGCCGAACTGCTCGACCTTGCCCTTATTCATGACGGCGATCCGGTCGGCGACGCTCATGGCTTCGTCCTGGTCATGCGTCACGAGGATGGTCGTGAGGCCCAGGGTCCGTTGCAGGCGCTTGATCTCGATCTGCATGTCGAGACGAAGGTTGCGATCGAGCGCGGCGAACGGTTCGTCGAGCAGCAGGATCGAGGGCTCGATGGCCAGCGCGCGGGCCAGTGCCACCCGCTGCTGCTGACCGCCCGAGAGCTGGCGCGGCAGGCGCTCCTTGAAGCCGCCGAGCTGGACGGTCTCGAGAAACCGGGAAACTCTCTCCTGGACCTCAGGTCCTTTGATGCCGCGCGCGCGAAGTCCGTAAGCCACGTTCTCCGCCACCGTCATGTGCGGAAACAGCGCGTAGTTCTGGAAGACGATGCCGATGTTGCGTTGGTTGGGCGGCAGATGGTCGATGGTGGCCCCGTCGACGCGGACGCGACCCGCTGCCTGGCGCACGAAGCCGGCAATGACCCGGAGAAGCGTGGTCTTGCCGCAGCCCGAGGGACCGAGCAGGGCCACGACCTCGCCGGGCTCGATGGCGAGCGTTACGCCGTCGACCGCGGTCGACGTTCCGTAGCGGACGCTCAGATCCTCGACATCCAGCGTGCGCGCTGCGTTGGCCTTCACTGCTTGCTGCACCCGTTGCGCCTCCCTGCGACTGCAAACGCAAGCGGCATGCCAATCACCTCCGGCTGTCGATTCATGCGGGGAACTGCTCACGCCACGATTGCGCGATGGCATCGCGCCGCGCGATCCATACTCTGTCGCCGTAGGATTGCAGCAGCGCGAGCACCCGCTTGAAGGCGGCGAAGCGGCCGGGACGGCCGGCGATGCGCAGATGCCAGCCGATGTTGAGCAGCTTCGGAGAGCCGGCCTCTCCCTCTTCGAGCAGCATGTCGATGGCGTCCCGCACATAGTCGACCATCTCGTCTGCCCGCACGAAGCCGTTCGGATGGAAGAACTTCATGTCGTTGCTGTCGAGCGCGTAGGGCAGCACCAGGAGCGGGTGCCGTGCATCCGTCCGGTCCCAGTAGGGCAGGTCGTCGTCGAAGCCGTTGCTGGCATAGGAGAACCCCAGTTCGCGCAGGATCGAGCGTGTCTCGGGGCTTTCGCTGCCGCGGCAGAAGAATCCTGTAGGACGCTGGCCTGTCGCGCTTTTCATGACGTCGATGCAGCGCCGCAGATCGTCCAATTCGCTCGCTCTGTCGGTGTATTCGGCATGCGGACGCCAGAGCCAGCCATGACATGCCGCCTCGTGTCCGGCCTCGACGATCCGGCGGGCGAGTTGGGGCAGGCGCTCGACGGCACGGCCGCACATGTAGAAGGTCGCCGGCGCGCGGTGCTTGTCGAGCGCCGCCAGCATGCGCCAGATGCCTGCGCGCATGCCGTAGGCGAAGATCTGCTCGTTGCCCTGATCCCAGCGTCCCGGCGGCACGACGCTCACCACCTCGGAGATTTTCTCGGCCTGCGGATCGCCGTCGCTGACGGCGAACTCCGCGCCCTCCTCGAAATTGACCACCAGCGAGACTGCGAGGTGGGCCCCGCCGGGCAGTTTCCAGGCCGGTGGCATCCCGCCATAGCCCACCAGGTCGCGCGTCTGGCTCACGCCTTGCATGTCGTCCTCCAACAGGATGTGCACATTTCTTGACGTTATGTGCACATAAATTTACCAACCGCCGGCGAGCCCATGACCGCACTCCACCGCGACCTCGACCCCGAAACCACCCTGGCCGGCCAGTGGTTCGAGCACTTGCGCACGCACTCCAAAGCCCGCCTCGGCGTCACCCGCGCGTCCTACGGCGAGGGCGAGCAGATGGCGCACGACCTGATGCAAGGCATCGGCCAGTCGATGGGGCTGGAGACGCGCACCGACGCCGCCGGTAACCTCTACCTGACCCTGCCCGGGCATGACCGGTCGCTACCCGCCATCATGACGGGCTCGCATCTCGATTCGGTGCCCGAGGGCGGAAACTACGACGGCGCGGCGGGCGTGGTCGCCGGCATGGCGATGCTGGCGCGCTGGCATCGCGCCGGACGCCGGCCGAAACGCGACATCACCGTGATGGGCGTACGGGCGGAGGAACTTTCGTGGTTTCCCGCGCCCTATATCGGCAGTCGCGCTGCCTTCGGCCTTCTGGAGCCGGAGGCGCTCGACGCCTGCCGGCGTCCCGACACGGGGCGGACGCTGGCCGAGCACATGACGGAGGCGGGGTTCGCACCCGATCGCATTCGCGCGCGCGAACGCCAGCTCGATCCTGCGCGCATCGCCTGCTTCCTCGAACTCCATATCGAGCAGGGACCGGTTCTGGTCCAACGCGCCTTGCCGGTCGGGATCGTGACCGGTATCCGCGGCAACCTGCGCTATCGCGATCCGCACATCGTCGGCCGCTACGGCCATGCCGGCGCGGAGCCGCGGCTGTCGCGCAACGACGCCGTGATGGCCGGCGTCGAGTTCGTGTCGCGCCTCGAGGCCTTGTGGCTGGAGCACGAGGCGGCGGGCAAGGACCTGGTCTGCACGGTCGGCCAGTTCTACACCGATACCGAAGTGCACACGATGACCAAGATCCCGGGCGAACTCTGGTTCTCCATGGATATCCGCAGCGAGGACAACGAGGTGCTGCTCGCGATCGACCGGCGGCTGCGCGAGATCGCGGCCGAGATCGGCGCACGGCGCGGCGTCACGATCGATCTTGGCGCCTTCACCAATGCGAAGCCGGGGCCGATCGATCGCGCGCACCGCGGGCGACTGGAGCAGCTGGCGAAGCAGCTCGGCATCGAGGCGCTGCCGATGGCCAGTGGGGCGGGGCACGATGCGGCCGTGTTCGGCATCATGGGTGTGCCCACGGCGATGATCTTCATCCGCAACGAGCATGGTAGCCACAATCCCGACGAGGCGATGGACCTCGCCGACTTCGCGCAAGGGCTCAGGCTGCTGGTCGCCGCGGTGGAGGAGATCGATGCCGCGTAAGCCGAGGAAGGGCGACGTTGCCGCCGACGAGGCGGTCTATGGCGCGATTCGGCGGGCGATGCACATGGGCCGCCTCGCACCCGGCACCAAGCTGCAGGAGCCGGCGCTGGCGCGCGTACTGGGCGTCAGCCGCGAGCGCGTGCGCAAGGCACTGCATCGTCTGGTCCACGAGGGCTGGCTGACCGCCGTCCCCAATCGCGGCACCTTCGTCCCGTCGCTCACCGTCGAGGAGATGCGCCAGATCTACGACGTGCGCTCGATGCTGGAAGCGGCGATCGTGCGCCGCCTGAGCGAGGGCCACACCGCTGTGGCGGGAAAGCGCCTCAAGGCGCATGTCGCGGAAGAGAAGGCCGCGACCCGGCGCGACGATCGCGGCCGTCTTTTCGAGCTTTCGGGCGAGTTCCATGTTCTGCTGGCCGAACTCTGCGGGAACGACGAGCTGACGCGGCTGCTGCGCGGCCTGCTGACGCGCTCGACCATGCATTTCTCGCTGGCCGCGCCTCGGCAGCTCACCAACTGCGCCGGCCCGCACGACCACGGCGACATCGCCGACGCCATCTTGGGCGGGAAGCCCGACAAGGCGGCGAAGCTGATGCTCGGCCATCTCGCCGGCCTGGTGACCCTGCAGGCGGCACGCCCGCCGCAGCATGAGCCAATCGATCTTCCGGAAGCCTTCCGCGGGATCAAGGCGCGTCGAGCGGAGCGCGACTGAATGGCGCGACGCGTCCCCGCTCAAACGAAAACGGGCGCCCCGAGGGGCGCCCGTCGTGTCTATGCGGAGCGGCTGGATCAGCCGAGCTTGCCCATCGCGACGGCGGTGTCGGCCATGCGGTTGGAGAAGCCCCACTCGTTGTCGTACCAGCTCATCACGCGCACCAGCGTGCCTTCCATGACCTTGGTCTGGTCCATGTGGAAGGTCGACGAATGCGGATCGTGATTGAAGTCGATCGAGACGTTCGGCTGGTCGGTCCACCCGAGGATGCCCTTGAGCTGGTTGGCGGCGGCGCGCTTCACGGCCTCGTTGATCTCTTCCTTGGTCGTCTTCTTCTTGGCGACGAACTTGAAGTCGATGACCGAGACGTTCGGCGTCGGCACGCGGATCGACACGCCGTCGAGCTTGCCGTTCAGCGCCGGCAGCACGAGGCCGACGGCCTTGGCGGCGCCGGTCGAGGTCGGGATCATCGACAGCGCGGCGGCGCGGCCGCGGTAGAGATCCTTGTGCATCGTGTCCAGCGTCGGCTGGTCGCCGGTGTAGCTGTGGATCGTGGTCATGAAGCCCTTTTCGATGCCGATCACA
>CAZPOS010000268.1:0-7149 GCA_964588065.1 uncultured Reyranella sp.
GGGGCCCTATCTCAGGCCCTATCGTGGGCGCACGATCATGGCCCTCCTGTCGCTGCTGGTCGCGGCGGGGACGGTGCTGGCCTTCGGTGCCTGCCTGCGCGCCCTAATCGACCGAGGTTTCGCCCAGGGGCGGCCGGACATCCTCAACTACGCGCTGGCCTCGCTGCTGGCCGTGGCCGTCGTGCTGGCGATCGCCTCGGGCGCGCGCTTCTACCTGGTCTCCTGGCTGGGCGAACGGGTGGTGGGCGACCTGCGCCGCGATCTCTTCGACCATGTCGTACGGCTCGGGCCGGCCTGGTTCGAGATCAAGCGCTCGGGCGACGTCATGAGCCGCATCTCGGCCGATGCCCAGCTCATTGAACAGGTGATCGGCTCCTCGGCCTCGGTGGCGCTGCGCAACACGCTGATGTGCCTGGGTGGCGTAGTGATGCTGGTGGTGACCAACCCCAAGCTCGCTTTGTGGACGCTGGCGGTGGTGCCGCTCACCGTGGTGCCGATCGTCGTGTTCGGCCGCAAGGTGAGGGCGCTGTCGCGCGAGGCCCAGGCGCGCATGGGCGAGATGGTCTCGGAAGGCGCCGAGACACTGGACGGGGTCCGCACCGTTCGGGCCTTTGCCCAGGAGGACCGGGCGGCACAGCGCTTCGGCGAGGCGACCGAGCGGGCCTTCGTGGCGGCCACCCGGCGGGTGTCGCGCCGTGCCATCATGACCACGCTGGTTATCTTCATCGTCTTCTCGGCCGTCGGCTTCCTGCTGTGGATGGGCGGCCACGACGTGCTCACCGGCCGCATCAGCGCCGGCGACCTCTCGGCCTTCGTCTTCTACGCGGTCCTGGTCGCCAGTTCGGGCGGGGCGATCAGCGAGACGATTGGCGACCTGCAGCGCGCCTCGGGCGCCGCCGAGCGGCTGGCGGAGCTGCGCGCCGAGCCGCCGTCGATCGCCGAGCCGGCCAACCCCAAGGCGCTGCTGAAACCGGTGCAGGGGGCCGTGTCCTTCGAGGGCGTATCGTTCCGCTATCCGACGCGCACCGACGCGCTCGCCGTAGACGGATTCGACCTTTCGGTCGCGCCGGGCGAGACGGTGGCGATCGTGGGCCCTTCGGGCGCCGGCAAGACCACCGCCTTCAACCTGCTGCTGCGCTTCTACGATCCGGAGAAGGGCACGGTCCGCCTCGACGGCATCGACATCAGGGACCTGGCGCTGCGCGACCTGCGGCGATCGCTGGCCGTCGTCCCGCAGGATCCGACCCTGTTCAGCGCCTCGGTCGCCGACAACATCCGCTACGGCCGGCCGGACGCCACCGACGCCGAGGTGCGGGCCGCCGCCGAAGCGGCCTCGGCGCTGGGCTTTATCGAGGCGCTGCCGCACGGCTTTGCGACCGACCTCGGCGCGCGCGGCGTGCGGCTTTCGGGCGGCCAGCGCCAGCGCATCGCCATCGCCCGGGCACTGCTCTGCGATCCGGCAGTCCTGCTGCTCGACGAGGCGACCAGCGCCCTCGACGCCGAAAGCGAGCTCGCGGTCCAGCAGGCTCTCGACCGGGTGATGCGCGACCGCACGACCCTGGTGATCGCCCATCGCCTGGCTACGGTACAGAAGGCCGACCGCATCGTGGTTCTCGACCAGGGGCGGGTGGTCGATGTCGGGACCCATGCCGAGCTGGTGCGGCGCGGCGGCCTGTACGGGCGGCTGGCCGAGCTGCAGTTCAACGTATCGACCGCCGCCAGTTGATAAATTAGATCAAGCGTGGCGATAATTACCAATGTTAGCAATGGCTTGCGGAGGAATATTAAACTATCTCTTTTAGCGCAGATGCACGACATCGCCGCGCTCGGCCTCGCGGCGCCTCAGTTCCCGACGCAGGATCTTGCCGGTCGTCGTGAGCGGCAGTTCCGGCACGAACTCGACCTCACGGGGATACTCGTGGGCCGCCAGCCGGGTCTTCACGAAGGTCGCCAGATCGCGCTTGAGTGAGTCGGTGGGCGCGATCTCGGGCCGGAGCTGGACGAACGCCTTCACGATCTCGGTGCGCAGACGGTCGGGTACGCCGACGACCCCGACCATGGCGACCGCCGGATGCTTCATCAGGCATTCCTCGATCTCGCCGGGGCCAATGCGATAGCCGCCCGAGGTGATGACGTCGTCGTCCCGGCTCTTGAAGAAGACGTAGCCGTCCGCGTCGATGGTGCCGAGGTCGCCCGTCAGCAGCCAGTCGCCGGCGTACTTTCGCTCGGTGGCTTCGGGGTTGCGCCAGTATTCCAGCATGACGATGGGATCGTGCCGCCAGCCCGCGATCTGGCCCTCCTGGCCGGGTGGCAGTACGTTGCCGTCGCCATCGACGATCGCCACCTTGCGCCCAGGGCAGGCGCGGCCGCAGGAGCCGGGGCGGACCTCGAACCAGTCGGGCGAATTCAGCAGCATCAGGTTCATCTCGGTCTGGCCGTAACCTTCCGAGATCGTCGTGCCGAACGTGTCGCGGCCCCAGCTCAGCAGCTCCTCGCCCATGGCCTCGCCGCCGGTCGAGATCGCGCGGATGTCGTAGCTCCAGCGCTCCCGCGGCTTGTGGACCTGGCGCATCATCTTGAGCGCGGTCGGCGGGATAAAGCTCACGCCGACCCGGTGTTTTGCCAGCATGGCGAAGGCGCGTTCCGGATCGAACTTGGCGAAGCGATGGGCCAGCACCGGCGTGCCGTAGTACCAGGCCGGGAACAAGGCATCGTAGAGCCCGGCGATCCAGGCCCATTCGGCCGGCGTCCACATCACCTCGTTGCCGCGCGGCCAGTGGCCCAGCCACTGTTCCACGGCGGGGATGCAGCCCAGCATCATGCGGTGCGCGTGCAGCGCGCCCTTGGGTTGGCCGGTCGTGCCCGACGTGTAGATCAGCAGCGCCGGATCCTCGGCGGCGGTGTCGACTGTGGCGAAGCGGTCGGAGGCGGCGCCGAGCAACCGGTCCCAGTCGAGGAAGGCGCTGCCATGGGCACCGGCGCCGATCACGATGATCGTCCTGAGGTGGGGCAGGCGGTCGCGCACCGCGAGCAGCTTCGGCAGCTGGCTCATGTCGGTAATCACGGCCGAGGCTTCGGCGTTGGACAACCGGAATTCGATCGCCTCCTCGCCGAAGAGGGTGAAGAGCGGCAGCACTACCGCGCCCATGCGGTAGCCGGCGAGGTGGCAGAGGGTGAGTTCGGCGCCCTGGCTGAGGAACACCGCGACGCGATCGCCCTTGCCGATGCCGCGGGCGACGATCGCATTGGCGAGACGCGAACTGCCTGCGAGGAGTTGGCCGAAGGTCCAGTTGCGCAGCGAGCCGTCGGCATTCTCGACGATCATCGCCAGCGTGTCGGGCGCATGGCGCTCGCACACGGCGCGGCCGATGTTGAAGCGCTGGGGCGTGGGCCAGCGGAACTGCCGCATGGCATCGTCGTAGCTGAAACCGCGGGGGATCATGCCGGAAGACCTTCGTTAGCGGGTGACGCGTTGCACGACGCGTCCGGCCAGCAGTTCCTGCGGCGACGGCGTCCAGATTTCATCGGGGGGCGTGTCGATCACGCGCTGCGCGAACTCGGGCGTGACGCCGCTCGCGACCAGGAAGCGCCGCATGTCGCGATTGCTTTCATAGAGGTCGTTCGGCCCCAGGCCGGGGAAGCTGCCCTGGTGGAAGCCGAGGCGGCCGCCGGGAGAGATCGAGCGGTCGTTGCCGCCCAGGAAGGCGATGGTGCAGGCCGAGGCACAGGCGGTGTCGACCCGCGTCGCCAGCCGGCGATTGCGGATCATGCGGTTGATCTCGAAAGCGGTGCCGATGCGTCCGCCCGGACCGGCAAGGACGACGCGGCGAATCCCGGGATGCTTGTCGAGCGCGCGACGCACCGCATCGGCGCTGCCGGTGCCATAGGCGCCCTCGACGTTCAATATCGTGCCGTCGGGGCTGACGCTGACGGCGAGCGTGTCGAGCGCCTCGTCACCGGTGTAGATCGCCCACAGTTCGCCGACCGAGGGTACGGCGCGCTGGTAGAGGAGGCCGCCGATGCCGGCGATCGACAGCGCCGCGGCCACGAAGATTCCGAGGGCGATCGGGGCGGGGGCGCGCCGTCGCGCGGCGATCGCGATCAGGCAGACCTGCACGAAGGCGAAGGCCGACGCGCCCAGACAGAGCAGAGCGGGCCCGAGCACGTGCAGCAGCGTCACCTCGCCGGGTCCGAAGATGGCGAGCGTGATGCTGCCAAACCCGACCAGCAGCGCCATCGCAGCCCAGACCCCGCGATAGTAGAGCGTGAGATCGAACGGCGCGCCGCCATCGCGCCACAGCGGCACGCCCACCGCTTCCAGGTGGTCGATCATGCGGGCGAGCTTTCCGGTCCGGATGCGCTTCGCGCCGCCGCGGTAGCCGAGCGAGGTCGCCAGGCCCGTCGCCGCGGTACCGTCGATCAGGCGCACCTCGCGCAGGCCGATGGCACGCGCCGTCATCTCGGCGAAGGCGATCAGAACGCGCACGATCTCGTGGCGTTCGTCATCGGACATAGTCGCCAGTGGACCGACGACCAGGTGATCGGCCGCCTGCTCGAGTTGCACGGCGCCGAGCAGCCCGGCCTCGCCGTCGATGACGAAGATCGCCCGGGTATCGCTGGTCGAGCCGAGAGACGCCGGGCTGGGGAAAAGTCGCGCGATCTCATCGGCATCGACGGCACTGGCGCGCCGCACGGCACCCACGGAGACCCGAGCCTGGGAAAACACGCTGACTTTCCACTCCCTGAGGCGGCTTTCATGGCCGATGACCGGTCTGTATGCTGCGGCACTTCTCGTGGAGCGTCCAGATGTCCCCCGACGATCATGCCTATCCGCCGATCGCCCGCATCCGCAGCGGGGAAGCCGGCACGACCACCGTGCCGTCGGTCTGCCCACATGACTGCACCAGCACCTGCGCGCTCGACGTCGAGCGGCTGAGCAACAGCAGGATCGGCCGCGTGCGCGGCTCTATGCGCAACGACTATACCGCCGGCGTGATCTGCGAGAAGGTGGCGCGCTACGCCGAGCGCATCCATCATCCCGACCGGCTGATGAAGCCGCTGCGCCGCGTCGGGCCGAAGGGCTCGAAGCAGTTCGCCGAGATCTCGTGGTCCGATGCGCTCGACATCGTGGCCGAGCAGTTCATCGCCAAGGCGCGCCAGCACGGCAGCGAGACGATCTGGCCCTACTACTATGCCGGCACGATGGGGCTGGTGCAGCGCGACGGCATCAACAGGCTGCGCAACGCGATGAAGTATTCGCGCTATTTCTCGACCATCTGCGTGACGCTGTCGGATACGGGCTGGATCGCCGGCGTGGGCGCCAAGCGTGGCGCCGACGTGCGCGAGATCGACGAGCACGCCGAGCTGGTGGTGATCTGGGGCGGCAATCCCGTGAATACCCAGGTCAACGTGATGACCCATGCGATGAAGGCGAAGAAGCGCGGCGCCAAGCTCGTCGTCGTCGATCCCTATCGCACCGGAACGGCCGACCAGGCCGACATTCACCTCGCCGTGCGGCCCGGCACCGACGGGGCGCTGGCGGTCGGCGTCATGCACGTCCTCTTCAAGGAGGGCTATGCCGACTGGGACTACCTGCGCAAATACACCGACGCGCCGGACGAGCTGGCCGCGCATGTGGCGACACGCACGCCGGAATGGGCGTCCCAGATCACCGGCCTTTCCGTCGAGGAGATCGTGTCCTTCGCGCGCCTCTACGGGCAGAGCAAGGCCGCGTTCATCCGCTGCCACCATGGTTTCAGCCGCAGCCGCAATGGCGCGGCCAACATGCATGCCGTGACCTGCCTGCCGGCGGTCACCGGTGCCTGGCAGTACAAGGGCGGCGGCGCCCTCTACGGCCATACCGGCATGTATCCGATCAACAAGACGCTGATCGAAGGGCTCGACATGGTGGATCCCTCGATCCGCGATCTCGACCAGTCGCGGCTGGGGCCGATCCTCACCAACGATCCCGAGGCGCTGAAGAACGGGCCGCCGGTCACCGGCCTGCTGATCCAGAACACCAATCCGGCGATGGTCTGTCCGGAACTCGAACTGGTCCACAAGGGCTTCAAGCGGGAAGATCTGTTCACCTGCGTGCACGAGCAGTTCATGACCGAGACGGCTTCGTTTGCCGACATCGTGCTGCCGGCCACGATGTTCCTCGAGCACGACGACTTTTACACAGCGAGCGGCCATACTTTCTTCCAGGTGGCCAAAGCGGTGATTGACGCGCCGGGCGAGTGCCGCGAGAACCACTTCGTGATTTCTGAACTTGCAAAGCGCCTCGGGGCCAAGCACCGCGGCTTCGACATGACCCCCTGGGAAATCATGGACGAGACGCTGAAGGTCTCGGGCATGTGGGATGCCGAGACCAACTGGCAGAGGGGCGGTCAGGATTTCCACCTGGGCTTCGAGACCTCGCACTTCCTCGATGGATTCGCCTGGCCCGACAAGAAATTCCGCTTCAAGCCCGAGTGGGCGGCTTATGGACCGCGCGGCAAGGAAATGCCGGCGCTGCCCGACCATTTCGACGTGATCGACAAGGCCACCGACGACAAGCCGTTCCGGCTGGTTGCGGCGCCGGCCCGCACCTTCCTCAACTCGACCTTCACCGAGACGCCGAGTTCGCAGAAGCGCGAGGTCCGTCCGACGGCGCTGATGAACCCCGACGACTGCGCCGCGATGGGTATCATCGAGGGCGAGCGGCTGGAGATCGGCAACGAGCGCGGGCAGACAGTCGTCAGCGCGAAGCCGCGCGCGGGTCAGCAGAAGGGTGTCGTCGTGGTCGAGGGCATCTGGCCCAACCGAAACTTCGAGACCGGCATCGGCATCAATGCGCTGACCTCGGCCGATCCGGGCTGGCCCAATGGTGGTGCGGTGTTCCACGACACCGCCGTCTGGATCCGCAAGGCATCGTGAGCGAGGGATTCCAACCGGCGCCCAATCCGAGCATCGCCCAGACGCAGGCACCTCGGATCGAGGGCCGCGGCCACGTCCTCGTGATCGGCAACGAGAAGGGTGGCTCGGGCAAGTCGACGACGGCGCTGCACATCGCCGTGTCGCTGATGAGGGACGGTGCGCGCGTCGCGACGCTCGACCTCGATGCCCGGCAGGGAACGCTCAGCCGCTATGTCGAGAACCGCGCGGCCT
>CAZPOS010000269.1:0-7127 GCA_964588065.1 uncultured Reyranella sp.
CAGCGCCGGCACGCCCCAGTCGACCGTCTCCTTGAGGTAGACGTTGAAGGCGGGCTCGTCGAACTGCACGACGTCGACGCCGAGCGCTTCGAGGTCCTTGGCTTCCTGGTTCAAGAGTTCGGCGAAGGCGAAGGCCATCTTCACGCGGTCGCCGTAGTAGCCGTCGGCCAGCGTGTCGATCAGGGTCATCGGACCGGGCAGGGTGAACTTGAGCCTGCGCGAGGTGGCGGCGCGGGCGATCCGCGCTTCGCGCTCGTGCACGAACTTGCGGCGCTTCAGGGCCGAGGTGACGGTCGGACAGTCGGCATCGTAGCGGTTGTTGCGGATGCCCATTCGGACCTTCTTGTCGAAGTCGACACCGTCGACCTCGGCCAGGAAGCCGTGCACGAAATGCTGCCGCGCCTGCTCGCCGTCGCTCACGATGTCGAGTCCGGCCTCTTCCTGGCGGCGGATGGCGAGGAACGTGGCATCGTCCTTGGCCTCGAACAGCGGCTCACCGGAGAGCGTCCATGGTGCCCACAGGACGTTGGGCGTGGCGAGCCAAGCCGGCTTGGGCAGGCTGCCCGCAAGCGTCGTCTCGAACATGGCGTTTCCTCTTTTTCTAAGTCGTCGTGTTGTTCGTGGCCGGGACGGGCAGATTGGATCCGCGCGGCGCCTCCAGCCTTTCGGACGCCGCGGCCTCCGGCGGCAGGATGTGCCCGTAGGTACCGGGTGCGCGCCATTGCAGCGTGCCAAAGGCGCCGCAGCTCTCGCAGACCGGCCGCCATCCCTCGTGATGGGCGCCACACGCATTGCAGCGCCAGGCACGGTCGGCCGGCGCATCGGCGGCGCGGCTGAGCCAGGCGCGCACTTTGTCCTGTCCGGTCTGCTCGCGTTCCTCGACCTCGGCCATGAGGCGGCAGACGCGGGTCGACGGATTGGTTCCGGCGGCGCTGTCGAGGTGGCGGCGCGCCTCGCCCCACAGGCCGGCCTCGAGCGAGGCCTGGGCTAGCACCAGATGGCTTTCGATGTCGGTGGGATTGAGCGCGGCCAGCCGTCGTGCGACTCCGATCCGCTTCAGCGCCTCGGTCTCGCCCGAGGCGTCGAGATAGAGCGAGGCGAGATCGGGATGCGGCGCCAGCGACCAGCCGCGCTCGATCGTCTTCATCGCCTTCTTCGCGTCACCCGCCTTGAGCTGCAGTTCGGCCAGGCGCCGCGTGACCGCGATGCGTTCCGGTGCGAGCCCGAAGGCTTCGCGGGCCAGCGCCAGCGCATCGTTGGGGCGGCCTTCGCGCTCGGCTTCGCGGCTGCGCTCGACCTCGAGCAGCGCCTTCAGGGTGCGGCCCTTGTCGGCCGTGACGACCTTGCGGCGGATGCCGGTCTCCAGCGTCTCCTGGGCGGCCCGCCACTGGCCGACCTGGGCCTGCATGTCGAACAGGGAGTGCACGACCCAGGGCGTCTGCGGCCGCAGTCGGAAGGCGCGTTCGGCATAGGCCAGGGCCTGGGCCTGGTCGCCGTCGCGCAGCGCCTGGCCGATCAGGCCGCGCAGCCCGAGGAACGCCATCTGCTCGTCTTCCAGCATGGCGGTGAAGGCGCGCCGCGCGCCATCGCGGTCGCCGTTCAGTTGGGCCGACTGCGCCGACAGAAGCAGGGTGAGCGCCGGTTCCGACAGGAGCTGCTCGGCCTTGCGTGCATGCTTCTGCGCTTCGACGCCATCGCCGGCGGCGACGGCAGCCAGCCCCTGGGTCAGCTCGCGATACCCGCGCCGGCGCCGGCTCTCGCCCCAGCCTTCGAGCAGGGCGCCGGGCGCGCCGACGATCCAGCGGTAGAGCAGCCATCCGCCGACGCTGACCAGGATCAGCACCAGGACGGAGATCAACAGCACGCCGACGCTGGTATCGAGCCGCCAGCCGCGGAACTCGGCGGTCACGGAGCCCGGCCGTTCGGCCAGCCACACCGCGCCCAGCATCGCCACGATGGCGAAGACGAACCAGATGATGGTGCGCAGGATCGTCATTGCGGACTACCGGGCCGAGCCGAGCAGGGTGACCGCCTGCGAGGAGATCTGGTCGGCCGCCTGCTTGGCGGCGAGGTTCGCTTCGGCGCGCGACAGCCAGCCGGCGGTGGCCCGCGCCGTCGGCGGCGGCAGGGTCTTCACCAGCGCGACCGCCTTGGCGAGGTCGCCCGCCTCGAGGGCGGCTTCGGCCCGCGCGAGCTTGGCTTCCGTGCCGTCGCCCTCGACGTCGTTGCCCACGCGGCGCAGCGACACCAGCGCCCGTACCTTGCCGAGCAGCCGCTCGCCGAAGGAATCGTCGGCGAGATCGTCGGCCAGTGCCGCCTTGGCGACCGCCGGAAACTCCGCCACCAGCGCGGCGCGCGAGGCTACGCCGTTCTGGGCATAGGCCTGCAGCGCCGTCGCACTCTCGGTCAGCTTGGCATCGCCCTGGGCCAGCGGCGTCAGCAGAGCAAGGTCGGTGGCGAAGGGGAGGCCGGATTCGACGGCCGCGCTCAGGCGCGCCGCGATGCCGATCAGGGCGGAGGCCCTGGCCGCGCTCATCGCCTTCTGTTCGCCGGCGTTGCGGGCGCTGGCCTCGCCGCGCGCCTTGTCGACGGCCTCGGCCAGCAGCTTCGTCTGGTCGCGCTGCACGGCGATCGTCTGGTCCATCGTCTGCACCGTGTTGCGCATCGTCGCGAGCTCGAGCCGCAGGGTGGCGAGCTCCTTCTCCTGCTCCGGGTTGGGCGCGGTTGGCGTTGGTGCGGGAGCCGGCGCCGGTGGGGCGGGGACCGCGGCTGCGGCGCGGCCTTCCAGTGCCTCGATCTTGCCGCGCAGTTCGGTGATCGCCGGATCGGGGCCGCCGGTCGCCGGACCGGCCGGGCGTTCGGCGGCGGCGGCCGAGGCCGCACGCACGCGCTTTTCGAGATCGTCCAGGCGCGCCGAGAGGTCGCGCTTGGCGGCCTCGACGGAGGCGTTGGCGACCGCAGCCGCATCCTGGCGAACCTGTTGCAGGTCGAGGGCAGGCGCCGGCGCCATCGACGCCGAACCCTGGCCCTGCCACAGGGCGCGGATGTCGGCGGGCCAGTAGGGTAGGCTCATCAGGGCACCGGCCAGCACCAGGCAGGAGGCGACAAGACCGACGATGAAGGCGCCGACCACGCCGATGCCGCGGCGGACCTCGACGGGTCGGGGCGTCACCGGGGTGGCCGGTGCAGCGGCCGGCTCGGGAGAAGAAGGTGTGTCGCTCATGTTGCTCGGTCCTTCTGCGGCCGTCGTGGCGGCGGCCTTGGGAGCGCCCGCGAGGGGCTCGACGGGCAGCCGGTCGATTTCGTCGAGCACGGCCTGGCGGGTGGGGTGCGCGGCGGCCACCGTCGTCTTGAACGGCAGGGCCTTCAAAGGCGCGAGCGCCGCCGGGCTGATGCCGATGGCAGTGACGTTCGACAGCGCCGCGGCAACGCCGGCCTGCTGCACCAGGCGCGCGAACAGATCCGAGGCGCGCGGCGAAAAGAACATCGCGATGTCGAGCGCCCGCGCCTCGATCGCGGCGCGAGCCGAATCCGGCAAAGCGGTCTCCTCGCGGGCGTCGTACAAGGCCACGCGACGCACCTCGAACCCGTCAGGGGCGAGGGCGGCGGCGAAATCCTGGGCGATGTCGACGCCGGATACATGGACGAGAGGCCCGGCCTTTGAATCGAGGCGCTTGCGCGCGAGTTCGGCCAGCGCCCGCCCGTCGCCCGCGGCCGAGGCGACCGAGACGAAGCCCAGCCCTTCCGCGGTCGAGGCGGTGGTGTCGCCGACCGCCAGGATGGGCTTGCCCCGCTGTTCGCTGGCCTCGGCCAGGGCGCGCGCACCATTGGCGCTGCTCAGCAGGATCGCCTGGCAATCGGCAAGATCCGTGGCGAAGGTCGCCGGAGGATGCAGAATCTCGAGACGGAACAGGGGCGCAATGACGGGGACATGGCCACGCTCGGCCAGCGCCGTCGCCAGCGTGGTCGCCTCGCGTTCCGGCCGGGTGATCAGCACGCGCATGACGCTTCCGTAGCCGGGGCGTCCGGCCGACGCAACGTCATAGAAATTAAAGAAGCACGACGCCTTCCAGCGCCAGCAGCTGACGCTTGGTCGGCAGGCCCCGGCCGCCCGAGAAGCCGCCTTCCTTGCCGCCGCTGGCCAAAACCCTGTGGCAGGGCACGATGATGGGGATGGGATTGCGGCCGCAGGCCATGCCGACGGCGCGGGGACCGGACCCGAGCGCCATCGCCATGCCGCCATAGGTCGCGGTCCCGCCGAAGGGAATCTCACACATCATGGTCCAGACTTTCTTCTGGAAGTCGGTACCGCGCGCCGCGAGCGGCAGGTCGAATCGCTTGAGCCTGCCCGCGAAATACAGTTCGAGCTGGCGCACGGCGTCTTCGAGCACCGGTGTCGTCGACCTGTCGTGCGCGCCCTCGTCGTTCGACCAGCGCACCGAGGTCACGGCGTCGTGATCCGCCTCGATGGCCAGTCGGCCGACCGGGCTGTCGACGTAACGAAGGGACATATGGCAAGCGTAGCGCCGGCGCTCGGCATTTGCCAACATAGGGAAGATTGTCAGGGGGAGTGATGAGCAAGGGGCTGAGGACCTCGAAGAAAGGCCCGACCCGCCGCGCTGTGCTCGGCGGCGCCATGCTTGCGCCAGCGCTTGCCCTTTCCGGTAAGGCGTTCGGCCAGCCGGTGCCGCGCCGCCCACAGCCGGAGGTGGGGCCTCCGCCGGTCGTGTTCGTGCACGGCAACGGGGATTCGAGCGCCCTCTGGATCAACAACCTGTGGCGCTTCGAAGCCAACGGCTACAAGCGTAACCAGCTCTTCGCCATCGACTTCATCTATCCCAATGCCCGCGCCGACGATTCGAAACCGCAGCCCCTGCGGTCGTCGGCCGAGGACCAGATGAAGGAGCTGTCGGCCTTCGTTCTGCAGGTCCTGAAGGCGACGCGCCGTCGCAAGGTCGCTCTCGTCGGGTCCTCGCGCGGCGGCAATGCCATTCGCGCGCTGCTGAAGAACGGTGGCGGGGCGGACCTGGTGAGCCATGCCGTGCTCTGCGGGACGCCCAACAAGGGCATCGTGATTTCCGAATCCCTGCTGCCCGGCAGCGAGTTCAACGGCGCCTTTCCGTTCCTCAAAGGCCTCAACGACGGGCCCGACGACCTGATCCCGGGCGTCGAGATGATGGCGATCCGCTCCGACAGCAACGACAAGTACTCGCAGCCGGATGGCCGCTTCGTCGGCGCACCCGGCAAGCCGACCGGCGTCAGCTACGATGCCTCGGAGCTGCGGGGCGCGCGCAACGTGATCCTGGACGGGCTCGACCATCGCGAGGTCGCGTTCCACAAGCTGGCTTTTGCGGCGATGTTCGAGCACATCACCGGCAAGCCGCCGGGCAGCATGTTCATCGCCCAGGAGCCGCTGCCGATCCTGAACGGCAAGGTGACCGGCTTCAGCGAAGGCACCTACACCAACATTCCGGTGGCCGGCGCGGAAGTAGAGATCTTCGAGGTCGACGCAAAGACCGGCGAACGCAAAAGTGCGGTGGCGCTGCTGCGCAAGACCACGGGCGAGGACGGCGTCTGGGGGCCTTTCGTCGGCCGCTCCGATTCCCATTACGAGTTCGTGCTGCGGGTCGCGGGCCTGCCGACGACGCACACCTACCGCTCGCCGTTCCTGCGCTCGAGCGACGTGGTGCACCTGCGGCCGCAGCCCTTCGGCAAGGCCGACGAAGGCGCCGGGGCCGTCACCCTCATGAGCCGGCCGCGCGGCTATTTCGGCGTCGGTCGCGACAAGTTCTCGCTCGACGGCAAGGTGCCGCCCGGCATCAACGACGGCGTACCCGGCGTGTCGATGGGTCGCCTCGCCTTCGAGGCCGCGCCCTCACGGACGGTGATGGCGATGTTCAACAACGAAACCATTCCGACGCGCACCTGGCCCGCCAAGGACGGCCACATCGTGGTGGCGGAGTTTCTGAACTGACGGTCAAGCCTCATACGTGTACTTGAAATTGCAGTGGCTGGCGCCCTGCATGATCGTCTGCGTGCGTTCGAGCTTGAGCTTGGGGTCGTAGCCCTCGCAGAAGGCGCCGTCGCGGTTGCAGGATAGCAGGCCGCCGATCTCGCCCAGCCCCATCTTCTTGTAGGTCTCGGCATAGCGGCAGCGCACGACATCGAACACGAACGTCCTGTCGGTCTGCTCGCGCACCTCAATCTCCAGTGAGCCGCCCGCGGTCCACAGATGCTGGATGTCCTGGAACGACTTCAGCGACGTCCCCCCAGGCACCGAGGCGGCGAACTGGCGGGCCTGCTCGATGGCCGAGCGACGCACCGATTCCTCGATCGTCTTCTTCGCGACCTCCTCGCCGTGGCTCGCCTTCAGGGTCTCGTAGACCTCCTTCAGGATCTCGGCTTCGATGCGGCGCTTCTCCAGCATGGAGAGGCCTTCGGGATGGGCGGACTGGCTCACGGGCTGCCTCCAAAAAGGGAATAATCGAACCTAGCGTGTCTCCGGTATCTTGACACGGTGGGTCGTCGATGAAATATCGGCCCACCATGATTTCGCTCGCCCTTCTCCGGTCGCGACGTCGCCGCTCGCAAAAGCGGTAAGAGAACGCGCGCGCGCAACAGTAACAAACGCGCCGTATCGTGAAGCCGCTGGAGAGACGAGGCGGCTTCCATCCTTCCTTCTCCAGTCCGGCCCCCTCCCAGGCCCTGCATCGAGAGAGAAGACCATGACCAGCAACAAGACCAAGATTTTCATCGACGGCCAGCACGGCACGACGGGCCTGCAGATTCTCGACCGGCTCAAGGACCGCGCCGATATCGAGCTGCTCGAACTGCCGATGGCCGACCGCAAGGACCTCGGCAAGCGTGCCGAGATCGCCAGGGCGTCCGACATCACCGTGCTCTGCCTGCCCGACGCGGCGGCCAAGGAGCTGGTGGCGGCGATGGGCAATTCGGACACGGTGGTGATCGACGCCTCGACCGCGCATCGCGTGGCCGACGGCTGGACCTACGGCTTCCCCGAGCTGGCCAAGGACCAGCGCCAGAAGCTGCTCGACTCCAACCGCATCAGCAACCCGGGCTGCTATCCGACCGGCGCCATCGCGCTGCTGCGGCCGCTGGTCGATGCC
>CAZPOS010000270.1:0-6588 GCA_964588065.1 uncultured Reyranella sp.
GTCGCTTCACAGGTCAGTCCCTCGGGCATGACCCTGGCGGGCAAGCATGGGATCGGAATCATTTCGATCGGCTCGATGTCGAACGAGGGGCTTCTCGCCCTGCCGACGCAGTGGAAGTTCGCCGAGGACGCCGCGAAGAAGCATGGCCAGACGGTCGATCGCAGGAACTGGCGCGTGCTGCTCAGCTGGCACGTCGCGGAGACGCGCGAGAAGGCCCGCGAGGAGGCCAGGGTCGGCCTGCACCGCTGGCACAACGAGTACATCGTCGGCACCTTGCAACGCCCCGGCGCGGAGCCTTTTGCCAATCCCGACGAGGCCGTGGACAAGACAGCCTTTACGCCCGGCTCGGCCGCCACGATCGGCACACCGGACGATCTCGTGAAGGTCATCAAGGACGTCTATGCCAAGAGCGGCGGCTTCGGCACGGTCGTCGGCTTCGTCCACGACTGGGCCAACCCGGAGAACACGCGCCGCAGCTGGGACATGGTCGCGCGCTACGTCATTCCCGAGATCAACGGCTACGTGACGAAGCTGCGCGAATCGCAGAAGTTCCTGATCGAGAATCGCGGTGTCTTCGAGCGCGCGCAGCAGGCGATCATGGCGAAGATCATGCAGACCGACGGTGGCGCCGAGGCTCTCAAGGCCACCAAGGCGCCGCGCTTCGCAGCCGCATCCGCGGCGGTGCCCGATTTCGAGAAAGAGAACGCCCGCTGAGGGCGAGGGGCGGCGCCGGAAGGCGCCGCCTCAATTCTGCTGCTGCCGCCAGACGATGATCGAACTCATCGTATAGTTGAACGTGGCGCCGACGATGACGCCCGCGATCCCGGCGACCCACCAGTCTTCGTTCGACACGAACAGCCACGACGCCACGCCGATATTGGCGAGCGCGCCCACGCCGCAGACGGCATAGAACTTCAGCAGGCCGGCCAGCGCCGCGGTGCCCTTGAGTTTCATGTCGCTGTAGGTGAGCAGGTTGTTCACCAGAAAGTTCGACGTCATCGCGGCAACGGTCGCCAGCGACTGCGCCGCGTCGAAGCCCAGTCCGCCCAGCAATCCGGCGCGGAGGGCGACGAGATGGATCGCAATCCCGGTCGAACCAACGATCATGAAGAACAGAAACCGCACCGAGACCGTACCGCCGGTGATCCGATGCAGAAGAAGCCCGAGGAAATCGAGAATGGCGCGCGTGTCGAACTTTGACAGACCTTCCTGGCGCGAGCGGAAACGGTAGGCGATCTCGGCAAGGCGCACCTGTCCCCGGGTGCTGGCCAGGATGTCGACCAGAATCTTGAAACCCGATGGGACGAGGCGCGGCGCCACGGCCTCGAAGACCTCCCGCTTCAGCGCGAAGAAGCCGCTCATCGGGTCCGAGACCTGTCGCCCGATGAGGAGGGCGGCGAGGCGGGCCGCGACGCGGCTGGCAAAGGCCCGCCTTGCGGTGAATCCGTCGGCACTGCCGCCATCGCGCGCAAAGCGGCTGCCGATGACGATCTCCGCTTCGCCGGCCTGCAGCTTCGCCAGCATCGCGGGAAGAAGCGTTTCGTCATGCTGGAGATCGGCATCCATCACGGCGACATAAGGAGCGGCCGAGCTGAGGGCGCCCTCGATGCAGGCGCCGGCGAGACCGCGCCGGCCGACACGGCGGATGCAGCGCACGCGGGGATCCGATCGAGCGAGATCCTTGGCCACTCTCCAGGTACCGTCCGGGCTGTCGTCGTCCACGAAGACGACTTCCCAGGGGATCTTCCCCATCGCCCTGTCGAGCAGCCCGACAAGCCGGCGCAGGTTTCGTGATTCGTTGAACGTCGGAACGACGATCGATACCGTCGGGGAGAGGGGGCGCATCCGACGCCAGTATATTGAGGCGCCTGACTCCTCCCAATGCGATTTGCGGGCTGCGTGTCAGAAATTGATCCTGTTGAACAGGAAGTCGGGGAGGGCGCGCGCCACCAGCATGATAAACCTCCAGCGTCGGGGCAGATACACGACCGGCGTGCCGCGCCGCATCGCCTCTACCGCACCGCTTGCCACCTCCTCGACCGGCGCGAGGCGCCGTCCCTGCGCCTTGTAGGGCGCCGCCATGGGCGTATCCGTCGGACCGGGCTTGATCAGGACGATCCTGACGTCGGAACCCGCGAAGCGGTGACGGAGCCCCTGCGCATAGCGATCCATCAGTGCCTTCGAGGCACCGTAGACGTAATTGGCGCGGCGGCCGCGATCGCCGGCGATTGACCCGATCATGCCGATCGTCCCGCGTCCCGCTCGGCCCATCGCGCCGGCCAGAGCCTCGGCGAAGAGGACAGGCGAGAGCCCATTGACCTCGATTGAGGCCCGCGCGCGCTCGATGTCGTCCTGGCAAGGTTGTTGAGGCGAGAGAACACCGTGTGCGATCAATGCCATGTCGAGGGGCTCCCGCGCCGTCCAGCGTGCCACGGCTGCGGTGATGGCGGGTGTGGAGAGGAAATCCTCCCTCTCCACCGAAATCTGCGCCTGATCGCTCAGCCGGCGCAAATCGTCGGCGATCTGCTCCGCCCGCTCGGCGTTCCGCGCCACGAGGATCAGTTCGACCGGACCGCGCCGCACCCACAGCCGGCAACAATGCTCGGCGATCGCCGACGTCGCGCCGATGACCACGATGCGGCTCTTCGGGGCCAAGTCAGGTTGAGGAAAAGACGAGGCCAACTGCGGGGCAGGGTGGCTGGGGGACCTGGATTCGAACCAAGACTAACCGGGTCAGAGCCAGTTGTTCTACCGTTAAACTATCCCCCAAGGACCCTGCGGACCTCGTTGGCGCACGATTTAGCGATGACGGAACCGATTGGCAAGCGGGGCCTCGCCGTGGACAGTTTCCTCGGGTACGATCTTGCCAAGGAAGAGTTGTGAATGACCGGGGAATCCACGCCCAAGGGAGGCTGGCACAGCGGTCGATTTGCGCACACTTTCGCCGCCATCGATCTCGGCACCAACAATTGCCGGCTCCTGGTGGCGAAGGCATCGGTCGAGGGTTTTGAGGTGATCGATGCCTATTCGCGCCCGGTACGGCTGGGCGAGGGGGTGGCGCTGAGCGGTTCGCTGTGTGGCGAAGCCATCGAACGCACGCTGCATGCGCTTGGCGTGTGCGCGGCGAAGATCGAACGCAATCGCGTGACCCGTGCCCGTCACATCGCGACCGAGGCCTGTCGCCGCGCCGGCAACGCCGGGGATTTCCTCGGACTCGTGAAGGCGCGCACCGGACTGAGCTTCGACCTGATCCAGCCGTCGGAGGAAGCGCGGCTCGCCCTGGCAAGCTGTGAGAACCTGCTTGACCCCGACATTCCCCACGCCTTGCTGATCGATATCGGCGGCGGATCGACTGAAGTAAGCTGGATCCGGGTGCGACCGCGCCCGGGCCGTCCGGGGTGCGCGACCACCGAACTGATCGGCATGACCTCGGTTCCCTGGGGCGTGGTCACCCTCACCGAGTCCTGCACGCGCGGTCAGCCGCGCGGCCGGCCGCTCAGCCCGGCCTGTTACGCCGACATGGTCGAGCGCATCCAGAGCGACCTCCGGCCATTCGGCGCCCAGCATGAGATCGGCGCGGCGATCGCTCGCGGCGAGGTGCAGATGATCGGCGCCTCGGGCACCGTGACGACGATCAGCGCACACTATCAGGGGCTGAAGCGCTATAACCGCACCCTGGTCGACGGTTCGAGGATCGGCCGAGAGGAAATCTTGCGTATCTGTGAAGAGCTTTCCACGCTGTCTGTCGACCAGCTCACCCATCTGCCCTGCATCGGGGACGATCGCGCCGATCTCGCACTGGCGGGCGGAGCCATCCTGGAGGCCGTCTGCCGCCAATGGGCGGCGCCGGTCGTGCGCGTGGCGGATCGCGGCCTGCGCGAGGGCGTGCTGATGGACCTGATGCGGCAGGCCGATCGCGAGGCCGACCAGGCCTGTCGGCGAGGCAGCTGATCATGGCGCGCGACAAGAAGGGCAGCCTGCCGACGGGCCGGCGCGCCACGGTGCGCGTGAAGACGGCACGCGGCCGGACCGTTTCCTCGCAGCGCTGGCTGCAGCGCCAGCTCAACGATCCCTATGTCGAGGAGGCGAAGAAGCGCGGCTATCGTTCGCGCGCTGCCTTCAAGCTGCTGCAGATCGACGATCAGTTCGGGATCCTGAAGCCGGGCGCGCGCATCGTCGATCTCGGTGCGGCGCCGGGCGGCTGGACGCAGGTGTCGGTGGAACGGGTGAGTGCGGGCAAGAACAAGGGCGTCGTGATCGGCATCGACATCACACCGGTCGAGCCCATTCCGGGCGCCACAGTGCTCGCGAAGGATTTCTACGACGACGATGCGCCGGCCGTGTTGACCGAGCTGCTGGGCGGGCCGGCCGACGTGGTCATGAGCGACATGGCGGCGGCTGCGACGGGCGAGACCCAGGTCGACCACATGCGTATCATGGGTCTGGCCGAAGCGGCGCACGACTTCGCCCGCGAGATCCTGAAGCCGGGGGGCGCCTTCGTGGCCAAGGTGCTGCGCGGCGGCACCGAGCGGACGCTGCTCGACCGGCTCAAGAAGGATTTCGCCAAGGTCCGCCACTTCAAGCCGGAGGCCAGCCGGGCCGATTCGGCCGAGATGTATGTCGTCGGGACGGGCTTCCGCGGATAGATTCGGCCCCCTGTCCCTTCCTGGAGAAATCCATGTCCCTCGGCATGTACGGCGCCTCGATCCCCGTCTACCTGCGCCAGCTCGGCGCGCTCGCGAAAGTCCTCGAGAAGGGCTCGGCCTGGGCGGCCGCGAAGAAGGTCGACGAGGCTGTCCTGGGCGCAATCCGACTGACGCCGGACATGCTGCCCCTCACGCGCCAGGTGCAGATCGCCTGCCGGTTCGCCGAGGAGAGCGCGGCCCGTCTCGCCGGCGCCGAGGTGCCGGCGCCGCACGACAATTCGGAGAAGACATTGGGCGAGCTGCAGAAGCGCATCGCTACGGTGGTGGCCTCTCTCAATGGCTTCAAGCCCGAGCAGATCGACGGCAGCGAGGGGCGCGAGGTCGTGCTGACGATCGCGGGCGCGCCTCTGAAACTCACGGGCGAGCAGTATCTCGTGCATTTCGCCCTGCCGAACTTCTATTTCCATTGCACCACCGCCTACGCAATCCTGCGCCAGTCCGGGGTCGAGATCGGGAAACGCGATTTCCTCGGCGCCGTCTGAGAACAGTTATGCATAACCGCCGCGCGTGAACGCCCCGGGCTTGGCGCTTGGCTTGTGCGCGGCGGTGTGTATAAAGGCTCGCCAACCCGGCGGCCCTCTCCGAGGGCCGCCGTTTTTATTTCTCCCCGACGGAGGTTGGTATGCAGATTCAGGAAGCGCTCACCTTCGATGACGTCCTCCTGAAGCCAGCCGCCTCGGCGGTTCTGCCAGGACAGACCGACACCCGGACGAAGCTCACACGCACCATCGAACTCAACATCCCGCTGATGTCGGCGGCGATGGACACCGTCACGGAATCGGGCATGGCGATCGCGATGGCGCAGGCCGGCGGCATCGGTGTCATCCACAAGAACCTCGAGCCCGAGGCGCAGGCCAACGAGGTTCGCCGGGTCAAGAAGTTCGAAAGCGGCATGGTGGTGAACCCCGTCACCATTCATCCCGACCAGACGTTGGCCGAGGCGCTGGCGCTCATGGAAGCCAACCAGATCTCGGGCATTCCCGTGGTCGAGCGCGGCAGCGGCAAGCTGGCCGGCATCCTCACCAACCGCGATGTCCGCTTCGCCACCGATGCCGGCACGCCGGTCAGCACGCTGATGACGAAGGAGCGCCTGGTCACCGTGACCGAGGGCGCCACCAAGGAAGAAGCGAAGCGGCTGCTGCACCAGTTCCGGATCGAGAAGCTGCTGGTGGTCGACGCCAACTATCGCTGCATCGGCCTGATCACGGTCAAGGATATCGAGAAGGCCAACAAGTTCCCCGGCGCCAGCAAGGACGAAAAGGGCCGGCTGCGCACCGCCGCGGCGACCGGCGTGGGCGAGGACGGGCTGCGCCGCGCCCAACTGCTGATCGACGCCGACGTCGACGTCATCGTGGTCGATACCGCGCACGGCCATTCGCGCGGCGTGCTCGAGGCCGTGACCCGCGTGAAGAAGCTCAGTAACTACACCCAGGTCATGGCGGGCAACGTCGCCACCCGCGAGGGTGCCCAGGCGCTGATCGATGCCGGCGCCGACGCCGTGAAGATCGGCATCGGCCCGGGCTCGATCTGCACCACCCGCATGGTGGCCGGCGTCGGCGTGCCGCAGCTCACCGCCATCATGGAAGCGGCGGAGGCCTGCCGCGCCGCGGGCGTTCCCGCGATCGGCGATGGCGGCATCAAGTATTCCGGCGACCTCGCCAAGGCGATCGCCGCCGGCGCCGACTGCGCCATGATCGGCTCGCTGCTGGCCGGCACCGACGAGGCGCCGGGCGAGGTGATCCTCTACCAGGGCCGCTCCTACAAGTCGTACCGCGGCATGGGCTCGATCGGCGCCATGGCGCGCGGCTCGGCCGACCGCTACTTCCAGCAGGAGGTGCAGAGCACGCTCAAGCTGGTGCCCGAGGGCATCGAGGGGCGCGTC